>JAEWIV010000117.1 GCA_023386865.1 Pseudomonadota bacterium
CTCCAGGCCCGCTCATGAATCATGAGGCGGGCCTGGAGGCCCGCGGTCCAATGAGCTAGGCCGCGACGCCCAGCGCGTTGCGGATCGAGCTGTGGAAATGGACCAGCGAGGGCTCGTTGCGGCCGTAGATCACCTCCTCGGTGGCGCCGGATTCGAAGCCGATCTGCATCCGCTCGCCCAGCGGGAAGTCCTCCTCCATCACCGTCCGGATGGCGATGCTGCGGTTCTTCTCCCAGTACGCGTCGGGCCTGTCGCTGTCCTGCGGCTTGTAGATCGTCATCTCGACCTCGCAGCGGCTGGGATCGTCGCGGTCGGGAAAGGCGCGCCAGATCTCGATGTGGTCGACCTGCCAGATCAAGAGCGCGTTGGGGAAGAGCTGGTAGATCGAGATGACGTGCGGGCGATAGTTGCGCTCGCCCTCGGGCAGCGGCCGCACCTCGTCGATCGACGTGCGCGCCACGCACATGCGGCCGTGCGGGCCGGCGCCGTCGAACGTGCCGACGTTGCCGATGAAGTACGGCGCGATCGTCTTACGGTGAAGATGCGGGATGTGATAACCCTCGAGGAAGGTGTCGACGGCGAACTTCCAGTTGATGCGCGGCGTCACGCGGTCGGTCGAGAAGATCGGATAGCTGGCGAGCTGCAGCGCCTCGAGGTCGGGCCGCAGCGCGCCCAACTCGGCATCGACGTCGATCGCGGCGCTCTCGCCCTCGCCCATCGGCTTGGGCCGCACGAACAGCAGCCCGTGCTTCTCCGATGCCGGCAGGCGCACCAGGCCGTGGCTCGCGAGGTCGATGCCGGCGAAGCCGACCTTGTCGGTGGTGCCCAGGAGCTTGCCGGCGGAGTCGTAGGTCCAGCCATGATAGGGACAGACGAAAGCCCGCGCGTTGCCGCAGCCTTGCGCCACCGGCGCTCCGCGGTGGCGGCAGATGTTGGCGAAGGCGCGCACCTCGCCGTCGCCGCCACGGGTCAGCAGCACCGGCATGCCGGCGACATCATCGGTAAGATAGTCGCCCGGCCTGGGCAGCCGCGTCGCAAGACCCATGAAGATCGGCCGGTCGCGGAACAGCCGGTCGCGCTCCAGCGCCGCGCGCTCGCGGCAGGAGTAGGCCGCGACGCGGTTGCGGAACATCGCGTCGGCGAGGTCGGTGGTGCGAGCGTCGATATGGCCGAGCAGCCGCCGGCCGACGGCCAGTTCTTCTTGTCTGTTCATGGTGGAATCTTAGTCTTCCGGACCGCGGGGCTCCAGCCCCGCTCTCATGTCGAATTATGAACGGGCCTGGCCCGCGGTCCGAAGAGCCAACTGCACCACCTCGTCGCGCGTCATGCCGGCGTCGCGCATCGCCCGGATGGTCATGTCGCGGTCGCGCTTGGCGAAACGCCGGCCCGACGCGTCGGTGAGAAGCTTGTGATGGGCGTAGCGCGGCGTTTCGTAGCCCAGGAGCTTCTGGAGCAGGCCGTGGACATGGGTCGACGGCAGCACGTCGACGCCGCGCGTCACCAGCGTGACGCCCTGCAGGTGATCGTCGACCGTGACCGACAGGTGGTAGCTGGTCGGCGTGTCCTTGCGGGCGATCACGAAGTCGCCCATCAGCATCGGCTGGCCTTCGACCCGACCCAGCGTCTCGTCGACGAAGTGATAGGGCCCGGCCTGCCCGGCAGCGCGTCCGGCATCGAGTCGCATGCAGTGTTCGTGACCCGCCGCCATACGCTGCCGGCGCTCCGCCGCCGGGAGGTGACGGCACGTGCCGGGATACAACGGACCGTCGGGCCCTTGGCGTTGGGAGTGCGGCGCATTGGCCGATGCGGCGATCTCGCGCTCGATGTCGGCGCGGCTGCAGAAGCAGGGATAGACGAGCCCGCACTCGTCCAGCCGGTCGAGCGCGCGGCCGTAGTCGGCGAAGTGATCGGACTGCCGTCGCACCTCGCCGTCCCAGGTGAAGCCAAGCCACTTCAGGTCGGCCAGCAGCGCCGTCTCGTACTCCCGCTTGCAGCGTCGGATGTCGATGTCCTCGATGCGCACCAGGAAAGTGCCGCCGGCCTCGCGCGCCCGATGCCAGCCGGTCCACGCCGAATAGGCCGAGCCTAGATGCAGCTCTCCGGTCGGGCTCGGCGCAAAGCGCGTCACCAGCGTCATGCGCGCGGCTGCTTGCCGTCGATGAAGTCCAGCAGCAGGCCGGGCATGCCCTCGACGGGCGACGGCGGCTGGGCGACTTCCCTCAGTTCGACGTAAAGCGCCGCCGATCGCTTCAGCGCCCCCGCGATCGACCGCTGGCCGGTGCTGGGCAGGGTCGGCGCCAGCAGCGCCTCGAGCCGTTCGTCGGCGCGCACGGCCGCGACGACGCGCTCGAGCATGCGAGCGTGCATGGCGGGAAGAGCGGCGAGCCTGGCGATCTCCATGTCGCGGAACTTACAGTCCCCCTGCGGCGCGTGCTATGCCCGCCGCATGGTTCAAGTGGTTCTCGATGCCGCCAATCTCAAGAAGGCGATGCGGCATCTGGCGAAGGTCGACGCCGATTTCGCCCGCGCGATCAGCGAGGTCGGGCATCCCGAGTTGCGCGAGGTGCCGACCGGTTTCGGCGGCCTGATGCGCTCCATCGTGGGCCAGCAGGTCTCCGTCCATGCCGCGCGCTCGATCTGGCTCAGGCTGGAGGCGGCCGTGCCCAGCATGGAGCCGGCGGCGTTCCTGCTGCTCTCCGACGAGGAGTTGCGCGCCGTCGGCCTGTCGGGCGCCAAGATGCGCTACGGCCGCAGCCTCGCCATCGACATCGTCGAGGGCCGCATCGACTTCGGCGCGCTCGATGCGCTCGACGACGAGGCCGCCATCGCCATGCTGTGCCAGGCCAAGGGCATCGGCCGCTGGACCGCGGAAATCTACCTGATGTTCGCCCATGGCCGGCCCGACATCATGCCCGGCCTCGATCTCGGGCTGGTGATCGCGGCCCAGCACCTCAAGAAGCTGCGCAAGCGGCCCGATGCGAAACGGCTGGTCAAAATCGCAGAGCAGTGGCGGCCGTGGCGCAGTGCGGCGGCGCTGCTGCTCTGGCACTATCGCCGCAACATGCCGGACTGGAGCGCCAAGGGACCGAAGCTGGAACCCAAGGCGGCGCCGAAACTGGAGTCGAAAGCAAAATGACCAAGCTCGAAGGCGCCAGCTACGGCCCGCACAACGACGGCAGGCCCGGCCACATGGTGATCCTGCTGCTCGGCTACGGCGCCGACGGCAACGACCTGATCGGGTTGGCGCCGGTGCTGGGGCCGTTGATGCCCGACGTGATCTTCTATGCTCCCAATGCGCCGCAGCCCTGCGAGGGCAATCCGTTCGGCTACCAGTGGTTCCCCGTCTCGCGGCTCGATCCCGCGCTGGCGCTGGCCGGGGTGCGCGGCGCGGCCGCCGACGTCGATGCCTTCCTCGACGAGAAGATGGCGGAGCACGGGCTGGACGAGAGCAAGACGGCGCTGGTCGGCTTCTCGCAGGGCACGATGATGGCGCTTCACGTCGGCCTGCGCCGCGCCAGGCCGCTCGCCGGCATCGTCGGCTTCTCCGGCATGCTCGCGGGGCCGGAGGTCCTGGAGAAGGAAATCGAGTCGCGTCCGCCCATCCTGCTCGCGCACGGCGACCAGGACGAGATGCTGCCGCATGTGCTCAGCCAGACCGCGGCCAACGTGCTGAACGAGGCCGGCGTGAAGGTCGGGCTGCACATCGCCGAGGGTGTCGGCCACGGCATCAACGACACCGCCCTGTCGGCCGCCGCGCGCTTCCTGATCGGCGTGTTCGAACTGCCGATGCCGAAATGACCGAAGGACTCTGCAAGCCGGGCTTCGAGCGGGTCGCCGAAGCCTTCGAGAACAATTTCGCCGCCAAGGGCGAGGTCGGCGCCTCGGTCTGCCTTACGGTCGGCGGCGACACGGTCGTCGATCTGTGGGGCGGCACGGCCGACCAGAAGAGCGGCGCGCCGTGGACAAGGGACACTGTCGGCATCGTCTTCTCCTGCACCAAGGGCGCCACGGCGCTGTGCGCGCACGTTCTGGCGAGCCGCGGCAAGCTCGACCTCGACGCACCCGTGGCGGAGTTGTGGCCCGAGTTCGCGACCAACGGCAAGGAGCGCGCGACGCCGCGCATGATGCTGGACCACTCGGTGGGCGTGCCGGCTCTGCGGGCCAAGGTGAAGGACAGCGGTCCCTATGAATGGGACTACATGACGGGCCTGCTGGCCGAAGAGGCGCCGTTCTGGGAGCCCGGCACGCGCAACGGCTATCACGGCTTCACCTTCGGCTGGACGGTCGGCGAGATGGTGCGTCGCGCTTCCGGCATGTCGCTCGGCACGTTCTTCCGGAACGAGATCGCAAGGCCTCTCGGTCTCGATTTCTGGATCGGCCTGCCTGCGGAGATCGAGCCACGCGTCGCGCCCGTCATCCCCTTCGTCTACAAGGCCGACAAGGCGAAGACGGCGTTCATGATCGATCTTGCGACCAGGAAGGACTCACCGGCGGCATTGTTCTTCTTCAACGTCGGCGCCTGGCGCGCCGGCGGCGCCAATACGCGTGCCGGCCGGGCGGCCGAGATCGGCGCGGCGAACGGGGTCACCAACGCGCGCGGTCTCGCCGGCATGTACGCTCCGCTCGCCAGCGGCGGCGGCAATCTGGTCGACGGCGAGACTCTCGTCCGCATGGGTGAAGTGTCGATGGCGACGCATGACGACGCCACCTTGCGCATCCCGACGCGCTTCGCGCTTGGCTTCATGAAGTCGATGGACAACCGCAAGCGCAGCGCCGGCGCCACGCTGTTCGGGCCCGACGTCGACAGCGTGATCATGAGCAGCGCCGCCTTCGGCCATGTCGGCGCCGGCGGCTCGCTGGGTTTCGCCGACCCCGTTGCCGGCCTTTCCTTCGGCTACACCATGAACCGCATGGGGCCGGGCCTCCTGATGAACGAGCGCGGCCAGGCCCTGGTCGACGCGGCCTATCTTTCGCTCGGCTACAGGAACAAGGACGGCGGGGTGTGGGCGAAGTGATCCGTTGACGATCTGTCGATGATTCCCGTCCTGCGCCCCCTGAAAGATCCCGCCGTCGCCACGGTCTGGTCGGGGCTCGCCGCCTCGACCATCGGCGAGGACCTGTTCCGCGTCGCCGTCGTCTGGATCGCCGCCGAGCAGATCGGCAATGCCGCGGGCTACGTCAACGCCGCACAATATGCCGCCATGCTGGCCGTCGGCTTGATGGGAGCCTCGCTGTTCGATTGCTGGCGCGCCGATCGCGCCATGATCGGCTCGAAGTACGCGAGCGCCGTCCTCGCCCTGCTGCCGGTCGCCGGTTACTACGTCTGGGGTGTCTCCATCCCCCTGCTGGTGATCTCGGTGATGGGGCTGGCCGCGATGCGCATGGTGTTCACGCCGGCGCTGCAGTCGGCCGTGCCCGTCCTGGTCAAGGACCGCGACGCGCTGCAGGCGATCAACGGCCTGTTCGATGCCACCTGGCGCCTGGCGCGCCTGATCGGCCCGATGATGGCGGCGGTGCTGAACGCAGTCCTCCCGGTGATCCATTTCCTGTCGGTCACGGCGGTCGGCTTCGTGCTGTCGGCCGTCGCGGTATGGGCGGTCCGCGACCGCGTGATCGATCCCGCGAGCAGGCCGAGGCCGGGCCGCGGCGGCTGGCGCGGCGCCTGGGATGCCCTTCTGGACGGCGGGCGATTGATGATGAGCGAGCCCGTCACCGGCGCGCTGCTGCTCATCAATGCTTTCGCCAACGGACCGTGGAGCGTGGCCCTGCAGCTCGCCATTGCCCTGATGGTGGTCGAACACGACCCGCACCTGTTCGGCTTCCATGGGCTGGCGGCGCTCGGCCTGATCATCGGCACCATCGGCGTCGGCGACGTCGTCGGCAACCTCGTGGCGGGCAGCGTGCGCTTTGCCCGGCCGCTCTCGACCATGTTCCTGGGCTACGTGGCGATGGGCGCGGGCTTCGTGCTGATCGCGCTCGCCGCCTGGGGCCTGCCCAATCCCTACAAGCTGCCGGGCATGATGCTGGCCGGCCTGGTCTCGGGCTTCGGCGGGCCGTTCTTCTTCATCCCCATGATCACGCGCATGCAGACGGTGTTCCGCGGCGCCGAGATCGCCCGCGTGTTCCGCCTCCGGCTCGCCGTCATGGCCGCCTCCATGCTGATCTTCAACCTCGGCGCCACGCCCCTGTTCGACCTGATCGGGCCGACCCATACCGAGTTCTATCTCGGCCTGATGCTGCTGGGGCTGGGTACGGTCGGGCACCTGCATTTCCGCCGCCGCGAAGCCTGAAGAATCCAGTTGCGGGAAACAGTGTGTATTGATAGCGTCCGATAAGTACACAGCGTTACCCTGAACCGACGAGTGGAGCGCGCCATGGCCAAGGCCTTCCCGACCGACAACCCTTTCCTGCGCGGCTACTACGGCCCGGTGAACACCGAGGCCGACGCGGGCCATCTGCACATCAGCGGCGAAATGCCGAGGGAATTGTGCGGCACGCTCTACCGTAACGGTCCCAACCCGCAATTCGCGCCGCGCGGGCCGTACCACTGGTTCGGCGGCGACGGCATGATCCACGCCTTCCACATCGAGAACGGCAACGTCTCCTACAGGAACCGCTGGGTGCGCACGCCCAAGTGGGAGCTCGAGAACAGGGAGGGCGAGGGCCTTTCCGGCACCTTCGGCAATCCACGCTACAGCGATCCGCGTATCGTCCAGATGAACTCGACCATCGCCAACACCAACATCGTCTGGCACGGCGGCAAGCTGCTCGCGCTCGAGGAGGCGCACGCGCCCTTCTCGCTCGATCCGGCGAGCCTGATGCCGGTCGGCCCCAAGGGCGGCTACGAGACTTTCGGCGACAAGCTCTGCGGGCCTTTCACCGCCCATCCCAAGCTCGATCCCGAGACCGGCGAGATGGTGTTCTTCGGCTATTCGGCCAAGGGTCGCTTCACCAAGGAGGTGAGCATCCAGACGGTGACGAAGGACGGCCGGATCACGCGTGCCGAGATCCTCGAAGGCCCCTTCCCCAGCATGGTCCACGACTTCGCGGTGACTCGGAACTGGATCGTGCTGCCGATCTTCCCGCTCACCTCGTCGATGGAACGGGCGATGGCGGGCCTCCCGCCCTTCGCCTGGGAGCCGGACAAGGGCACGCACATCGCCTTCATCCCGCGCAGCGGCACGGTCGCCGACGCGAAGTGGGTCAGCGCGCCGCCGTGCTACGTCTTCCACCCGATGAACCACTACGAGACCGCCGACGGCAAGGTCGTGGTCGACGTCATGAAGTTCGACGTGGCTCCGCTCTTCCCGTTGCCCGACGGCAAGCCGTCGTCGCCGACGACGCCGCAGGCGCGCCTGTTCCGATGGACCTTCGATCCGTCGGGCCAGGCCAACACCTTCAAGGAAGAGCAGCTCGACGACCGCGCCGGCGAGTTCCCGCGCTTCGACGAGCGCTTCTGCATGAGCGACTATCGGCACGGCTGGATCGTCTCGGGCGACATCGTCGACGCCAAGACCGGCGAGCCCAGGCTCGACGGCATCACGCACTACGACCTCAAGACCGGCAAGAGCGCGAGCTGGACGGGCGATGCGAACGACCGCTGTGGCGAGCCGGTCTTCGTGCCGCGCGGCGACGATGCCGCCGAGGGCAATGGCTGGGTGCTGACCGTGGTGTGGCGCGGCAACGAGGGCCGCAGCGATCTCGCGGTGTTCGAGGCGACCGACATCGCCAAAGGACCGGTGGCGCTCGCTCATCTCAGCACCAAGGTGCCGGCAGGGTTCCACGGCAACTGGCGACCGGGCCCGCTTTAGATCACTTCCTCCCCATCGTTCTTACGATGGGGAGGTGCCCCCGGAGGGGGCGGAGGGGTCATGAGCACCCACACGGTTGCCCATGACCCCTCCGGCCCTTCGGGCCACCTCCCCAGCTTCGCTGGGGAGGAAGACATCTCAGAAGGAGCGACGCATGATCATCGTCCATCATCTCGAGAACTCGCGTTCCCAACGCGTGCTGTGGATGCTGGAGGAGCTTGGCCTCGCCTACGAGGTCGAGCTCTACAAGCGCGAGCCGACGATGCAGGCGCCGGCCTCGCTGCGCGCCGTCCACCCGCTCGGCAAGTCGCCGGTGATCACCGACGGCGACAAGACGCTCGCCGAGTCCGGCGCGATCCTCGAATACCTGGTCGAGACCTACGGCAACGGTCGCTTCGCCCCGAGGCACGGCACGCCGGAGCGGCTGCACTACACTTACTTCCTGCACTACGCCGAAGGCTCGCTGATGCCGCTTCTGTTCATGAAGCTGGTGTTCAACCGCCTGCCCGAGCGCGTGCCGTGGATGATGCGGCCGGTCGCCAAGGCGATCTCCAACGGTGCCGACAGGACCCTGCTCGGCCCGCAGATCACCAACCATTTCGCCTTTCTCGAGGGCGAGCTCGGCAAGCGCCAATGGTTCGCCGGCGACGAGCTGACGGCAGCTGACGTCCAGATGAGCTTCCCGATCGAAGCCGCCGATGCCCGCATCGGCTTCGCCGGCAAGCTTCCGAGGCTCAGGAGCTTCGTCGAGCGTGTTCAGGCACGGCCGGCTTACAAGCGTGCGCTGGAACGCGGCGGGCCGCAGACCTTCCTGAAGTGAACCAGGTCGTGCTAGGCCGGATCGAACATTGAAACAGGCTTTCCAAGGAGCGAAACCGTGGCTCTTCCTGCCCTGCTGCGCGACAGCCTCTCGATCCCGGTGGTCGGCGCGCCGTTATTCATCGTGTCCAATCCCGATCTCGTCATCGAGCAGTGCAAGGCGGGCATCGTCGGCTCCTTTCCCGCGCTGAACGCGCGGCCCAAGGAAGTGCTCGAGGAGTGGCTGAAGCGCATCACCTCCGAGCTCGCCGAGTACAAGGCCAGGCATCCGGAGAAGAAGGTGGCGCCCTTCGCGGTCAACCAGATCGTGCACGGCTCCAACGACCGCCTGCAGCACGACATCGATCTCTGCGAGAAGTACAAGGTGCCGATCCAGATCACCTCGCTGCGCGCGCCCGACGAGGTGGTGAAGTCGGCCAAGCGCTATGGCTGCCTGGTGTTCCATGACGTCACCAACGTCACCCACGCCAAGCGCGCGCTGCAGGCGGGCGTCGACGGTCTGATCCTGGTGTGCTCCGGCGCCGGCGGCCATGCCGGACGGCTGTCGCCCTTCGCGCTGGTGCCGGAAGTCCGTCAGTTCTACGACGGCTGCCTTCTGCTCTCCGGCTCGATCGCCAACGGCGCCTCGGTGCTGGCCGCGCAGGCGGTCGGCGCGGACCTCGCCTATATCGGCACCCGCTTCACGGCCTCCAGGGAAGCCAACGCCAGCGAGGGCAACAAGCAGTGCATCATCGACTCGTCGGGCGAGGAGATCGTCTACACCAACCTCTTCACCGGCGTGCACGGCAACTATTTGAAGCGCAGCATCGCCGCTGCCGGCCTCGATCCCGATGACCTTCCTGTGGCCGACAAGAGCAAGATGAACTTCGGCTCGGGCGGCAACACCAAGGCCAAGGCGTGGCGCGACATCTGGGGCGCGGGCCAGGGCGTGGGCCAGATCTTCGATGCGCCGCCCGCCGCCGAGATCGTGGCGCGACTGAAGGCCGAGTACGAAGCCGCCCGGGCCGCGCTGTTTGCCGGCGAGACGGTGCCGACCAGCCTGAAGCAGGCGGCGGAGTAGTTCCGTCCTGAGCATAAGTGAAGGACCTCATCGCTGTTGCAACGGGCATGAGATCCTGCGCGGCGCTCAGGATGACAGGTGGGGTTGCCCCTGCTAGGGATCGACCCGCATGATCCGAAGCCTCTACGACTGGGTGATCCGGCTCGCGGTTCACCCACGCGCCATTCCTGCGCTCGGCGTCGTCTCCTTCCTGGAAAGCTCGGTCTTTCCCATCCCGCCCGACGTGATGCTGATACCGATGGTGCTGGCCAACCGCGCCAAGGCCTTCACCATCGCGGCCGTCTGCACCGTGACGTCGGTGCTGGGCGGCCTGCTGGGTTATGCCATCGGCTACTACGCCTTCGAGACGATCGGCGAATGGGTGGTCCGGACCTACCACCTGGAGGCAGGCCTCGACGCCTTCCGGGCCGGGTTCGACCAGTACGGCGTCTGGATCATCCTGATCAAGGGCCTCACGCCCATTCCTTACAAGCTGGTGACCATCGCCTCGGGGGCGGCCCACTTCGACCTGTTCACCTTCGTATGGGCGTCCATCGTGACGCGTGGCGCGCGCTTCTTCCTCGTGGCAGCCTTGCTGTGGAAGTTCGGCGAGCCGATCAGGACTTTCGTCGAGGAGCGCCTGACGCTGCTGACATGGTTGTTCCTGATCGCCCTGATCGGCGGCTTCGTCGCCTTCCGCTATCTCTTCTAGGCCGCGTGCATGACCCTCGCCGAACGTCTTCCCCTTCCCAGCAAGCTCGGCCTCGTCGCCGCGCTGGGCAGCGGCGCGTTGCTGGGCGGCGCCTACTACTTCCAATATGTCGTGGGCCTCGCCCCCTGCGAGATGTGCTACTGGCAGCGCTGGCCGCATATGGTGGCGATCGCCGCCGGCCTGCTCGCCGTTGCGTCTTTCGCCTGGCCGCGTCTGGCCCTGGTCTTCATGCTGACCACGATCACCGCCCTGATCGTGACCGCGGCGATCGGCGTGTTCCATGTCGGCGTCGAGTATCACTGGTGGGCGGGCCCGCAGGCCTGCTCCGGCAACGTGCCGCGCGGGCTCTCGCCCGAGCAGCTCAGGAAATACCTGTTCGGCGCCAAGATGGTGCGTTGCGACGAGACTGCCTGGTCGATGTGGGGCATCTCCATGGCCGGCTGGAACGCGATCCTGTCGGGCGCGCTTGCCTTCGTGCTCGCCTCGGGCGTCGCCAGCTGGGTGAGGGAACGGCAATGAAGACAGGTGATGGCCGCAATCCCGGCGACATCGAGCCGCGCGAGCTGATCGAACGGACCATCCGTGTCGACCAGGCCGGCGAGTTCGGCGCGGTTCGCATCTACCAGGGCCAACTCTCAGCGCTGCGCTGGAGCGGCCGCGCCAACAGCGAGGCCGGCCGCAAGATCGCCGCCATGGCGCGCGCCGAGCGCGAGCACAATCGTGTCTTCGACCGCCTGCTCGTCGAACGCCGCGTGCGGCCAACGGCGCTGCAGCCGCTGTGGAGCGTCGCGGGCTTCGCCTTGGGGGCGGCCACGGCCCTCATGGGCGACAAGGCGGCGATGGCCTGCACCGTGGCGATCGAAGAGACGATCGACGAGCATTATGCCCAGCAGGCGGCGGCGCTGGGCGACGACGAGGCGCCGCTGCGCTCGACCATCGAGAAGTTCCGTGCCGAGGAGATCGAGCACAAGGACGCCGCGCTGGCCGCTGGCGCCGAACAGGCGCCGGCCTACGAGGCGCTGACCTCGGCCATCAAGGCGGGGTCGCGCCTCGCCATCTGGCTCTCGTCGCGACTCTAAAGCGGAATGAGATGATGGAACCGCGCGCGGTTCCATCTCATCTCATTCGCGCGCACCGGTGATGCGTGTTGCAGCACCCATCATGCTCTAGCTTGGAGCGCGGACCTCCAGGTCCGCATCATGACTGCGAGCGGACCGCGAGATCCGCGCTCCCGATCAGGTCTGGTCGAGCTCGCTGTCCCAATAAAGGAAGTCGCGCCAGCTTTCGTGCAGGTAGCCGGGCGGAAAGGCGCGGCCGTTCTCCTGCAGCTCCTGAGTCGTCGGCTCGGATGGATAGCGCTGCAGGAGCATGCCGGACTCCTTGAGGAGCTGGTTGCCCTTCAGGAGATTGCACGGGCTGCAGGCGGTCACGACGTTGGTCCATGCGGTCCGCCCACCGCGCGACTTCGGGACGACATGGTCGAAGGTGAGCTCGTTGGTGGCGAATCCGCCGCCGCAGTATTGGCAGTGAAAGTGATCGCGCAGGAACACGTTGAACCGCGTGAATGCCGGTCGCCTCGCCGCCGGCACGTACTCCTTGAGCGCAATGACGCTCGGCAGCCGCATCTCGAAGGAAGGACTGTGGATCTTGCGTTCGTACTCGGAGATGACGCTGACGCGATCAAGGAACACGGCCTTCACGGCGTCCTGCCAGGACCAGATCGACAATGGAAAATATGACAGGGGCCGGAAATCGGCGTTGAGCACCAGCGCGTGGCAGGATTCGAGCCCCGGCATCACGGCTAGCCTCGCTGCCGCCGAGCGGGTCTACTGCGGAAGTCGAGTCGGTCAAAGGCCCGGTCGAACATGCCGCGCATTGTTGCAAGGTTTTAACAAAACACAACATGTAGATGGCCGCTTCATCGACGTGCCATCGAACGATAATATCGCCATCACAGGAGGGAACCTTATCGTGGACACCGTCACCAGCATTGCCCCTGCAGCGAGTTTTCCCCTGCCCTCGTCCGATCTGGAGTCGCTGGGCTTCCGCAAGGGCCAGATCGACCGGTTGATCGCCCTGATCGAGCGGCACATCGCGGAAAACCGTTATCCGGGCTGCCAGATCGCCCTCGCTCGCCACGGCAAGCTCGCGCTCTGCAGGAGCTTCGGTAACGCCGTCACCGAACCGAAACCGCGCGCCGCCGCCGACGACACGCTGTGGCTGCTCTATTCCAACACCAAGGTGGTGACCGCTGTCGCCTTGTGGGCGCTGGCCGAGCGCGGGCTGTTCTCCTTCTCGGACAGGATCGCCGATCACGTGCCGGCCTTCGCCAAGCACGCCAAGGGCAACATCACGGTGCTGCAGACCATCACGCATCAGGGCGGCTTCCCCAACGCCGTCGTCGGCAAGGACGCCTGGGCCGATCACAAGCGCCTGCGCGAAGTCGTCTGCGACTTCCCGCTCGAATGGACGCCGGGTTCCAAGGTCCACTACCACGGCCTGAGCGCCCACTGGACCCTGGGCGTGCTGATCGAGGCCGTGACAGGCAAGGACTTCCGCGACGTCATTCGCGAGACCGTCGCCGAGCCGCTGGGCCTCGGCCGCGAGCTGTTCGTCGGTCTGCCCGAGGCCGAGTTCGCTCGCGCTGCCGACATGCACGAGCCCGTACCCGGCGACAAGGCGTCGAGTGGCGAAGCCATGCGCCGCGACGCCGATGCGAACTCGGTCGAATGGCGCAGGAGCGGCGCGCCGGGCGGCGCGGGATACGGCACGGCGCGCGCCCTGGCCGCGCTCTACCAGATGATGCTGGCGGGCGGCGAGCTCAACGGCACACGCATCGTGAGCCCGCGCACCCTGCAATACGCCATCCGCAACCACACGGGCGATCGCGCCGACGAGTTCATGGGCATGCCCTTGCATCGCGGTCTCGGGCCGCACCTGCGCGGCAGCACGGCCAGCATCCGCGGACTCGGCGCCTTGGCCAGCCCGGGCACGTTCGGGCACGGCGGCGTCGGCACGTCGTACTGCTGGGCCGATCCGGAGTCGGGCGTGTCGTTCGCCTACGTCACGAACAACCGCATCCCCGATCCCTGGCACAGCAAGCGCCTGGACCTGGTCGCCAATTTCGTGCACTCGGCGATCTTGCCGTAGCGGCGCTGCTATCGGCTGAGCCTCTCGCGCTCGCCCGCCTCGGCGCCCAGCGCCGTGGCAGCGAGCGCCAGGGAGGCCACCCAACAGAACAACACGGCCGCATAGCCGCCGGTCCAGTCGTGCAGCAGGCCGCCGATCCAGGCACCGAAGAATCCGCCGAGACCCATGCCGATGCCGATGAGGCCGTAGATGCGGCCGAAATGGGCGCCGCGATAGCGCAAGGTGGCGAGCGTGGAGATCATCGGCCCGCGCGAGCCCATGCTGCCGCCGAACAGCAGCACGTAGAGCCAGAGCCAGAGATCGTCGCCCGGTCCGCGCACCAGGGCGAGCGCGCCGACACCCGCGATCGAGCACGCATAGGCAAGGATCGCCGCAATCCTGCGCCCGCCACGGTCGGCGAGCCACGAGAAGCCGATCATGCCGAGCGGCGTCAGGAAGCCAGCGACGGCCAGCGCCCGCGCGGCATAGGCGCCATCGATGCCGTGCTCGAGCAGATAGACCATGACCTGCGGGAACAGAGAGAAGATGCCGAGAGAGGTGAAGGCGAACGAGGCGGTGAGCGCCCAAAACGGCCAGTCGCGCAACGCCTCACCGACGGTCGGACCGCGCGCCAGCGACGCGCGCGCCGGCACCAGGCCCGGCGCCCCGTGCGAGATGCGGCGCCATGGCAGGACGAGAAGCAAGGGGATGAACACCGCGCTGATTGCGGCGAGCACGATGTAGGCATGACGCCACCCGTCGGTGGCAATGAGGTATTGCGCCAGCGGCATCATGCCCATGGTGCCGACGCCCGCGGCGGACCACGCCACGGCCAGCGCCACGCCCAGCCGATGGGCGGGAAACCAGCGCCCGATCAGCGACGCGCTGAGCACGCCCGACAACGAGGCGGCGGCGAAGCCCATGAGGATGCCGAGCGCGAGGTAGAGGTGCCAGATCTCGGTCGCGAGCGAGGCCGAGGCGGTCGACAGGGTTGCGGCGACCATGCCGGTGACGGTGAGGACGCGCAGGCCGAAACGATCGACGATCCAACCGGAGATCGGCGCGGCAATGCCGCCGACGAGGAGCGCGAAGCTGTAGATCAGCGTGACCGCACTGCGGCTCGCCTCGAACGCGCCCTGCAGGGCGGGCACGAACACGACGAAAGTGTCGCTGATCGAGCGGCTCGCCACGCCCAGCGCAAAGCACAGCGCCACCAGCGCCCAGGGCACGAACCGCGTCATCGGCTTCACCCTTGCATCGCCGGCGACCGATCGGCAAGGTCCGCGGCGCGAAGGAGTTTTGATGGACGACACGCTCATCATCGAGCCGCGATTCAACGGCCCGCGCCTGTCGGGCAACGGCGGCTATGTCGCCGGCAGGATGGCCGGCAAGTTCACCGAAGCCTTCGGCGGCGACGGCACGGTCGAGATCACCTTGCGCGCTCCGATACCGATCGACCGCGTCCTGCAGATCGCGCGCCACGGCGAGGCGCTTCTGTTGCGCGACGGCGACGCACTGATCTGCGAGGCGCGCGCCGGATCGGTCGCGCATCTGGAGCCGCCGCCCGCACCGACCGATTGGGACGACGTCGTGCGCCGCGCCGAGACGGGCGGCTCACCCGAGGACAGCGACTTCAACTGGTGCGTGGTCTGCGGCCGCAAGCGAGCCGTCGGCGATGGCCTGCGCGTGTTCGGCACGTCCGGGCCTCAGCCGGGCTACTCCCTCTCGTGCTATTTGCCGCACGCCAATCACGGCGACAGCGAGGGCCGCATCAGACCGGAGTTCGTGTGGGGCACGCTCGATTGTCCCGGCGCCTTCGCCGTCCAGGACATCGACGACATGCGGCCCGCCCTCACCGGCCGCATGACGGCGAAGGTGATCGAACCGCCCCGTGTCGGCGAACGCTGCGCCGTGGTCGGCTGGAAGATCGGCGAGGACGGCCGCAAGCTCTATTCCGGCACCGCCCTCTACACCGAGAGCGGTCGGCTGTGCGCCCTCGGCACCTGCACCTGGATCGTGCTGAAGGATTAGCGTTTTTCGCGCACGAAGATGATCGCCGCCTCGTCGCCGTAGGCTTGGCGCCAACCCGGCAAGCGTGCGAGCAGGCGGTTGGCGGGCTCGTCCTTGGACAGGAGCGTCCAGTCGATGGCGTAGCGGTCGAGAAAGGCGTCGAACGGCTCGTCGTCGCGCAGGCTCACGGCGTGCACGTATCGCTTGATGAAGTCGCCGCCATAGAGCTCGCCGCGGCCATCGATGAAGGTCGGGATGCCGGCACTCATCAGATAGCCGCCGTAGCCGTAATGATTGAGCACGCGCTTGCCGGTGAGGCCCGCGTCACGCGCGAAGGCCGCCGCCGCCAACGGCGTGTTGGTCGTGGGCGATGCGATGCGGTCGAGACCGATCAGCACGCCCGAATAGAGGCCGGCGACGCCGAGACACACGGCCAGGCTCGCCGCTCCGGCGGGCCGCGCCAGACCCTTGAACCGACCGGCCGGCTGCGGCTCGGCGCCGATCCCCGGGAACTGGCGGGCGAGCAGCGGCGCCAGCACGAGCGGCGCCAGCATGGCGAGAAGCTCGGCGTTGCGGGCGTAGCGCAGGAAGAGATGGACCAGCCCGAGCACGATCAGCAGCCGGACCAGCGGCACTTTCAGGCCACGCGACAAAGCGAGGTAGAGCGCCACCAGCAGCACCAGCTCCTGCAACGGGTGCTTCTGGAAGTCGGGTGCGCGCCACTCGGCGATCATGCCGAGCGTATCGCCCAAGCTGAAGATGCGCGCCGTGACGAGAATCGATTCGGGGCCGTAGGGCGTGATGCAGGCAGCCAGCAGCGCGGCGACGCCGAACCGGGCCCAGGCGATGAAGAGCGTCCGGCGTTCGGCGGCATCGCGCGCGCCGACCAGGGCGTCGAGCGCCAGCGCACCGGCCATCACCAGCCCCAGCGTGAAGCCGCCATGCATGTTGGCCCACAGCACCATGATGCCGAGCAGCCGCCAGTCGGGCGCCCGGCGCTGCTCGACGGCGCGCACCAGGCCGGCCACCCACAACAGCACCAGCGGGAAGGCGAGCACGTGCGGACGCGCCAGGAAGTGCGGCGCGGTCATGACGATCGCCGTCGCGGTAAACAGCAGCGCCGGCAACGGCCGCAGGTCGCGCATCAGCAGGCGCAGGAGCAGCGCGAAGGTGAGGCCGATCGCGGCAGCCGCCAGTGCCGACACGCCGGCCCAGCCGCCCAAGTTGTAGGCCGCCGCCAGCACGACCTGCGACAGCCACTCCTTGGCGATCCAAGGCTGGCCGGCGAAAGTGAAGGAATAGCTGTCGACTGAGGGCACGCTGCCGTGCGTCAGGATCCAGTTGCCGACCGTGATGTGCCAATGCGTGTCGGGGTCGCTGAGCAGCGGCAGGCCCGACGGGTTGTTGAGGAAGACGAACACGGCAAGGCCGAGCAGCAACGGCCAGGACACGGCCCATGACGAGCGCTGCGCGCCGCTGGCCTGAGCTTGTTCCAGGGGAACGGAGGGGCCGGAAACGACGGCCATCGATTGCTCCGAAATGACTATAAGAAACTAATTTAAAGGATTGATATACAATATTTTTCCTTAAGGTACCAGTACCAGCGATCGTCGGATATACCGGTCGTCGATGCGACATCTGGTGCTGATCGGCGGCGGCCATGCCCACGTCCATGTCCTGAAGGAATTCGGCGACAGACCGCTCGATGCCGAGGTGACGCTGGTCGGCCGCGATATCAAGACACCCTACTCCGGCATGATCCCGGGCTTTGTCGCCGGCCGTTACAGCTTCGAGGAATGCCACATCGACCTGGCTCGGCTCTGTCGGCGTTCGAGGACCCGGCTGGTCCATGGCGAGGCTGTCGGCATCGATCGCACCAACCGGCGAGTGCTGCTGAAAGACCAGCCCGCCATCGCCTACGACCTGCTGTCGATCGACGTCGGCTCGGCGCCCAACGTCGGGGCGATCGCCGGCGCCGGGCAATGGGCGATCCCGGTCAAGCCGATCGCCGAGCTCGGCCGGCGGTGGATCGAGTTCAGCGAGCGCATCGAGACCTGGCACGGCCCCCTCGAGGTGGTGGTGATCGGCGGCGGCGCCGGCGGGGTCGAGCTGGCGCTGGCGATCGACCATCGCCTGCGCGCGGTCGCGAAGGCGGCCCAGCTGCAGGTCACGCTCGTCACCAAGGACGAAATCCTGGCGGGCCAGGCTGAAGCGGCGCGTCGCCGCCTGCGCGCGATTTTCCAGCGCCGCGGCATCCGGCTGCTCGAGCGCCGCGCCGCCGAGCGCATCGATCGCGGCGCGGTGAGGCTGGCGGACGGCCAATGCCAGCAGGCTGACGCGGTGTTCGTCGTCACCGAGGCCAGCGCGGCGCCGTGGTTCGCCGAGACCGGCCTGCCGCTCGACGAACGCGGGTTCCTGGCCGTCGGCGACACGCTCGCCTCGACCGGCGACGAGAGAATCTTCGCCGCCGGCGACTGCGCCACCGTGCTCGCGCATCGCCGGCCCAAGGCGGGCGTATTCGCGGTGCGCCAGGGTCCGCCGCTGGCTGACAACCTGCGACGCGTGCTCGGCGGCGGGCGGCCCCGTCCATTCGTGCCGCAGCGCCGCCATCTGTCGATCCTCGGCACCGGCGATGGTCGCGCCGTCGCCACGCGCGGCGATTGGGCGATCGAAGGCCGATGGGTATGGTGGTGGAAGGACCACATCGATCGCAGGTGGATGCGGATGTATCGCTAGACCTTTCGCAACCTCCGCGAGGCGCCGACGTTGACCGGCGCGAGTCACGCAGGGGTCAAACGAAAGATGACGAGGAACAGGATCCTCGACACCGTCGCCGACGCGATGGTGACCGCCGAGCTTGCGATCGTGAGGACAGGCCGGCAGGCGGTTCAGGCGGTCAATCGCAAGCTCGGTGCCGGCAAGCGCAAGGCGGCGGCCAAGAGGAAGGCGGCGAAGAAGGCCACCCGCAAGGCGGTGTCGCAGACCAAGCGCACCGTGCGGAAGGTCGCGCGAAAGGTCGCACCGAAGGCCGCCGGCAAGGCCGCCCGACGCCGGCGCCGCTAGACTGCTGCCTCCTTAACGGAGGCGATCATGGCGCACGCCAAGGCGAGCATCGGCACGACGAACTATCAGACCGCCATCGTCACCGGTCATCACCGGCTCGTCGCCGACGAGGGGCCGGCACTGGGCGGCAAGAATGTCGGCCCCGATCCTTACGAACTCCTGACCTCGGCGCTGGCGGCATGCACGGTGATCACGCTACGCATGTATGCCGAGCGCAAGCAGTGGCCGGTGACGGCCGTACATGCCGACGTGCATTTCGTGCGCGAGGGCGACAAGCAGCACATCGACCGCGTGCTGACGATCGAGGGCGACGTCGATGCCGAGCAGAAGAAGCGCATGGCCGACATCGCCGAGCGCACGCCGGTGACGCTGACCCTCAAGAACGGGTTGGAGATAAAGACCAGACTGTCGTCCTGAGCCCAAGCGAAGGACCTTTGTGGCTAACGGGTCTTCTTCCACGCCTCGTAGTCGCGCTTGGCTTCCTCGCCGGCGACGGGAAACAGGCCCTTGAGCGAGCGGCCGCGGGCCACCTCGGCTTCGGCGAACTCTTCGTAGTGGTAGGTGTCGAGCGCTTCCTGGGCCACCGCTTCGACGATGTCGGCCGGGATCACCAGCACGGCGTCGCGGTCGCCGACGACGACGTCGCCCGGATAGACCGCCACGCCGCCGCAGGCGATCGGCAACTGCAGGTCGACCGGCCGGTGGGCGATCGGGCTGGGCGGCGAGGACGGCCGGCGGTGATAGGCGGGCAGGCCGGTCTTGAACACGCCGTCGGTGTCGCGGAAGCCGCCGTCGGTGACGATGCCCGCGGCACCCCGGGCCTTCAGCCGCCCGACATAGAGGTCGCCCGCCGAGGCTGCCCGCGAGTCGCCGCGCGAATCGATCATCAGGACATGGCCGGGCGGGCACTCCTCCATCGCCTGCGGCTGCACCATCGACCGGTTCTTCGCAGCAGGCCCGTCCATGTCCTCGCGCGACGGGATGAAGCGCATGGTGAAGGCGATGCCGACCATGCGCGGCTGCTCGGGCCGGAGCGGCCAGACGTCGAACAGCGTCATGCTCCGGAGGCCACGACGGTTCAGCACGCCGGTGAGCGTCGACGTGCCGACCTTGGCCAGCGCCTCGCGCAGATCGGATGAAAGCGTCATGAGATATCCTCCCCTCGGGTTGGCGCGACGTTAGCCGGGCGCGGGGAACCCCGGCAACGGCCTCCTTCGGGCCTCCTGGATGAGGTGCGCTGGTCCGATATGCGCTATCCTTCCTGCATGCGTGTCGAAATCCTGTGCACCGGCGACGAGATCCTCACCGGCAAGACCGTCAACACCAACTACAGCCATATGGCGCGGCGGCTCGGCGATGTCGGCCTCACCGTGCACTGGGGCACCACCGTCGGCGACGACCGGGCGAGCCTCCTGCAGGCCTTCCGCCAGGCCGGCGAACGCGCCGATGCGGTGATCGTCAATGGCGGGCTCGGACCGACGGTTGACGACCTCTCCCAGGAGGTGGCAGCCGAGGCGAGCGGCGTGAAGCTGGTGCTCAACGAGCACTGGATGGCGCGCATGACCGAGAGCTACGCGCGGCGCGGCCGCGTCATGCCGCCTAACAACAAGAAGCAGGCCATGCTGCCGGAGAATGCCGAGTTCATCGACAACCCGATCGGCACGGCCTGCGGCTTTGCCGTCACCATCGGCAAGGCGCGCTTCTTCTTCACGCCCGGCGTGCCGCGCGAGATGCGCCGCATGCTCGACGAGCAGGTGATCCCGCGCCTGCTGAAGCTCGGCGGCATCACCGGCGTGACGCGGCTCAAGCGCTTCCACACGTTCGGCATTGGCGAATCGCGTGCCGACAACATGCTGGGCGACCTGGACGCCTTCAGGAACGGCCACATCAAGCTCGGCTTCCAGGCGCACTATCCCGAACTCGAGACCAAGCTCGCCGTGCGCGGCGACAGCGAGCCGGACCTGGTGACGCGCCTGGCGCCGGTCGAGGCCGAGGTGCGCAGGCGGCTCGGCAACTTCGTCATCGCCGAGGACGACCAGACTCTGGAAGGGGTGGTTCTCGCGGCACTGCTCGAACGCGGCCTTACCCTGGCCACGGCGGAGATGTTCAGCGGCGGGCATATGGCGGCGCGGTTGGCGCCCCTGGCAGGGGCCGAGAAGGTCTTCCGCAAGGGCATCGTGACGCGCGAGCCGGGCGAGCTCGGCATCGTCGGCGTATCGGCCGAGGCCGCGCAATCGGTCGGCCGCAAGCTGCGCGAGGAAAGCCGCGCCAGCCATGCGCTCGCCCTCCTGATCGACCTCGACGAAGGTCCCGAGCGGCCCGATTTCGGCGGCACGGTCTGCATCGGCATTGCCGACGCGCGGGGTACCGTCGCCCGCCAGGCACGCCTCATCGGCAACCGCGACTGGATCCGGGCCGGTGCGGTCGAGATGGGCCTGGATTGCCTGCGCCGGTATCTGCTCGGCCTGCCGGTCGACGAACGCATCGACTTCGAGAGACGCTGATACCGCCGCCTATCGCCTCATCGGTACAGGCGATGCCGCCATCCGACACCGAACGTCGGCTCGCCGCTGATATCTCCCGAGGGGTAGAGGCCCCCGGAATTGTCCTTCCGCCAGGCTGTGACGTTGTCGCCTTCGCAGGCCGCGAGGGCGGCGACCAGCGCTCCCAGGCAAGCCCAGCGCGCCAGTCGAGCGGGGCTAACGGACCTCAAGGTCTTCCTCCTCCGGTTGGTCCACGACAAGGGCTTAATGCGACTGCGGCGCCGCGCGTTGCGCAACCGGCGCCGAAATTGATGTAATTGGTCGGGTGGCGGCGCAGGAAGTGCGGAACCATGGCACGCAAGCTCAAGACCTACACGACCTCGGCAGGCTTCTTCGATCTCGCGGTTGCCGCGCCCTCGATGAAGGCGGCCCTGGCCGCCTGGGGTTCGAAGAGCAATCTTTTCCATCACGGCTTTGCCGGGATTTCCGAGGATCCGAAGATCGTTGCCGCGACGATGGCGCGTCCCGGCGTCGTCCTGCGGCGACCGGTGGGCTCGACCGTCGCGTTCAGCGAGCACGCCAAGCTGCCGGCCGGTTTCGCCCTCGGCGATGACCGGAAGGCGACGTCGAAGCCATCGCCAAACCGGCGCGAGCCGCCTTCCAAGCCCGTCGACGACAAGGCCGCCCGCGCGGCCGCACGAGCCTTCGAACGGGAGGAGAAGCGGCGCGAAGCCGAACGGCGCAGGCAGGCGGCGGTGCAGCAGAAAGAGCGCGTCCGCCGCGAGCGGGCGATCGCCGCAGCCGAAGCCGCCCTGGAAGAAGCGAAGCGCGACCACCAAGCGAGAATCGAGGGGATCGAGAAGGACCGCGCCGCGCTCGACAAACGGGCCGAGGCGGAGGATGCGCGCTGGCAAGAGAAAAAGGAGGAACTGGAGGCGGCGCTGCGCAAGGCGCGGTCCGCGGGCCATCTGCGTCTCGTCTGACGCGCGGCGGAGACGGCGCTGGCCGCCCCAGGAATGCGCAATGATGCCTTCCCTGACGCATCGGCCGCTAATAGGCTTTACTGCCGGTTCCTGAGGCGAAGCCTGCCGCGGAGGTGCCCATGGCTACAGCCGTTCTGATCGTTCGGGCGAGACTGACCAACATGGCCGATCGGCAGCAATTCGACAGTTGGTACAGCACGGAACACCTTCCGAACGGCGTCAGGCAGTTCAGGGCGCACCGAGCATGGCGCTGCTGGAGCAGGACCAATCCTCTGGTCCACATCGCACTCTACGAGTTCCCCAGCGTGGAAGAGGCCGAGGCCATCCTGGACTCGCCGGCGCTCGCCGCCCAGATCGCCGAGTTCGATCGCGTCTGGGGAACGGGCATCACGCGGACGCGCGAAGTCGTCGAGGTGGCGGAAGAACTCTATGCGCCATCGTGAGAGACGGCGATGACATCGTCACCAACCCATCGCCCGACCGGTACGGCGCGGGTCGGCCGCGCCGTGGAGCTTGCCGCCCTCGAGGTCGGCGGAGATGGCGCAGACACCGGCGGTCTTGAGCGAGAGATCGGGAAGCCAGTTCACCTGATGGCCCATGCCCGCCAGGGCGTCGCCGGTCGACCGGCCGATCGACTGCTCGAGGGCGACGCGTCCCGGATAGTAGGCATGCGGCTCGAAACTGTCCGGAAAGTTGCGGGTGATGAAGCGCGGCGCCTCGACCGCCTGCTGGATGTCCATGCCGAAGACGACGTGGTTGAGGAGCACCTGCAGCATGCCTTGCGGCTGCAGGTCGCCGCCGGGCGCGCCGAACGGCATCAGGAACGCACCCTTGCGCATCGCCATCGCGGGGTTCGGCGTGAGCCTCGGCCGCTTGCCCGGCGCCGCAACCGAGGTGTGGGCCGGGTCGCCCCAGGATTGCGATCCGCGCGACGACGGGCAGAGGCCGAGTCCGGGAATGACCGGGCTTTCCCAGGACACGTCGCTGGGCGTCGCCGAAAAGGCGTTGCCGTGCTGGTCGACCACGCAGACATATGACGTGTCGCCCGGCAATCCCGGCTCGCCGACGGCGACCGACGGCTTGCGGGTGTGACCGGCGACGTGACCCGCGACCGCACCCGCCGGCGGCATTTCCCCGAAGGCGCGATCGCTGCGGATCGTCTTCAGCCGGTCCCGGGCGTAGCTGCGCGAGAGCAGCGTCGCCATGGGAACGTCGATGAAGCGCGGATCGCCGTAGTAGCGCTCGCGGTCGGCGAAGCAGAGGTTCATGACTTCTGCCAGGAGATGGACGTACGCCGTCGAATTGTGCCCCAGCGCCGCGAGGTCGACCTCGTCCAGCAATGACAGCATCTGCAGCAGCACCGGCCCCTGACACCAGGGACCGCAACTCATCACGTCGGTGCCCTTGAAGGTGAAGCTGAGCGGCTTCTCGATTTCCGAGCGGTACTCGGCGAGGTCGCCTTCCGTCAGCAGACCGCCGTTCTCGCGGTGATACTTCGCGATCGCCCGGGCGATGTCGCCGCGATAGAAGGCATCGCGCGCCGCTTGCAATCCGGCATCGCGCCCCCTGCCCGACGCCGCCTTCTCCTCGTCGGCCATGAACTGGATCGTGCGCGCGAGATCGGCCTGCACCAGCCGGTCGCCTTCGGCGAGCGGCTTGCCGTCGCGATGCCAGATCGCGGTGTTCTGCGGCCAGCGCCGGTAATCCTCGGCCTTGTCCTGCAGGAATGTCGCCATGACGGTGTGCACGGCAAAGCCGTCCCGCGCGTAGCGGATGGCCGCCTCGGCCACCTCGCCGAAGCTCATCGTGCCGTAGCGTTGCAGCGCCAGGATCCAGGCGTCGGGCGCCGCCGGAACCACGGTGCGCTGCAGGCCCATGGGGATCGTGCCATTGTGGTCGCGGATGAACTTCTCGATGTCGAGCGCCTTGGGCCACCAGCCCAGGCCGGCGATCGAAACCGTCTCGTCGCGGTCGGCCAGGTAGATCAGCATCGGGGCGACGCCGGAGAACTGGACCTGGTCGCTGTGCACGACCCCGAGCGCAATGCCGCCCGCGACACCGGCGTCGATGGCGTTGCCGCCGGCGCGCAGGATCGCATGCGCCGCCTCGGTCGCGAGATACTGCCCGGCCGCCGCCATGTAGTGGTGGCCGATGACCATTGGCTGCATCCGCATCAGGCTCTCCCTTCGACCCCGCGATCGCCGACCCGACCGCCAGCCGATCCTACATGATGCGGCGGCGCGGACCCATGTCGCCCGAGCGCAACCGCTTTTCGCCCTTCCCAGCAGCAACTTTCGGCGTCGAACCGAGTTGATCCCGGGTAGGCGGCACCGACGGCCGCAGTCACCTGTAGAGGGTTCCATGTTTTCCCGCGCGAGCCTGTCGAGTTGCCTTATCTTTGGCGCGCTGTCGCTTGTCGGCGCCGCCCAGGCCTTTGACCGCTCTTGCGCACAGCAGCGGAACGGCCAGTCCCAGGGTGCGGATCGCTGCATGGCGGCGATCACGGTTCCCGAGACCGTGGTCTACGGAACCCTCTCCGACCACGGCATGGCGGTCGGCGAGCGGTATGACGCTCAGGGCAATCCGGTAGACCGCCAGGGCAATATCGTTGCCGTCCCGACCGGCCGGGACGGCTCGGTTCGCGAGGTATTCGCGCAGGAACCTGCCTTCCGGCGATAGGTTCCCGCTACGCCGCCACCTTGCGCTGTGTCGCGGTCGCCGCGGCCAGCACCATTTCCGCGCATTTCTCGCCGATCATCATGCAGGGCGCGTTGGTATTGCCGCTGGTCAGGGTGGGCATGATCGAGGCGTCGGCCACGCGCAGCCCCTCCACCCCGTGCACCCTGAGTTCGTGGTCGACGACGGCCATCGGATCGCCGCCCATCTTGCAGGTGCCGACCGGGTGATAGGTGGTCTCGGCGTTGTGGCGCACCCAGTCCAGGATCTCGTCGTCGGTGACGAGGTGCGAACCGGGTGCGATCTCCTCCCCGGTGATCTCCGCAAGCGGCGAGGTTGCCATCAACTCGCGACCCTTGCGGATGGCGGCCAGGAGGCCTTCGCGATCGGCCCGGGCGGACAGGAAATTGAAGCGGATGGCCGGAGGCTCGGCGGGATCGGCCGACTTGATATGGATCGAGCCGGTGCTCTCGGAGCGGAGCACGTTGACGTTCATGGTGATGCCGCGCCGTTTGGCGATCCGCCGCTCGTGGCCGACGCGCTCATAGAGGAACGGCAGGATCGAGATGGTGGCGTCCGGCGTCTCGAGGCCGGGCCGCGTGCGGAAGTACATGCGGATCGGCACCGACGTCGTGGCCAGGAACCCCTCGCCCCACAAGGCGTACTTCATGGCCTCGCGCGCGAGCCGCCAGCCGCGGGCATTGTCGTTGAAGGTGGCGTTGCGCGCCGTGATGGCGAATTTGACGCGCGGCGAATAGTGGTCGCGCAGGTTCTCGCCGACGCCGTTGAGCTCGTGCACCGGCACGATGCCCAGCGAACGCAGGCGCTGGCCCTGGCCGATGCCCGAGAGTTCCAGAAGCTTGGGTGAGTTGATCGAGCCGCTGCAGACGATGACCTCGCGCTCGGCCCGCGCCTCGCGCTTCTGGCCGTTCGCCGAATAGCGCACGCCGACGCAGCGCTTGCCTTCCATGATCAGGGTCTCGGCGAGCGCGCCCTGCTCGATCGTGAGGTTGCGCCGGCCGCGCGCCGGATCGAGGTAGCAGAACGCGGTGCTCTGGCGACGGCCCCGGGCGATCGTCACCTGCGACATCCCGATGCCCTCCTGGGTCACGCCGTTGAGGTCGGGATTGAAGGGCAGGCCGATCTTCCCGGCCGCCTCGATCATCGTCTCGAGCAGCGGGATCTTGTGGCGCGGCGTATCGGTGACGCGCAGCGGCCCCGAGCGGCCGCGCAGCTCGTCCGAGCCGCCGTCGTAGCGTTCCATGCGCTTGAAGACCGGCAGCACGTCCTGCCAGCTCCAGCCGCGATTGCCGAGCTGCGCCCAATGATCGTAGTCCTGGGCCTGGCCGCGGATATAGACCATGCCGTTGATCGAGCTGGACCCACCCAGCATTTTTCCGCGCGGCACCTCGATTCGGCGCCCGCCGGAACCCTCGTCCGGCTCGGAGGAGAAGCACCAGTTGACGGCCGGCAGGTCGATCATCTTGGAGACGCCGACCGGGACGCGGGACCAGAAGTAGCCGGAGCCTTCGGTGCCGGCCTCGAGCAGCAGCACGCGATGGGAACCGCTCTCGCTCAGACGGGCGGCGACGACGGCCCCCGCCGAGCCCGCGCCGACGACGATGTAATCATAAGAGCCTGTGCTGGTCGTCATGGTTCGCGCATCCCCGATGGCCGAGCTTGACCTGCCCGTTTCCGCCGTGGCAAGGCCGCGACACGGGCGTCACGCGCAACCACCCGCATCGCGGCACAGGAACAAGACCATGGAATTCGACGTCATGACCCGCGCCACCACGTGGGACAACGTGGCCGCTCTCGCGCGCCGCACCGAGGCGGCGGGCTTTTCCGGCATGTTGTTCACCGAAGGCCACCAGGTGCCGTGGATGAACATCGCCGCCGCCGCGCTGGCCGCGCCCTCCCTGCATTTCTCGACCGGCATCGCCATCGCCTTTGCCCGCAGCCCGATGGTGACGGCGGAGATCGCCTGGGAGCTGGCGCAGAACACCAGAGGCCGGTTCCGGCTGGGCCTGGGCAGCCAGGTCAAGGCGCACATCACGCGGCGCTACGGCGGCACGTTCGACAAGCCCGCGCCGCAGATGAAGGACTACGTGCAGGCGGTGAAGGCCTGCCTGAAAGCCTTCCGACGCGAGGGCGCGCTGCAGCATGACGGTCCCTACTACAAGATGAACCTCCTGACCGAGCAGTGGACGCCGCCGCGCCACGACTTCGAGGACGTCAAGGTCGACATCTCCGCCGTGGGCCCGATCATGCTGCGGGTGGCGGGCGAGGTCGCGGACGGCGTGCACGTCCACCCCATGCATTCGATGCACTACATCCGGAACCGGCTGCTCCCCGGCCTGGCCGAGGGCGCGGCGCGGGCCGGACGCGACCCCGCGGCGATCGACAAGATCGTTCCCGTCATCGTCGCGGCCGGCGACACGGCGGAAGAACGAATGACGCCGATCAGGGAAGCGAAGACCACCATCGCCTTCTATGGCGCCACGCCGAACTACGCCTTCCAGTTCGACGATCTCGGTCATGTCGGCCTGCGCGACCAGCTCAGCGCCTGTCTCAAGGCGGGCGACACCGCCGGGAGCCAGGCGCTGGTCACCGACGAGATCCTCGACCAGTTCGCCATCGTGGCGCGCTGGGACGACGTCGCCGACCGCATGATCGAGCGCTACAAGGGCATCGCCTCGCGGCTGGTCATCTACCTCGCCTCGCATTGGCGCGAGGTCGATCCCAAGGTGCTCGAACGCTGGGGCGAGGTCGCCCGGGCGGTGCGGAAAGCCGGCTGAGACCGGAAGAGACGACGACCGCTACCGCAGCGAGCGCGGCAGCCACAGGACGATGTCGGGGAACATGATGACGATGACGAGGCAGATCACCTGGATGATCATGAAGTCGCCCATCCCCCGATAGATCAATCCCAGGCTCCACTGCGGGACGACGTTGCGCAGATAGTACGCCGACATCGCCACGGGTGGAGACAGGAACGCGGTCTGCAGGTTCACCGCGATCAGGGCGCCGAACCAGATCAAGAGATCGAGCTTGTTCATGCCGAGCTGCAGCGTCTCGACCACGGGCAGGACGATCGGCAGGAAGACGAGCACGATCGCCGGCCATTCGAACGGCCAGCCGAGCAGGAACACCGCGATCATGATGACGATCAGCTTGCCCATGTCGGGCAGCGGGATCGCCGCGAGGGCCTGGGTGATGACCTGCGCCGTGCCGAGCTTGGTGAAGACCGCGCCGAACACGTTGGACGCGACGGCGAGGAAGATCACCACGCCCGCCGTCATCATGGTCATGACCGCGGCGTTCTTCAGCACCTTGAGCGACAGCCTGCCGTAGCACAGCGCCAGCAGCGTGGCGCCGCTGGCACCGCAGGCCGCCGCCTCGGTCGGCGTCGCCATGCCGGCCAGGATCGTGCCCAGAGTGAAGCCGATCAGCAGCGTCAGGGGCAGCACGCCGACGATGAATTCCCGGATCACGACCACCGGATCGGTGATGCGGTCCTCCTTCGGCACCGGCGGTCCGAGCTGGGGATTAACGAAGCTGCGGCCGAGCGCATAGATGATGTAGAGCGACGCCAGCAGGAAGCCGGGGCCGAAGGCGGCGGAGTACAGGAGATTGACGGGCACGCCCATGGTCGGCCCCATGACCACCAGCATGACGGAAGGGGGGATCAGGATGCCGAGCGTGCCGCCGGCCGCGATCGCGCCCGAGGACAGCCGGGCGTCGTAGCCCGCCTTGATCATCATCGGCGCAGCCATGATGCCGAGAACCGTCACGGCCGCCCCGACGATGCCGGTCGCCATGGCGAAGATCGTGGCCGTCAGGATCACCGCCAGGTAGAGCGAGCCGCGGACCGGCGCCAGCAGGTTGCGCAAGGCCGCGAACAGCCGCTCCATCAAGCCGGCCTGCTCGGTCATGAAGCCCATGAAGATGAACAGCGGAACGGCGGGAAAGACCTCGTCCTTCATCGTCCCCCAGATCTGGATGTAGGCGAGGTTGAAGGTGAGCTCGATCCCCAGCCCGACCGCGCCGAACACGAGGCCGAGGAAGAGCAGGGTGAAGGAGATGGGAAAACCCACGAAGATGACCGTGATCATGCCGAACAGCATGACCAGGCCGAGGATCTGGTCGCCGCTCATAGTTCGAGCTTCTCGTGATGGACGAGGAACTGGCCGGTCCGGGCCGCCCACAGGCTCTTCAGCACCTCGGAGATGCCCTGGACGAACAGCAGCAGGCAGGCGACCGGGATGACGCCGCGCAACGGCCACAGGATCGGCTGCCACGACGTGGTGTTGGAGCGCTCGTTGATCGACATCGAATAGAAGAAGTCGTCGATGCTGATCCAGAACAGCACGGCCATGGTCGGCAGGAAGAACAGGATGTAGCCGCCGGTGTCGATCAGGCCCTTGGTGCGGTCGGTGAAGCCCTCCCACAGCATGTCGGTGCGGACGTGCGCTCCCTTGGACAGCGCATAGGCCGCGCCCAGCATGAACATCGCGCCGTAGGACTGGGTCGTCGTGTCGAGCGCCCACTCGGTCGGCTCGCCGAAGCCGTAGCGCGAGATCACCTCCCAGGTGTTGGCGCCGATCAGCGGGATGTTGAGCAGGCAGAACAGGTACGCACTGTACTCGGTGAACTTGTCTATCCCGCGGATCGTCCCGAGATAAGCCGGTGACGGCGTCGCCATGGGCACTCTCCCCCGAACTGCAAGCAACGGTCTCAAGGCACGGCAAAGCCCGCGACGCGAAGGCGGCGCGGGCTTTGGCTCTGCGGTTCTACTTCTTGTCCGGCCAGTAATGGTCGGCGGCGATCGCGTAGGGCGGGAAGTAGACCTTCTTCATCGGCACGGTGACCGACGCCCATTTCTTCTGCGATTCGTAGATTTCCTTGAATACCGGGTTCTTGTCGGATTCACGCGCGGCGACGCGGTCCCAGGCCGCGAGGAACTCCTTGTGGATCTCGGGCGGCGTCAGCATGACGTTGACGCCGTGCTTGGTCTTGAACTCCTCGACCGCCTCGGCGTTCTGGCGCTGCCACTTGGCCCAGTGCCAGAACAGGGTTTCCCAGGCCACCGCCTTGATCAGCTCCTGGTCGGCCGGGGTGAAGCCGTTCCAGACGTCGAGGTTGATCATCAGCTCGCCGATCGAGACCGGCTCGTGCAGCGACGGCGCGTAGTGCCACTTCCAGATCGTGTGGAAGCCGAACTTCAGGTCGTCGATGCCCCCGACCCACTCGGCGCAGTCGATGACGCCGCGCTCGGCGGCCGGCATGATCTCGCCGCCCGGCATGTTGACCGTGCGCATGCCCATCTCGTTGAACACTTCCTGGGCGATGCCGGTCTCGCGGCAGCGCATGCCCTTGAAGTCCTGCACGTTCTCGATCTTGCGCTTGAACCAGCCCAGCGCCTGCGGGCTCGTGGTGTGCATCGGGATGGAGATGACGTTCATCTTCATCGTCTCGCGGTAGAATTTCTGCATCATCTCGAAGCCGCCGCCGTGCCACATCCAGCTCATGAAATCGATGTGGTCCATGCCCCACGGACCGGCCGGCCCGCCGGTGAACAGGATCGCCGCCTTGTTGCGGCCGACCCAGTAGCCGGGCCAGCTGTGGGCCCCGTCGATGACCTTCTTGTGGGTGGCGTCCAGCACCTCGAACGGCGGCACGACCTGGCCGCCCGGCAGGGCCTCCATCTTGATGCGGCCGCCGCTCACGACCTCCAGGCGCTTGGCGAACGCCTGCATCTGGTCGAATGGCGCAGCCGAAGCCGGCCAACTTGTCTGGATCTTGAGTGTGCGCGTCTGCGCTTGTGCCTGCGACGCGGGCTGCGTCTGTGCCTGTACCGGCAAGGAGATCATGGCCGACGCGGCCAGTGCTCCAAGCCCCAAAAGGAACCTGTTCATCCGTTAGTCCTCCCTGAAGCGTCTACCTCCTTTATTACGCAGCCCCGGGAACGAACGTCGGGGCACCACGCTGACTCGGAATCGGTCGTTTCGGGCCGGCAACCTCCGGCCCCTTCCGTTCTTCTATCCCGGATCGCCGCGGACGGAAAGCCGCCATCACGTGCTGGTTGAGAAACGACATCGTCCGCGGCATCCTGCGGCCATGAACAGCAGGATCGTCCTTGCCATCGCCGCGCTTTGCGCGCTGACCGCTTGCCAGTCCCAGAGCGAGCTGGCGTCGAAGCCGCCGACCTGGACCGCGATCTACCAGGCGCCGTGGGAATCGATGGCGAACTGCATCGTGGCGCGCTCCCAGCAGCCGCTGGTCACCGTGACGCCGGCCTTCTCGGCGGGCCGCGCGCACATCGTCACCAAGAACCCCGCCGGCGCCGTCCTGGGCACGTTCGACGTCCGCCAGGTTTCCGGCAACGCCACCGAGGTGGCCTATCGCAGCATCTACGGCGGGCCCGACACGGATGCCGGCGGCGGCGCCCGCAACATCGCCGATCGCTGCGCCCGGCCTTAGATCAAGGGTCGCCGTCGAACGTCAATTCGCGATAACCGCCCGCCGCGACGTCGCCGATGCGCTGGCGGTACTCGACGGCGCCGCCGTAGTAGCCCAGCACCCGCCGCACCTGGCGGCCTTCGACGTTGCGGTTGACGCCGGTCTGCCACGAGTTGACCTCGCTGAACAGCAGGCCCTCGACCGCCTGCTCGACCTCGGCGACCCATGCCGCCACCTCGGCCGCGCGCGGCTCGACGCGGCGCAGGCCGTGATCGCGCATGTGCTTCACGAGGCCGGTCAGCCAGTCGACGATCTCCTCGATGTTGCGCGGGATGTTGCCCCGCGCGGTGTGCGGGCCCAGCACCATCAGCATGTTGGGAAAGCCCTCGGCCAGCATGCCGAGGAAAGTCCGCGGCATGCCCTGCCAGTCGTCCTTGAGCCGCCGGCCGCCGGGGCCGCGGATGTCGATGCGGTCATAGGGGCCGGTGACGCCGTCGAAGCCCGTGGCATAGATCAGGATGTCGAAGGCGAAGTCCTCGGCACTGGTCCTGATGCCCTGCGGCGTGATGCGCTCGATCGGCGTCCGGTTGATGTCGACCAGCCGCACGTTGTCCTGGTTGTAGACCTCGAAATAGCGGGTCTCGAGCGGCAGCCGGCGCGTCCCGAAGCCGTGGTCCTTGGGAATCAACCTGTCGGCGACCTCCGGGTCGCGCACCCGCTCGCGGATCTTCCTCGCCACGAAGGCGCTGGCGAGCGCATTGGCCTGCCTGTCGGTCAGCACGTCGGCGAAGTTGCCCACCCAGATGCCGAAGCCCGGTTCGCCGTAGAGCTTCTCCCAGAACGCCTCGCGCTCCTCGGGCGACACGTCGAGCGCCTTGCGCGGGTCGGTCTGGTGGATGAAGCAGGTGCTGGTCTGCCGGCAGCGCTCGAAGATCTCGCGGTAGGAAGCCTTGATCTTCTTCTGCTCCTCCGGCGTGATGCGCCGGTTGTGCAGGGGCGCCGCCCAGTTGGGCGTGCGCTGGAAGACCGTGAGATGACCGACCTCGGACGCGATGGTCTGGATGACCTGGATGGCGGTCGCCCCGGTGCCGATGATGCCGACGCGCTTGCCGGCGAGCGATACGCCCTCGCGCGGCCAGCGCGCCGTGTGGAAGGCGAGCCCCTCGAAGCTGTCGCGGCCGGGTATGTTGGGCAGCGTATGGGCCGAAAGAGGCCCCAGCGCCGTCACCAGGAGCCGGGCGCTCGCCTGCTCGCCGTTCTCCAGCGTGATCGTCCAGCGATCGCTGCGGTCGTCGAAGTGCGCGGCGACGACGCGGCTGGCGAACCGGATGTCGCGCCGCAGATCGAACTTGTCGGCCACGTAGTTGAGGTAGCGCAGCGTGTCGGGCTGGGCGGCGAAGTGCTCCGGCCACTCCCACTCCTGCAACAGTTCCTCGGAGAAGGAGTAACCGTAGGACCAGCTTTCCGAATCGAAGCGCGCGCCGGGGTAGCGGTTCCAGTACCAGGTGCCGCCGACGTCGGTGCCGGCTTCGAACACTTGTACGCGAAGGCCGAGGCCGCGCAGGCGATGGAGCTGGTAAAGGCCCGCGACGCCGGCGCCGATCACGATCACGTCGGGTGCTTCCATGCTTCGATGATAGACGACAGGCGTCGCCTCGGTCGCCGGCATCGTGCCATGCTTTTCGCTGGGCGCTCGGTGCATCCCCAAAACATTAGATGGCGAAAACGTTGGATGCCGGCGGGGGCCTGTAAGGTTTTCGCCCATGCTTTCGCAGCGGACCGGGGAGGTCAGCGCTCCGAAGATCATTTACCGCCTTTCCCGCCTTTTCCGCCGGCTGTTTTCACGCGTCGACCAGTGCCGGATTGACCAGCCAGCGGTTGGCGGGCCGGCCCCTGCCGGCATAGGCCAGGTCGGGCTGGACGTAGCCGAGATAGTGCAGGCGCTGCAGGACGTGCTGCGTCTCGTCGGCTGTCGCGCTCCGGCTGAGCACGTTGCGGCGGACCTCCTCGCGCGTCACTCCCTTGGGCTTCGTGTCCAGCAGCCAGCGGGCGACGCGACGCACGCGCTTGGAAAAGTCGGAGAGCTCGGCGCTGTCGAACACCGCCTGGGCATGCGGCCAGAAATAGTCGCGCCACAGCGCGGCGGCGGCCTCGACCTGCTCGGCTCCGATCGCGCCGGGACGCCCGCTCTTGCCGTCGATGGTCGCCAGCAGCTCCAGCGCCCCGGCCAGGCGCACGATCAGCGACCGGCTCTTGCCCAGCCACGCCGCCTCCAGGCCCTCGGCCTTGCGGCGCTCGTCGTGCAGCCCGGCCAGGACCGTGTCGAGCGCGGCGCGGCCGCGCGCGCGTCGACGTCGATCACGCACGGATCGTCGGCGCTTCGCGCCAGGCGCGACAGCGCCCGCAGCCGCTGCAGGATGTCCTCGTCGCGCGAGGACTGGAGCACGGCGAGCGCACGGTAGGGCTGCGGTCCGGGCCAGGCGAACAGGAAGCGCGCGGCCATGCCGTCGTCGCCCGCCTCCAGCGCCGCCTTCAGCCGCTCCGGCCGGACCGTCTCGAGGATGCTGACGGCAAAGCGCGCGAGCGACCTCGCGGGCTGGCGCGGCGGCGCCACGGTGATGGCGCCTGCCATCCAGCCGGCGAGCCAGCTGGCGCGCTGGCCACCTTCGCTCTCCTCATCGCCGATCCAGCCGGCGTCGCCGTCGCGCCACAGCAGCACGCCGCAGGGATTGCCGGCGACGATGTCGGCCAGCGTCGGCAGGAGCGCCGCGGAACCGGAAGCGGTCGCCACGATCCGTGACGGCATGAAGGGCGTGCCCTCGCCGCTCTGCTTGCAGCGCTCGGCATGGGCCGCGCGCCGCTCCTCGTCGCCGAGCCGTCGCTCCTGCTCGATGACTTCGAGCAGGCGGCGCATGGGCGCCAGCGCCGCCGACTTGCCGGTCGAGGGCTCGCCCACCGCCGACAGCCAGAGCACCAGGGGCTCGTCCCAGGCCGGCGTGACCCGTATCCTGACGCCCGCCCCGCAGAGGGCGGCGAGGCCCGCCAGCACTGACGGCAGGACATAGTCCATGGGCGCGCCGGTTGCCTTTGCGGTGTCGGCCATCCAGTCGCGCCATGGTTGCGGCAGCATCTCGAGCGGGACCGCCGGCACGGGACGGCGCAGATCGTCGAGGACGCTCAGGTCGGGATCGCGCCAGTTCTGCTCCGACATCTGCAGGTGAAAGGCGTGCGACCGCATGGATGTCCCTCCGACGAGGGAACAAAAATAGAACATACGTGCAGGGAAGTCAATAACCGAATAATAACCCGTGTTCTTTTTCGGCGATCGCCGCCGTAGCGAGAACGGCAGCCAGCCGCCCCAAGGTTTGGCGGCAAGCTCGGACGGCCGGGCTCTCACTCAACCGATGGTTCGAAATCCCCCAGGCAGGTCAGCGCTACCCCTTCGCCCGCACCACCAAGACGGGGCAGGGCGCTTGGCGCATCACGCCCTCCGCGACGCTCCCCATGAGGGCGCGCTTCACGCCGCCTCGCCCGTGACTGCCGATCACGATCAGGTCCGCCGGCCAGTCCTTCGCGGCATTCCCGATCTCGGTTGCCGGACTGCCGATCTGAATGAATTCCAGCGCGGTCGATTGTTGCGGAAGGCGTTTGCGAAATCCGTCGATCAGCCTTCGTGCGTCTTCCTTGGCGGACTCGACGAATACAGCGGGTTGGACCGCGGTGTCGGCGGCATTTACGAGTTCGGAGTCGATGACGTGGATGAACGCCATCTCCGCCCCCGCGAGGCGAGCGAACTCGGCGCCGACATCGGCCGCGTGGGCGGCGATGGGCTCGCCGTCGATGGCGATGAGAATCCGCTTGAACGGCACGAGCGCCTCCTCGCGCTAGGGTGAAGGATCAAACATGCGCCTTATTCCGCCGTTGGGCCCCTTCAGGCGTCACACGGCCTACCAGTAGCCAATCCATTCCTTGTTGAATTGGCCTTCGATACGGCCGGGAATTTCCTGATGCATGTACTCGTCTTTGTTGCGGGAGCGGGTCAGGGTCCAATAGAACTGAATCGGCGATGAAATGCCCATAACATTGTCGCGGAATGCGACCGGTTCGAAGAACTGCCCCAAGGTACCGAGAGCGCCTGTCGTCAACAGGCGCTCCTGAACCTTGTCGGCAATCTTCTTCTTTTCATCGAAGTTGGGGGCCTTAGAGAACGCAAGTCGAAGACTTTCCAGATCGGGATCATTCGGTGCGCCTGCCCATCCGCTGGCCGAATCGCCGGAGAAGGCGATGGCCATTGGATCGTCAACATCACCGGCCAGCCACCACGTGTGGAACATGCTCCAGCCGCCTTGGGAGGTGGGTCCCCTGACCATCCTTTCCTTCATCATCGACTGGAAGCTCATGTCCCGTACTTCGACGCTCATGCCGATCTTGCGCAGGTTGTCCACTGTGACAGCCGTGAGAGCAGCGATGACAGGAATGTCGGTCGGATTGAGGATCACGATGGTCTCACCCCGGTAGCCCGCTGCACGAAGAGCCTTCTGGGCAGCATCGAGGTTCGCCGTCTTGAGGACAGCATTACCGGCATCGTTGGCGAAGGGTGTGCCGCAAGGGTACACCGAGTAGCACACGCGATAAAATCGTGGGTCGCCAAGCGCGGCCGCCATATACTCGCTTTGATTGATCGTCATCAGGACCGCGCGTCGTACTGCAGGGTTGTTGAATGGACGCTGCTGACTGTTGAACCGCATCATGGCGACGTTGCCCAAGGGATCGGTGTTGGCAACGACGATGTGATCCTTGCCAACTAACTGTGTCACGGCGCGAGGTGATGGCGATTCGATATATTGCACGTCGTCGTTGCGAAGCGCTTCACTTGCCGCCCTTGAATCGCCGAAATAGACGAGGGTGATCTCGCTGGACTTGGCAATTTTGCCACCGGCCGCCAGGGAAGCCTTTTCCTTCCTCGGAACATATGCAGAATTCTTTCGGTATACGGCTTTCCCGCCAGGCACATACTTGTCCTTCTGGAACACGTAGGGACCAGAGCCGATTGCCTCCTCAATGGGAGTGTTCGGGTCGGTAACGGCCAGCCGCTTTGGCATCATAAACGGCACGTTCGCCGAATTCTTCGATAACGCCTCAAGCACGATTCCGCTGGGCTGGCGAAGCTGCATGACGATGGTCCGACCGTCGGACGCGGTCAGCGACTCAACCGCCTTGAACAGCTCCTGGCCCGCGCCATCCCGCTTCGACCATCGTCGCAGGGACGCAACACAGTCCTCCGCCGTCACGGGACTGCCGTCGTGCCACTTAAGTTCAGGGCGAAGAACGAAGGTCCAGGTCCGGCCGTCGGACGACGTCGTATAGCTTTCGACCATCTGCGGCTGGGGCTCGAAATTCTGGTCGAGTGCAAACAAAGTATCGTAGACGAGATAACCGTGATTGCGCGTGATGTAAGCCGTCGTCCAGATCGGATCGAGGTTCTCGAGCTTTGCGTGCGTCGCTATTGCAACCTTGCTCGTATCGCAGGCCCCAATTGCCAGCGGGATCAGTGCCGCGGCGAGAAGCGTCTTCTTCTTCAGCATCTCTTCAGTCTCCTCCAACAGAAGGGCTGAGGAGATTCGTTAGCAGCACCAGCGCCCGAGGCCTTTGATGCAGATCAACTGCAGAAGTTGACTTGGATCAAGAAGCCAGCGGCTCGTTCACCATACTCATTTGGCCAGCAGGGGGGTGCACGTGAGCGGCGCGGCCAGGAGAACGACCATCATCGGCGGACGATGCGATGCCGATAGGCGCACTTCGCTGAAGTTCTGTGGTAGCGAATCCATCTTCCACACCGTGTCGCGCACGTTCTACCGTGTCAGCCCGAGCGCCGGCTTCATCCCTCGTTCGCTCACTGAGGGTATAACGCCCAACAGGCTCGCCGACATTATCAAACAGCGCTACCACGTCGATCGCGCGGCGCCGCTTCGCGATGTCGAACTGCTGCACAACGACGTTGCAGCGTTCGAGCCGCTTTCCGGATCCCGCACATGACCCCCCTCATTACCCGCACGCCCGTCGTAGCAATCACCGGCCTGCACCGGGGGGAGAATCCGCAACCCGGACCGGCAGTGGTCGCGGGACTGCGCCGCGCATTTCCGGATGTTCGCATCATTGGTCTGTCTTACGATCCGATGGAAAGCGGCCAGTACACGATGGGCGTCGACCGCATCGACGCTGCCTATCTCGTGCCCTATCCCAGGGTCGGCTCCGCAGAGCTCCTTGAGCGCCTCGACATGATACGAAGGAAGGAGGCTTTCAACGTCCTTGTGCCCTGCCTCGACTCCGAGCTGCCCAACTACATCGAGCTGGCACGGGAGCTGGCAAAGCGCGGCATCGCCTGCATGTTGCCAACAGAACAAGCCCTGTCGCAGCGCGGCAAGGAGAACCTGATGGCCCTCTGCAAGCGTCTGAAGGTTCCTACACCGGCGACCATCGCCTCGCACGACGCCAACGACCTGATCCGCTTTGTCGAGCGCATTGGCTACCCGGCATATATCAAAGGGCGATTCTACGAGGCGCACCTCGTCCACTCGCCCTTCGAGCTTCAGTCCGTGTTCAACGAACTGGTACGTACCTGGGGTGGTCCGGTGATCGCACAGGAGGTCACCCTCGGCGAGGAGTACGACATTCTGGGCCTCGGCGATGGCAAGGGCGGGCTGGAAGGCACCTGCACAGTACGCAAGCTGTTGCGCACCAAGGCTGGCAAGGGCTTCGGCGGAATCGTCGTCGAGGACCCTATGCTCGACGCGCTCGTCGCGAAGGTGATCCGGGTCCTTCGATGGAAGGGCCCTTTCGAGCTCGAGTTCGTCAAGGCTCCGGGACGACCGCATCAACTTTTCGAAATGAACCCGCGCTTCCCTGCTTGGGTCGACTTTCCATCTCAAATCGGCTGCAACCTGCCGGCCCGCCTGCTCGAGCGTCTGCTGGGCGTCAAGAAACCGGCCACTCTCGCCAGGGTCGAACCCGGCCAACTGTTCATTCGCCATTGCGTCGACGTTGTCGGCAACGTCGCAGAACTCGCACAGATGGCCTCGAGCGGTTATCGACCGGGACCGAAATCCGCCCTGGTCTCGGGAGTCCGCAATGGCTGAAACCTATATGCCGCCTGTCATCACGGGTGAACTGGGGCAAGGCACCGAAAGAGCCGCCGCCGATCGCAACTTCTATGCCCGTGGCATGAGGTCCTCCGCGCTGACGGCGATCGACAACGTGCCCGTCCGCGCGCTTCTGCAGCAATTCGGCTCTCCGCTATTCGTGTTCTCGCAACGCGACCTCAGGTCGAAGGCCAGGGAAATGCGGCACGCCTTCGAGAGCCGGTATCCAAACGTCAGCTTTGCCTGGTCGGTGAAGACCAACTACCTGAACGCCATCATCCTGGCCTTCCACAAGGAAGGATGGATCGCCGAAGTCGTCTCGGATTTCGAGTACGACAAGGTGCGCAAGCTCGGCTTTTCCGGCCCCGAGATCGTCTTCAACGGTCCGGGCAAGCCGCGCGCTGCCCTCAAGCGCGCCGTGCGCGACCGGGCACTGGTCCAGATCGACAACTGGGACGAGCTGAGCCAGATGGAGGAAGAGGTCAGGAAGTCGCCGATGCCGGTGGAGGTGGGTCTCCGAGTCTGGCTCGATGCAGGCATCCGTCCGGTATGGTCCAAGTTCGGCTTCGCGCTCGCAAACGGCGAGGCAGAACGCGCGGCCGCGCAGATCGCCGCCAATCCGAAACTCAGGCTGCATAGCCTGCACTGCCACATCGGCACGTACATCCTCGCGCCGGAAGCATACCGTAACGTGGCAAGGAGCCTGGTCGCCCTGCGCGAGCGGATCCACGAACGGCACGGCCATCTCGTCGAGTGCCTGAACCTTGGCGGCGGCTTCCCCTCGCACAGTCTCCTGCATGGAATGACCGGCCCGGCCGACAAGGTCGTTCCCGCAGTCGACAAGTACGCCGAAGCGATCACCGACGTCCTGAACAAGTTGCCGCCCAGGAAGCGACCCTTGCTGCGGCTCGAGGCCGGACGCTGCCTGATCGACGAAGCGGGCTATCTCCTGACGACGATCGTTGCGGTGAAGGGCATAAGCCGTCCCGTACTTTCGTCAACAGAACTTTCGGGCAAGGACTACAAGGAACGGCTGATCCTGGGAGATGAGTCGAAGGTCGGGTACGTTCTGGACGCCGGAATCAACCTGCTTTACACGGCGGCGTGGTATCAATTCGACGTTCGCCCCGAACGTCATATCAATGCACCTATGGCAGTTTCACGGCTTTACGGCCCGCTCTGCATGAATATCGACGTCGTTCGCGAGAACGTCGAGTTGCCGCCTCTTGCGACCGGCGACATCCTGACTCTTCACCCGGTCGGCGCTTACAACGTAGGGCAGTCGATGCAATTCATCAGCTATCGCCCTGCCATAGTGCTGATCGGGGTCGACGGTAAGCCGGAATTGATCCGGGCGCGCGAGACCCTTGAAGATGTCCAGGGACCTGAGCGCGTGCCGGCGTCGCTGGCTTACGTTTGATGGTCGAGGACAGCCAAAATCCAACGCTGTCCGAGGCACCGGCAGAATCCAAAGCAGTGCAAGGCGCTGTAGGTCGCGCGCCGGCAGCCGTTCACATTGGCTCACTGTTCGATCATGGAACGTCGGACAGCTTTTCCTTCGCCCGATCCAAGTTGCATGAAATAGTACGGCATCTCGGGCCCTCCCTTGGCAATGTGTTTCTGATTCCGCACCCGTGGATTGGCCTGATCTTCTGGTTTGCACTGGCCTGGACTCCACGGCATGCGGGATTTGGCCTTATCGGCATGTTCGTTGCGCTGGTCTACGAGCGGGCGCTCAACATCGAAGAAGAGAGCCACGTCGGCGGTGGTCTCAAGGCCAACGCACTGCTGGCTGCGGTGGCAGCCGGATGGATGACAGCGCCGAGCGGCTACGCGCTTCACATCCAGATTGCGATTGCGATCGGCGCTGCGTCGACTGCATTCGTCCTCACCGCGGCTATCCTGCGAATGCTGGAGAACGGCCAGACTCCGGCACTGCTTTGGGGCTTTTGCTTTACAGCCTCAGGAATGTTCGCGATGTTCCCGGTAGCCACGCAAATGGCCGCGCAAAAGCTGACGTGGTGGCGCGAGCCGCTGGTCGCCCCAATGGATTGGGTGACCGCGTTCTTGAGATCAACTGGGTCGCTAGTATTCTCCCCGTCTCTCGAAACGGGAGCGATTGTGATTATTGCGATCCTCTTATGGTCGCGCACAGCGCTGGCTGCCGGAATAGTAGCCTGGGTGGCAGGAGCCATTGTCGCCAGCGAGCTGACCAATCTTGGCGTCGTGTATCACTGGCTGCCTTCTTCCTACAATTATTTTGTGGCCGGCATGGCAATCGGCGCCTACTTCATCGTTCCGGCCTATTCCAGCCTCGCGCTTGGGGCAATGGCAGGAATAGGCGCGTCCCTGTTCGAATCGGCACTGCAGAGTGTAATGCCGGAACTTGCCTATCTTCCGGCCGCAGCCAGCCTGACGATCTGGTGCAGTATGGCGACCTTTGCCTTTGCCAGAAACCGTGCGGAGCTATGGCGAAACCGCTGGCCGCGCGTGCCACCCGAAATGGCATGGTGGCGCGATGCCTCCTGGTCCGAAAGGTTCGGGAGAAACGAGCCGCTGTTGGCGATGCCGGTGGACGGCGCGGCGCTAGTGGCGCAAGGCTTCGACGGAAACTTGAGCCACCTCAAGAAATTCCGACACGCCCTCGACTTCACGCGTGCCCCGGAATCGACCGTGTCGCCCGAGAACCAGACGGCGCTCGAGGCCACGATCTGGAACGCCCGCGTCATGGCGCCGGCGGCGGGCACCGTCGCCCGCGTGCGCGACGGCGTGCCGGACAACGTCTGGGGCCTGAGCAACTTCGCCGAGCCATGGGGCAACCATGTCTCCATTCAACTCGACCAAGGCGGCTTTGCCCTGCTGGCCCACCTGCGTCAGGGCAGCGTTGCCGTGTCACCCGGAGCGCGTGTCGAAATCGGCTCCTACCTTGGGAACGCTGGCAACTCTGGGCGCTCTCCCGTTCCGCACCTTCATCTGCAAGTGCAGGAAAGTCCCGAGCCTGGCAGCCCTACCATGCCATTCAGGCTCGCGAACTACGAATCCCGGGCTGGCAGCGGAACGCTCCGGGAATGGCATGCCGCGGATGTTCCGCCACAGGGTGTGGTCCTCAAGGCCACCAAACCCGATCCCGTCGCCTACGCGATACTCACCAGTCTCGCGCCCGGTGTTGCTGTCTGGTCAGTCGAAGAGAACGGTGTGGTGCCTCGTATGTTCAGGCACGAGCATGCGACATTCCAGGTCGAACATGTCGTCGACGTGCGGGGGCGACACCGCATTTCAAGCGGACGCGGCAACCTGCTTCTCGCCCTGGCGCCGGACGCTTGGCGTATTCTCGAAATGCGCGGCAGATCGCCATTCCTGAAAGCGCTTGCTCATGCCGTACCATCAATTCCTTACGGCGTGGCGGCCGGCCTGTCGTGGACCGATCTCGTGCCAGCGGTGCCGTCAAACTGGCTCCAACTCGCGATTGCGCCTTATCGGCGGAAACCCTTCGTCCACTGCCGCAGCGTATGTGTAGCGTGTCCCGCGCATTCGGCCGAGCACCTGGCCATCGAATCGGCGGTGCAGCTTACGAAGCCTTCGACAGCCATCTCCATCGCCTGCAAGATTGATCGGATCCGCGGTCCGGTAGCCATGGATGTGACCTTCGACAAGGGGAGCGTCAATTATTCAATGGTTTCTTTTTCTCCCATGCTGTTAACCCGCTGAACGGGTAACCACACGCTGCCGCGACGCGGACGTGCACGCGATAGACGTCGCAATTGAACTCGTGCAACCAGCCGTTGCCGGCCCGCGCTCCGACGAATAAACGCGTGAGGTGCGGCTTCCACTTGGCGGCCGAGACGTCGACGCTGCGCGGGCGCGCTTGCCTCTCTGCAGTCGCCGCTCAGTCCGGAAGGCCGGCCGTGCGCAACCCCTCAGTGTAGATTGCTAGATCGGACGAGCGTCGCAGAGGAAAGCGAGACCGGACATGCGAAAAGCGCACCCCCGGACTCACCCGCAGGGATCGCGCCATTGTCTCTCTCGCGCTTCATGCAAGCGCCCAGCGTTTGCGAAGCATGCTGCCGCGATACGTAATGCAAGTGGCATCAATGGCCGTTCCGCCAAAGCCTTCTCAGCCCATTTTGCTGCTTCGGCATTGTCGCCGGCAAACAGATATCCGCATGCCATTCCCGTCTGCATCAGGAATAGCGTCGGGTCGAGTGGGTTCAGCCGCATCGCTTTCGCCATACGCTCTATCGCGGCTTCAGGATCACCAAGAAAGATCTTGGTCCAGCCACCCGTGTTCCAGGCCAGTGCCAAAGTTGGGTTGAGGATAATCGCCGGATCCAACAAGGCCGCATCGACCTCGACTTCACCAGCAACGTAGGCGAAGGCCTGCCCTGCTCGGCACAGGACTGCCGCATCATTGTCGCCTAGCTCCACCGCGCGTCCCGCAAGTCGCTTGGCGCTTTGCACAATTCCTCGCGGTTCGCCGTCACGCCGACCTGTTCTCCATCGTGTAGCATTGTGCCGCCATGGCGTGTGCCATAGCGAAGTCTCTATCGAGTTCTATGGCCTTCAGGAAGACGGCCAACGCTTCGTGAGCCGTTGCAACGGAACGGCAGTACGGCGATCGACGGCTTACCTTGTCTCGCACCTGATCGTGAACCTGCCGCGACAGCGTTATCCCGCCCGGCTCCGCCACGCTCTCGATCCGAGCCGCCACATTCACTCCATCGCCGAGCAGGTAATCGCCCTGAACCACGACGTCTCCAACATGGATGCCGATCCGCAACGGAAGGCGGCCTTGGCCGTTGGCCCGCTGTATCGCCTTGGCGCAGCTGACCGCCTGAACAGCGTTGGCGAACTCAATCAGGAAGCCGTCCCCACTGCTTGAACAGCCGGCCAGCGTATTTGGCGATCTGGAGTTCGATGATCCCTGCCCGCAGTGCCTCGAGCCCGACCCACGCGTTTCGCTGGCTTCCTTGTGAGCCAATACACGCCGACTCCTTAGCCGGCACGCTGGCAGGTCCGGGAAACCTGGTCGCCAGGACCCTCGCCGCCGTGCCATTCTGCCAGCGGCAAGGGGGGAGACAGGAAACAGCATGCGCTCGACCGGTGCGACTCTTTTCCTGGCGGCGCTCGCCGCCGTCGTCCTCCCGGCGCAGGCCCAGCAGCGCGTCGCAATCGGCGACAAGGAAGCTATTCTACACGCGCCGCCCAACCCGCGCGCCGGCGCCGTGCTGGTGCCGGGCAAGGGCGGCATCGATCCGGCCGATCCGCTGCTGCGCAACCGCGAGGCGCTGAACGCGCGCGGCATCGCCACTCTGACCGTGCCGCACGACACGCGGCTCGGCCAGGCGATCGATTACATGCGGCAGATCAAGGCACCGGTGGCTCTGATCGGCATGAGCGCCGGCGTGAGCTTCGCCGCCCGCGGCGTCGGCCGCGGCGCCAAGCCCGACATGCTGGTCCTCATCTCGGGCTCGCTGATGGCGCCCGGCAAGCTGCCGGCGCAGGAGTCGCTGAAGACGCCCGGCGTGCTGCCGCCCACTCTGGTGATGGCCAACCGCAACGACGCCTGCGACCTGACGCCGGTCGCCGCGGTCGAGCCGTTCGTCGCCTGGGCCGGCGGCCGCCCCCCCCGGCCATGGGTCGGCGGCGGGGGCGGCGGGCGCGGCCCCAGCGGCCCCCACT
>JAEWIV010000131.1 GCA_023386865.1 Pseudomonadota bacterium
GATCACGGCGCTGCTCGGAGCAATGGATGCCTGGTTCCAGGCGCATATCGCGCGGGTGCTGAAGGACGCAAGGGGCATGAAGGCGGTGCGCCTGCGCATGGAGGCGCATCTCGCCAGCGTCGATCGCGATGCCATCTCCACTGCGGCGCTTTACTCGGTCTACACCGAATCGCTGTTCGTCATGAGCGAGCTGCAGCCGCATGTCGCCGCCGTGACCGGCCGCTGGCGCGAGGGCCTGGCCGGCAACCTGCGCGAGGCGCGGCGGGCCGGCGAGATCGGCCGGCGCATCGATTGCGAGGGCGAGGCGCGCTTCCTGCTGTCGGCCATGCGCGGCCTCGTCATCCAGTACCTGCTCGACCGCTCGTCAGCCGATTTTGCGCGCTCCAAGGCGATCCTACTGTCGCGCCTGGAAGGCCTGCGATGACGGTGCGCGACCCGCGCATCCTGCCGCCGGAAGAGTGCGTGCTCCGGCCGCTGCTCGACCGACGTGCCCGCGAGACGCCGGACAAGGTCTTCGTTCAGTTCGCCGCCACCGGCGCCGCCTGGACGTACGGCGAGCTGCACCGGATCGTGCGCGAGACGGCGGCGGCGCTGCAGGCACTCGGCGTGCGCCAGGACGAGACGGTGCTGACCTGGCTGCCCAACGGCCCGGACGCATTGCGCCTGTGGTTCGCCATCAACTACATCGGCGCGATCTACGTGCCGCTGAACCTCGCCTATCGCGGCCAGATCCTCGAGCACGCCGTGCGCACCTCGGACTCGCGCCTGATCGTCGGCCATCCCGACCTGCTGCCACGACTGGACGCGTTCGATACGGCGCGGCTCGAGCAGCGCGTGGCGATCACCGGGCCTGCCGCGCTGCGGCAGCCCGGCGGCGAGGCGCCGCCGCCCGCACGACCGATGATGCCGTGGGACACCCAGTCGGTGATCTACACCTCGGGCACGACCGGCCCGTCGAAGGGCGTGCTGAGCTCGTACTTCCATGCCGCGTCGACGGCCAACGCCTTCGCGGCGGCCACGTCCGAGGACCGCAACATGGTGAACCTGCCGCTGTTCCATGCGGGCGGCACGGGGGCGACTTACCGCATGCTGGTCAAGGGCGGCTCGATCGCCCTGGTCGAGGCGTTCGACACCCATTCCTTCTGGGACACGGTGCGGGCGACCGGCACCACCTGCCTGACCTTGCTGGGCGCCATGGTGCCGTTCCTGCTGAAGCTGCCGCCTGGCCCCGGCGATCGCCAGCACACCCTGAAGAAGGTCGTGCTGGTGCCGCTCAGCGACGATGCCCAGGCCTTCGCCGACCGCTTCGGCGTCGACGTCTACACCACCTTCAACATGACCGAGACGTCGTGGCCCCTGGTGTCGGAGCGCAATCCCACGGTGCGCGGCACCTGCGGCCGTCCGCGGCCCGGCGTCGAGGCGCGGATTGTCGACGAGCACGATTGTGAAGTGCCGCCCGGCGTGGTCGGCGAGCTGATGCTGCGCACCGACACGCCGTGGGCGATGAATCACGGCTACCACAACAATCCCGAGGCCACGGCGCGCGCCTGGCGCAACGGCTGGTTCCATACCGGCGACGGATTCCGGCGCGACGCCGACGGCAACTTCTTCTTTGTCGACCGGCTGAAGGACGCGATCCGCCGGCGTGGCGAGAACATCTCCTCCTTCGAGGTCGAGGCCGAGCTGATGGCCCACCCCGCGGTGCGCGAGGCGGCGGCCGTCGCCGTGCCCTCGGAGCACGGTGAGGACGAGGTGCTCGCGGTGGTCGCGCCGGTCGCCGGCCAGTCCGTCGATCCGATCGAGCTGATCGGGTTCCTACTGCCACGCATGCCGCACTTCATGGTGCCGCGTTACGTGCGCGTGCTGCCGGAGCTGCCCAAGACCCCGACCCAGAAGGTCCAGAAGAACCTGCTGCGTGCCGATGGCGTGACGGCGGACACCTGGGACCGTGAAGCCGCGGGCATCCGCGTGCGCCGCGAGCGGCTTGCGCCTGCATCGGGCTAGGAGAAGCCATGTCGACAACCAGTCCTCCGACCATGCGTGAGCTCATTGAGCACGTCGAATCCGTTCGCGCCACGCTGGGCGACGCGGCCCGCCAGCCTGCCATGGAGAAGCTCGCCAAGCGCGGCCGACTGAGCGCCCGCCAGCGCATCGGCCGGCTGGTCGATTCGGGCTCCTTCAGCGAGGTCGGCGGACTCGTGACCGCCGAGGATGATGGCGTCGGCGCCGACCGCTTCCCGGTGCGCACGGCGTCGCCGGCCGACGGCGTGGTGACAGGCACCGGCTTGGTCGACGGCCGGCCGGTCGTGATCTTCTCGCAGGACTTCTCGGTGCATGGCGGCAGCATCGGCCGGCTGGGCAGCGCCAAGATCCAGCGCGCGCTGCAGGTCGCCATCACGCGCGGCCTGCCGTTGGTCATGATCCTCGATGGCGGCGGCCACCGAATCCAGGATGGCCAGGATGCGCGCCACTTCGCCAACGCCAACGCCACCTTCCACAACTTCGCCCGCGCCTCGGGTTGGGTGCCCATGGTGGCGTTGATGCTGGGCGCGGGCTTCGCGGGCCCGACCAATTATGCCGGCATGGCGGACTTCGTGGTGATGGTGCGCGGCCTTTCGACCATGGGCATCGCCGGCCCCGCGCTGGTCAAGGCCGCGACGGGTGAGGAGGTCGACGCCATGGAGCTGGGCGGCGCCGACGTGCAGGTCGACCGCCAGGGCATCGCCGATCTCGGCGTCGAGACCGAGGAAGAGGCCTTCACGGCCGCGCGCCGCTTTCTCTCCTACCTGCCAGGCAATGCTCGCGCGCCGCAGCAGGTCGTCGAGGAGCCGCGCCCACTGGCCCGGCTGCCCGATTCCATCCTCGACCTGGTGCCGGTCTCGACGCGCAAGGCCTACGACGTGCGCAAGGTGCTGCGCGAGCTTGCCGACTTCGGTACGTACTTCGAGCTGAAGCCGACCTTTGCCGGCAACATGGTCACGGCGCTGGCGCGACTGGGCGGCCGGCCGGTGGGCTTCATCGCCAACCAGCCGCTCAGGCTTGGCGGCATGATCAACAGCGACGCCTGCGACAAGGGGGCCCATTTCATCGCCCTGTGCGACGCCTTCGGCCTGCCGATCGTCTCCTTCGTCGACGTGCCCGGCTTCTCCATCGGCTCGAGCGCGGAGCGGACCAGCCTTGGCCGCCGCAGCGCCAAGCTGGTGTTCGAATGGGGCCATGCGTCGGTACCGCGCATCTCCGTCGTGCTGCGCAAGGGCTACGGCCTCGGCTACTTCGCCATGTGCGGCGGCCGCAGTTTCTCGGCCGACGCCTGCTTCGCCTGGCCCTCGGCCGAGATCTGCGCCATGTCGATCGAGGGTGCGATCGATGTCGCTTTCCGGAAAGAGTACGAGGCCGCGCCCGATCCGGCCGCTCGCCGCCAGCAGATGATCGACGAGACGCGGGCGCGCATCGGCGCCCTGCGCGCTGCCGAAGGCTTCGGCATCGACGACATCATCGACCCGCGCGACACTCGCCATCGGCTGGCGGGAATCCTCGACGCGGCCCAGCCACGCCGCCCGCACGATCACCCGCCCAAGTTTCGCTCGATCGCACCGATCTGACAGTCGATCGGCCTCGCTTCCGGTTGGCGGTGGTCTTGCCTCCGGGCTGAGCACTGGCACACTGCCGGCGATGCTTCTCTCCGACAACGCAACGCTCAGGGCGCTCATCTGGATGATCGCCTGCGGTGTGCTGTTCGGGGTGCTCAACATGCTGCAGAAGCTGCTCACCCATCAGCTCCACCCGCCGCAGGTGATGTGCCTGCGCTATCTCGTGGGCTCCATCCTGCTGCTGCCCTTCGTCATCCAGGCCGGCTGGGCGCGCTATCGGCCGCGCCGGCCCGGCCTGCATGCCTGGCGCGGCATATTCCACGTCACGGGGTCGCTGATCTGGATCTCGACGATCCCTCTGATCACGCTTGCCGAGGCGTCGGCCATCGGCTTCACCGGCCCGATCTTCATGATGCTGGGCGCCTCGCTTTTCCTGGGCGAGCGCATGTACGGCGCGCGCTGGGCCGCGGTGCTGATCGCCTTCGGCGGCGTGCTGCTCGTCCTGTGGCCCGGCCTGGCGCATGCCGATGTCACCGTGCTGCCGAGCATCTGGATGCTGATCACGTCGCCGATTTTCGCCGTGTCGTTCCTGCTGTCCAAGGTGCTGACGCGCTATGATCGGCCGGACGCGATCGTGTTCTGGTTGGGCGTCATGATCTTCACCTTCGGCCTGCCCTTCGCGGTGTTCGCGCCGGAATGGCCGTTGCGCGTCGCCTGGCAATGGCCGACGCCGATACAGTGGCTGATCGTCGCCGGTTGCGGCCTGGTCGGCTCGGCCGCCCACTATTGCATGACACGCGCCTATCGCATCGCCGACGTGTCCGCAGTGCAGTCGGTGCGCTTCCTCGATCTTGTGTGGGCCTCGGTGCTGGGCTTTCTTGTGTTCGGTCATTTGCCCACGCCGTGGGCGTTGGCGGGCGGCAGCGTGATCTGCGCGGCCACGCTTTGGATCGCCCGCCACGAGGCGCGTCTTCCGCAGGAGGTCAAGGCATGAGCGGCGAACTCTGGAATCTGTCGGCCGTCGAGGCCGTGTCCTTGCTGAAGAAGAAGGAGATCTCGCCACTCGATCTGATCGAGGCCTCGGCGAAACGCATCGCCGAGGTCGAGCCTGCCGTAAACGCGCTCCCAACCCTCTGCCTCGACCGCGCCCGGGAGCATGCGAAGCGCATCATGCAGGCCCCGTCTTGCGAGGCCTCCGGCGAACCAGGCTGGCTCGCCGGCCTCCCCGTTTCGATCAAGGATCTGACCGACGTCGCCGGCGTGCGCACCACCTACGGCTCGCCCCTTTTCGCCGACCACGTGCCGACGAAGTCGCACCCCCTGGTCGAGCGCATCGAGCGCAAGGGCGGGGTGGTCGTCGCCAAGTCCAACACGCCGGAATTCGGCGCCGGCGGCAGCACCTTCAACGAGGTCTTTGGCAGGACGCGCAATCCCTGGAACACCTCGCTGACCTGCGGCGGCTCGACCGGCGGCGGGGCGGTGTCCTTGGCGACCGGCGAGGTCTGGCTGGCGCACGGCTCGGACCATGGCGGCTCGCTGCGCCGTCCCGGCACCTATTGCTCGGTGGTGGGCCTGCGCCCTTCTCCGGGCCGGGTGACCCGCGGCACCTCGAACAATCTCTGGTCGCCGCAGTCGGTGCAGGGACCGATGGCGCGCAATGTGGCCGACCTCGCGCTGTTCCTCGATACCATGGCAGGCTTCTGCCCTCACGACGCCATGACGTTCGATGCGCCTGCCGTGTCGTTCAGCGCGGCGGTGGCCAATCCCAGCGCGCCAAAACGTGTCGCCTGGACGGCCGATCTCGGCGGCATCTGTGAGGTCGATCGCGAGGTTCGCGAGATGACATCGAAGATGGTGCGGCGCTTCGAGGAGATCGGCTGCGCCGTCGACGACGTGTCGCCGGATTTCGGCTCGGTCGACGAAGTCTTCATGGTGCTGCGCAGCCAGCAGTTCGTCGTCGATCGCGAGATGCAGATCCAGCAACATCGCGACAAGATCAAGCCGGACATCATCTGGAACACCGAACTCGGCCTGAAGCAGAGCGCCAGCCGGCTCGCTTGGGCCGAACGCGAGCGCGCGGCGTTGTTCAGGCGCATGGCCGAGTTCTTCCAGACGTATGACCTGCTGGTGACGCCCAGCGCGCCGACGGGCGCCTTCGACGTCAACCTGCGCGCGCCCGCCACCATCAACGGCAGGAAGCTCGACAACTACATGGGCGGTTCGACATTGAACTCGGCCATCACGGTGACCGGCAGCCCGGCCATCGCCGTGCCTTGCGGCTTCGACCAGTATGGCCGCCCGGTCGGCCTGCAGCTGGTCGGCAAGCCGCGCGGCGAGGCGGCGCTACTGCAGGCGGCCGCCCTCTATGAGCAGGTGCTAGGGCTGCACAAGCTGCTGCCGATCGATCCCAGGGCGGGAACTGTGCCGCCGTCTTGACGGCAGGCACTGAAGCTGAAGGAGGGCGATGAGGTCGAGGTTCATGTCGTTGGCGAACGCGTTCGAATTGCCAAGGACCGCAATCGCAAGCGGGCGCTCAAGCGCATCCAGGCCCTCAGCAAGGAACTGCCACCCGACTGGGCGCGGCATGAGTTGGCAGGAGATACGCGAAGCCGTCTCGGCTTTGCGCGTTCTTTGCCCGACGGTCGTGGCACTCGATCTGGCGACGCACGATGAGGCTTTGCGCGTTGCCGAACGCAACGGCTGCTCGATATTCGACGCGGTGGTCGTGGCGTCGGCGCTACGGCTGGCAGCGAGACGTTGTGGTCGGAGGACATGCAGGACGGCATGGTGATCGATAGCTGCCTCCGCATCTCCAACCCGTTCCGCACGGGAAGTTGACCGCCTTCGAGAGGATCGACCCCAAGCCGGGAACCGTGCCAACCTCCGTCCCATAAGACGGAGGAAGCATGCGGGTCGTGATCACCGGCGCCAGCCGAGGCATCGGCCGCGCCACGGCGCAGAAGCTCGCCAACGACGGCGCCCGCGCGCTGACCCTGTGCGACGTGGCCTATCTCGATGAGCTCGAGGCCCTGGCCCGCGAGCTGCGCGGCTCGGGCTGCAAGGTGAAGACGCTCAAGGCCGACATGGCCAGACCCAAGGAGCCGGCCAAGGTGATCGACGCGGCCGCCAAGGCGATGGGCGGCATCGACGCCATCGTCGGCAATGCCGGCATCACGTCGCCGGCGAAGCTGGTCGACCTAGAGGTCGAGGCCTGGGACCGCGTGTTCAACATCAACCTTCGCGCCAACTGGCTCTTGGCCAAGGCCGCCCATCCGCACCTCAGCAAGTCCAAAGGCGCCATCGTCAATGTGTCGTCGATGTCGGGCGTCATGCCGCAGCTGCCGACCGGCGCCTACAGCCCTTCCAAAGCGGCGCTGATCATGCTGACCGAGATGATGGCGATGGAATGGGCGCCCGACGGCATCCGCGCCAACGCGGTCTGCCCGGGCTTCGTGCACACGTCGATGACCGAGGCGATCTACAGCCAGCCCAAGCTCGCGAAAGCCCGCGCCGCGATCGTGCCGCTCGGCAAGATCGCCACGCCGGCCGACATCGCCGACGTCATCGCCTTCCTGCTGAGCCCGGCCGCCGGCTACATCACCGCCCAGGCGCTGGTGGTCGATGGCGGGCTGACGCGTTCCATCCTCAACCATGCGCCCGGCGTGGCCGCGACCCCGAAAGGAAAGTAGATGAAGGCTTCGCTGTTCTACCTGCCGAGCATCGCCAGCCGCGCCGAGATCGAGGCCGGCATGGCCGGCATGAACCCGCACTTCTATCAGCGCATGCTGAAGGAACTCACCGAGCAGATAAAGCTCGGCGACGAGCTCGGCTACGATTCGGTGAGCTTCACCGAGCATCACTTCCACATCGAGGGCTTCGAGCTTTCCAACAATCCGGTGCTGCTAGACCTCTACTTCGCGATGCAAACCAAGCGCATCCGGGTCGGCCAGCTCGGCATCGTGCTGCCGGCCAGCAACCCGATCCGCGTCGCCGAAGACATCGCCATGCTCGACCACATGACCGGCGGCCGCGCCAATGCGGGTTTCGCCCGCGGGTATCAACGTCGGTGGGTCGACGTCATGGCGCAACAGACGCACGGCATCCACGGCGCACTGCCCAACCAGCACGACGAGATCGACAACGCCAATCGGCTCGCCTTCGAGGAGAACTTCCGCATCGTCAAGAAATGCTGGACCGAGGAGATGCTGACCTTCGACGGCAAGTTCTGGAAGGTGCCTGCCGGGCCCACGCCGTGGACGCTCGACACCACGGAGAAGTGGGGCAAGGGCGTGAAGGACGGCATCCTGACGGCGGTGGGCGTGGTGCCGAAGCCGTTGCAGAAGCCGCATCCGCCGCTCTTCCAGCCGTTCGCCAGCTCTGAGAACACCGTCCGCTTCTGCGCCAAGGAGGGCATCACGCCCATCCTGCCGCCCATGCTGCCGGTCTACGAGGAGAAGCTCTACAGCGTCTATTCCGAGGTCTCGGGCAAGCCCAGGGGCCAGGGCGTCGGCGTGCTGCGCGACGTCATCATCTGCGACAGCGACGAAGAGGCGAAGGCGTTGTGGCGCGATTCAGGCCAGTTCTCGGGCCGCGCCTGGTTCGAGCCTTTCGGCTTTCGCCGCGGCATGCAGGATCCCCAGACAGGCAATAGCCCGACGTCCGACGAGGTGATCGAGATGGGCTATGCCTATGTCGGTACCGTCGACACCGTGCTGCGGGCCATGGAGACCCAGCAGAAACGCCAGCCCGTCGACTGGGTGTTCTGCTACACTTACAACGCCTTGGTTCCACACCCTATCCTGATGAAATCAATCGAGACGTTCTGGACCAAGGTGATGCCTCGTTTCCGCTAGCTCCTGGAGGATCGCCATGGGGATGTTGAGCGACGAAGAACGTGCAAGCATTTCGCCGGCACGTCTGATCGACAGTTCGACTCCCCTGCCGACGCAGGTCGTGTCGAGCGACGAGTTCATGCCGGTGCAGCAGACGGAGCGTCAGAAGAAGGTCGAAGCGCGCATGAACGCGCTGGCCGACGAATACGGCAGGAAGAATGGCCTGTCGCGCCGCCGGTTCTTCCAGACGGCGGCCGGCATGGCGACGGCCTTCGTCGCCATGAACGAGGTCTACGGACCGCTCTATGGCGCTTCGCCGGCCGAGGCGAAAAGCGTCGACCTCGCGCAGGCGCGCGCCGATGGGCTGAAGGACCAGTTCATCATGGACGTCCACACCCACTTCCTGCGCGACGACACGCGGCTCGAAGGTTTCGTGCGCGGGCGTGAAGCGGTGGGCAAGGCTGGCTGGAATCCCGAGCTCGCGGGCAAGCCGCAGACCCTAGACGACCTCAAATACCCCAACTGGTTCAAGGAGGTCTTTCTCGACAGCGACACCAAGGTGGCGCTGCTCAGCGGCTCGGCCTCGGAGGACCCGCGCGACTGGTTCCTGACCAACGAAATGAAGGCCGAGGCCCGCGCCAAGGTGAATGCGGCGGCCGGCTCCAGGCGACTGCTGTCGCACGCCATCTTCACGCCGGGCTACGACGGCTGGATGGACGAGGTCGACAAGTGCATTGCCACTCTCAAGCCCGACTCCTGGAAGGGCTACACCGTCGGCGACAACACCAACAAGGATCTGGCGCGCCACCCTTGGCGCATGGACGACGAGAAGCTGGTCTATCCCTTCTACGAGAAGATCGCGAAGGCGGGCTACGACATCGTCTGCGTGCACAAGGGCCTCTATCCGACCTCGGTCGAGAAGCGATGGCCGCATCTCACGCCCTACGCCACGGTCGACGACGTCGGCAAGGCGGCCAAGGACTGGCCCAATATCCGCTTCGTCGTCTACCATTCGGCCTTCCGCTGGACCGGTGCGCCCGGCGCGTCGGCCGAGGGCTATCGCCAGTTCGAGAAGACCGGCCGCATCGAATGGACGACCGACCTTGCCGAGATCCCGGGCAAGTACGGCGTCAGCAACGTCTACGCCGATCTCGGCCAGATCTTCGCCCAGACGACGGTAACGGAGCCGCGCCTGTGCGCCGCCCTGATGGGCCAGCTCATCAAGGGTTTGGGTGCCGACCACGTCGTGTGGGGCACCGACGCCGTGTGGACCGGCGCGCCGCAATGGCAGATCGAGGGCCTGCGGCGGCTGGAGATCCCCGAGGACATGCGCAAGCAGTTCGGTTTTGCCGAGCTCGGCCCGGCCGATGGTCCGGTCAAGCGCGCCATCTTCGGCGAGAACTCGGCGAGGATGTATCGCTACGAGATCAAGAAGGCGGCGTGGCGCGACGATCGCTTCGCCACGCTCAGGACCGACTATGAGCGGCGCGGCCGCGATCCTTCGAACCTGCGCTACGGCTTCGTCGTACCCTCGTGAGATTCCGGCGCCGGGTGGCGAAAGGCGCCGGTGAGGCGGAATCGGATCAGATGGAGCCGCCGTGCGTCTGAGGCACCCCGACATGAGGCGGACCGGTCCGCCGGTCCGCCTCAGCTTCGATGGCCGCGAGATCGAGGCGCTGGACGGCGAGACCATTGGCGCCGCGCTCGCCGCGTCCGACATCGTCGCCGTGCGCCAGGCCCGCTCCGGCGCGCCGCGCGGACCATTCTGCGGCATGGGCGTGTGCTTCGACTGTCTCGTTACGGTCGACGGCCGGCCGAGCCAGCGTGCCTGTATGACCAGGGTCAGGGACGGAATGGATGTCCGCTCCTCGCCCATGGCCAACGCGGCGGCTGCCGGGCCCGCGGCGCCGGCCGAGGAGTTCGCCTGCGACGTCCTAGTGGTGGGAGCGGGGCCGGCTGGCCTTTCGGCGGCGCGTAGCCTGGCGCTGGCTGGCGCCGACGTGATCGTGCTCGACGAGAGGCTCCATCCTGGCGGCCAGTTCTTCAAGCCCCTGGCGCCTTCGCATCAGGCCGACGTCTCGGCTCTCGACAGCCAATATCGCGACGGCGTGGTGCTGGTCCGATCGGCCCAACAAGCCGGCGCGCGCCTCGTCGGCGAGGCAACGGTGTGGGCGGCTTTCTCACCGCACGAGATCGCCGCGGTGGTTGCCGGCCGTTCCACGCTCTATCGGCCCAAGCGGCTGGTCCTGGCGACAGGCGCCTGCGAGCAGTCGCCGACGATACCCGGCTGGACCTTGCCGGGTGTGATGACCGTCGGCGCACTGCAGACGCTGGCGCGATCCTACCGCGTGGCGCCGGGCGGGCGCGTCGTCATCGCCGGGAACGGCCCGCTCGGCCTGCAGACCGCGGTCGAGCTTATGGACGGCGGCGCCGATGTCGTGGCCGTGCTGGAGACGGCACCGCGACCCGGACCGACGCGATGGCAGGCGGTGGCGAGCGCCGCCATGGCCGACCCTTTCCTGATCATCGACGGCCTCTCGCTCGCCGCCCGTCTCGGCGGCAAGCTGCATTGGAATCGCCGGCCGACGCGCCTGATCGGCGACGACCGCGTCCGTGGCATCGAGGCCGGCGACCTACGCCTGGAAGCCGACGTCGTGGCGCTGAACTGCGGCTTTGCCGCGTCGTCTGAGCTGGCGCGATCGCTCGGCTGCGCCCACCGCTTCGTGCCGCGCGGCAATGGGTCGATGGAGACGCTGGTCGACGCGGACGGCCGCACCAGTCTCGCCGAGGTCTTTGCCGTCGGCGACGGTGCGCGCTTCGGCGGCGCCCAGGCCGCCATGGCCCAGGGTGTGCGGGCCGCCGCCGCCGTTGCGGCCGATCTCGGCCTGAAGCGGACCGATCCGCGCGAGGCTCGGCGGGCGCGCCGGCGCGCTGCGCGTTTCCAGGCCGCGCTATGGCGGATGTTCGAGGCGCCGCCGGTCGGCCCGCATGAGATCGACGATAGCGCCATGGTCTGCCGCTGCGAGGAAGTGACGGCCGGCGATCTGCGCCGCCTGATCGAGGCCGGCCACGATTCGCCCGCCGCGCTGAAACGCGCCTGCCGCGTCGGCATGGGCCGCTGCCAGGGCCGCTATTGCGCCGCCGTGGTGGCGCGCATGACGACAGCCGAGGTCGGCGAGTTCGACCTGTTCGCGCCGAGGCCCCCCGCCAAGCCCGTGCCGATCCATGCGCTCGCCGTCGAGCGGCCGGAATGGACGGGCCACGAGGACTTCGTGCCGCCGGACATGGCACGACCGCGTGATGTCAGGCCGTTGCCGGCAGAGACCGTCGACACATTGGTGATCGGTGGCGGGGTCGCGGGCTGCTGCCTGGCCTACTGGCTGGCGCGCGACGGCATTGAGGCGATGGTGGTCGAACGCGACGACGTGAACCTGCAGGCGTCGGGCGCCAATGCCGGTTCGCTGCACGTGCAGCTCCTGGCCTTCGACTTCGCCCTTGGCGCGCCGCCCGCCAATCGCGCCGCCGACACCTTGCCGCTCGGCCCGGCTTCCGTGGCGCTGTGGCAGGAGATCCAGCGCGATACCGGCGAGGATCTCGAGATGAAGGTCTGCGGCGGGTTGATGCTGGCTGAGACTGAGCGCGATATCGACTTCCTCAAGGGCAAGATTGCGCTGGAGCGGAGCCGTGGCGTCGAAGCGGAACTCATCGGCGCCAACGAGCTGAGGGCGCTGGAGCCCTGCATCGGCGACGTCGCCATCGCCGCCGAATGGTGCCCGGGAGAAGGCAAGATCAACCCGTTGAAAGGCACCTACGCCGTGGTCGCCGCTGCCAAGGCGCTGGGGGCAAGGTTCCGGCGCGGCAGTAACGTCACCGCGATCGAGCGTGACGGCACGCAGTGGAAGGTCACGACCGGCCGTGGCGAGATCCGCGCTCGTCGCGTCGTCAACACGGCTGGACCATGGGCGGCAGAGGTCGCCCGCCTGGTCGGCGTCGACATCCCGGTGCGCGGCGCGCCGCTGCAGATGGTGGTCACCGAGCCGACGGCTCCGACTCTGTCACGGGTCGTCGCCTATGCTCACCGCCATCTCACCCTGAAGCAGATGAGCTCGGGTGCCTTCATGATCGGCGGCGGCTGGACGGCGGGCCTCGACGGAGGGACGCGCCTGTCACGGGCGCTGCGGCAGAGCGTCGAGGGCAATCTCTGGATCGCCGGTCGCGCGGTGCCGGCGCTGGCGCATCTCCACGCCATCCGCATCTGGGCCGGCATGAACGTCAACATCGACCGCGCGCCCATCCTGGGCGAGGTGCCCGGCCTGCCGGGTTTCTACAACTGCGTCAGCTCCAACGGCTATACTTTGGCGCCGGTGCTCTCGCGGCTCACGGCCGAGATGCTGGCCGGCCGCTCGACCAGCTTGCCGGTCGAGCCCTATTCGATCAGGCGCTTTGGCTGACACGCGCCTGGAAGCGCGTTGCCCTAGACCCGGCGTGCGGGCGGGTCCACACTGCCGACAAGGAACAGGGAGCCGTCATGAAATCCTGGATCGGACCGCTGGTCGCGTTGCTTGCCACAGGGGCCCTGGCCGCTTCCGCCGCCGCGCAGAACGCCGCCAAGCCCGCCATCGTCTATTCGACCGGCGGCAAGTTCGACAAATCCTTCAACGAGGGGGTGAGCCAGGGCGCGCAGCGCTTCAACAAGGAAACCGGCATCGCCATCGCCGAGTTCGAGCCCACCAACGAGACCCAGTTCGAGCAGGCGCATCGCCGCTTCGCGCAAAGGGGGCACGACCCGATCATCGCCGTCGGCTTCTCCCAGGCCGTGGCACTCGAGAAGGTCGCCAAGGAATTCTCCAACGTGCACTTCACCATCATCGACATGGTGGTGCCGCTGCCCAACGTGCAGTCGGTCACCTTCAAGGAGCAGGAGGGCTCCTTCCTGGTCGGCGTGCTGGCGGCACTCGCGTCCAAGAGCGGCAAGATCGGCTTCGTCGGCGGCATGGATATCCCGCTGATCCGCCGCTTCCAGTGCGGCTTCGAGCAGGGCATCAAGTACGCCAACCCCAAGGCCGAGCTGGTAGCCAACATGACCGGCACGACGCCGGCGGCCTGGAACGATCCGGGGCGCGGCGCCGAGCTCGCCAAGGGCCAGTTCGATCGTGGCGTCGACGTGGTCTATGCCGCGGCCGGCTCGACCGGCATCGGCGTGCTGCAGGCCGCCAAGGACCGCGGCAAGCTTGCGATCGGCGTCGATTCCAACCAGAACCACCTGCATCCCGGCACCATGCTGACGTCGATGATCAAGCGGGTCGATCTCGCCGCCTACAACAGCTTCAAGGCGGCCAACGACAAGAGCTGGAAGGGCGGCATCGCGTCGCTCGGCCTGAAGGAGGGCGGCGTCGACTGGGCCCTCGACAAGGACAACGAGAAGCTGGTGACGCCGGACATGAAGGCCAAGGTCGAGCAGGCCAAGGCCGATATCATCTCGGGCAAGATCGCCGTCCACGACTACATGAGCAACAACGCCTGCAAGTAGCGCGTGGGCGCGCGGCCCGTGCTTCGCGACGCTGCTGTGCTCGCTCCTCGGCATGAGGCAGTTGGCTGATGGTCGCTGAAGCGGCGATCGAGCTCACGGGCATCCAGAAATCGTTCGGCAACGTCCAGGCCGTGCGCGGTGTGTCGCTCGCCGTCGCCAAGGGTGCCGTCACGGGCATCGTCGGCGAGAACGGCGCCGGCAAGTCGACCTTGATGAGCATCCTCTACGGGCTCTATTGCGCCGATGCCGGCGCGATCAGGATCGACGGCCAGCCTGTGCGCATCGACAGCCCGCACGACGCCATCGCCCATGGCATCGGCATGGTCCACCAGCATTTCATGCTGGTCGACACCTTCACCGTGCTGGAGAACCTGGTGCTGGGCGCCGAAGGCGGGCCACTGCTGGCGGGCGGCCTTGCCGCGGCCCGCGCCGAGCTCCAGCGGCTGGCGCGCGAGTACGGGCTCGCCGTCGATCCGGACGCGAAGATCGCCGATCTCTCGGTGGGCGAGCAGCAGCGCGTGGAAATCCTCAAGGTGCTGTTCCGCGGCGCCAGGATCCTGATCCTCGACGAGCCCAGTGCCGTGCTGACGCCGCAGGAGACCGAGCGCCTGTTCCGCATCCTGGCGGCACTGAAGGAGCGCGGCGTCACCATCGTGCTCATCACCCACAAGCTGCGCGAGATCATGGCGGCGACCGACCATGTCTACGTCATGCGCCAGGGCCGGATCGTGGCCGACCGGCGCACGGCCGAGACCGATCCCGGTGAGCTCGCCGAGCTGATGGTGGGACGCAAAGTGCGCCTGCAGCTCGACAAGGCTGCGGCGACGCCGGGCGAGGTTCTGCTGTCGGCCGAGCAGGTGTCGCTGGTCGACCATCGCGGGGTGCGGCTGCTCGACGATGTCGACTTGCGCCTGCACGCCGGCGAAATCGTCGGCATCGCCGGCGTCTCGGGTAACGGCCAGACCGAGCTTCTGCAGATCCTGGCGGGCATCCGCCGGCCGACCGGCGGCCGGCTCACCGTCCGCGGCCGGGTGATCGACGCCCGTCATCCGACCGATCCCGCCGAGATGCGCGCCCTCGGCGTCGCCCACGTGCCGGAGGATCGTCTGCGCCAAGGCATGGTGGCGGCGTTCCAGGCCTCGGAAACCTCCATCCTCGGCTACCAGGCCGAGCCGCCGTTCTGCCGAAATTACCTGCTCGACCAGCCGGCGGTCGGCCGGCATTGCGCCATGCTGATGGATCGCTTCGACGTGCGCCCGCGTGCGCCGGCATTGCGCTCGGCGAGCTTCTCCGGCGGCAACCAGCAGAAGCTGGTGCTGGCGCGCGAGATGGCGCGCGAGCCCCGGATCCTGCTGGTCGGTCAGCCGACGCGCGGCGTCGATATCGGCGCCATTGAGTTCATCCATCGCGAGCTGGTGAAGAGCCGCGACAAGGGCTGCGCCGTGCTGGTGGTGTCCGTCGAGCTCGACGAGATCCTGGCGCTCGCCGACCGCATCGTGGTGATGTTCGCCGGCCGCATCACCGGCGAAGTTCCCGCGAGCCGGGCCGACGAACGCACGCTCGGCCTGATGATGGCGGGGGCCCTGACCCAGAAGGCGGGGGCGTGAGCGCGCGGCGGCCGCTGCCGGCGTGGGCCGAGATCGCGGTTCTGCCGCTGGTCAACATCGCGCTCGCCTTCGTCACCATCGGCGTCATCGTGCGCGTCATCGGGGTCGACCCCTTCCACGCCCTGAGCCTCCTGGTGATGGGCGCGGTCGGCTCCTCCGAATCGATCGGCTACACGCTCTACTACACGACCAACTTCATCTTCACCGGGCTTGCCGTCGCCGTCGCCTTCCACGCCGGGCTGTTCAACATCGGCGGCGAGGGCCAGGCTTATGTCGGCGGGCTGGGCTGCGGGCTGGCGATCCTCGCTTGCGATCGCTTCCTGCCGGCGCCGCTGATGATCCCTTTGGCGATCCTCGCCGCCGCGCTGTTCGGCGCGGCGTGGGCCGCGGTGCCCGCTTGGCTGCAGGCGTGGCGCGGCAGCCACATCGTCATCACCACCATCATGTTCAACTTCCTGGCCGCTGCGCTGATGGTCTACCTGATGGTGAACGTGCTGATCGCGCCCGGATCGATGACGCCGCAGAGCCGCAACTTCGGGCCGTCGGGCAAGCTGCCGTCGATGCACGACACGCTGGCCGCCATTGGCATCCAGGTGGCGCCGTCGGCGCTCAACCTGTCGATCGTGCTGGCCGTGCTGTGCTGCATCGGCGTCTGGGTGTTCCTATGGCGCACGCCGTGGGGCTATGCGTTGCGCACCATGGGCCACAATCCCGAAGCGGCGGTCTATGCCGGCACGAACCTCCGGCACATGACCATGCTCGCCATGTGCATCTCGGGCGGCCTGGCCGGATTCGTCGGCGTCAACGAGCTGATGGGCGTCCACCAGCGCATCGTGCTCGACTTTCCGGCGGGGTATGGCTTCGCCGGGATCGCCGTCGCCCTGATGGGCCGCAGCCATCCCGTCGGCATCGTGCTGGCGGCGCTGCTGTTCGGCGCCCTGCAGCAGGGCGGCGCGGAGCTCGCCTTCGAGATCCCGAGCATCACGCGCGAGACGGTGGTGGTCATCCAGGGCCTGATCATCCTGTTCTCCGGCGCACTGGTGAACATGCCGCGGCCGTGGCTGGAGCGGCTGCTGTCTTTCTTTTCCTCCCCTCGCTTGCGAGGGGAGGTGCCCGCGAAACGGGCGGAGGGGTCATGAGCTTCCGACCCCTCCGCCTCCGCGCCTCGCGACGCTCCGGCACCTCCCCACTTCGTGGGGCGGAAGGCTTGTAATGGACGATCTCCTTTCCATCGCCGTCCTCACCTTGGCCGCGACCCTGCGCGTCGCCACGCCCCTGGTGCTGTGCGCCATGGGCGGCCTGTTCTCCGAGAAGAGCGGCATCATCGACGTCGGGCTCGAGGGCAAGATGCTGATGGCGGCGTTCTTCGCCGCCGCGACTTCCGCGGTGACGGGGTCGGCCTGGGCCGGCGTGGCCGCCGCCATTGCCGCGGCCGAAGTGATGGCGCTGCTGCACGGCTTTGCCTGCATCACCCATCGCGGCAACCAGGTGGTGAGCGGCGTGGCCATCAACATCGTCGCCGCCGGGCTGACCGTGGTGTGGGGAACCGCCTGGTTCAACCGCGGCGGCCAGACGCCGCCTTTGGTCGGCGACCAGCGACTGCTGCCGCTGCTGCTGCCCGATGCCGGCGACAACGTCCTGGTCTATGCCGCGCTGCTGTCGGTGCCGCTGACCTGGTGGATCGTCGAGCGCACGCGCTTTGGCCTCAGGCTGCGCGCCGTGGGCGAGATGCCGCTCGCCGTTGACACCGCCGGCATCTCGGTGCCCTGGCTGCGTTACCGAGCGGTGCTGCTGTGCGGCCTGCTGGCCGGCCTGGCCGGGGCCTACCTGTCGATCGCCCAGAACGCGGGCTTCAGCCGCGACATGACCGCGGGCCAGGGCTTCATCGCGCTCGCCGCCATCATCTTCGGCAAATGGCGGCCGTTTCCGGCCTTCGGCGCCTGCCTGACCTTCGGCCTGCTCGACGCCATCGCCATCCGCCTGCAGGGCGTCAAGGTGCCGGGCATCGGCGAAGTTCCGGTGCAATTGATCCAGGCGTTGCCCTATCTTCTCACCGTTTTCCTGCTCGCCGGCTTCATCGGCCGCGCCGTCGCGCCGCGCGCCGCCGGCGTGCCTTACCAAAAGGAGCATTAGAGTGGGAGCCGGAGAGGACTGATGGACGATCTGCTCCAGCTCGCGCGCCGCATGATGCTGCGCGCCCACGCCCCCTATTCGAAGTTCCATGTCGGCGCGGGGCGGGGCGCCGCCCCCCGGGCGCAGCCAGGGGGGGGGCACCG
>JAEWIV010000244.1 GCA_023386865.1 Pseudomonadota bacterium
CGGAAGGTCCTCAAGAAGAGGAGGTTCAGCGTTGCGCCGGTCTACGATTAAAGGGACACGAGTCCACGATTTAAGGAGCCGGTCACTCATTTATCGGCCCCAGTCCACGCTTTTGGGGGAACCGACATGAGGATTTTCCTCCGTCCCGGCCGCGGTCAACTTCAGAAGAGTTAGATTCAGAATCGTTAGACTCTGAGTTAGGACTGCCGGAAGCCGTTGCTCTGGCTGAAGAATTTGACGATTCCGGTTCCTGATAGCACGTGCGTCCGGTTCCTGATGGCACGCGCGTGTCGGTTCCCGATAGCACGCGGGGATCCACATATTGTCCACGGCCAGCGGTGGACAGGTTCAGGGGCGAGAATCCCAGCAATTCTCGCCCGCCGACGTCGCGTTCGATCTGCAGCCTGTAGCCCGGAAGAGGCTGGCGGCGGACGATGTCGCGCAGCTCGAAGGCGAATCGTTTGAACGGCGACAGGCTCGCCGACTTGGCATAGAGGTGCCGGAATTCGAACCGCCAGCCGGCAGACTGACGGCCGCCATGCTTGCGGACAATGCGATAAAGCCAGCGCTCCACGCCACCCGTCAGGGCGAAATATCCGCGATCGATCGTCAGCACGAGCGCATCGTCGAGGACGGCCCGGTAAAACCAGTCCGGCATGATGAGATCGATTCCATCGGCGTTGCCGTGACCATCGGCGCGCTCGGTCCATTCGTTGATCCAGGAGAAGCGGTGCATTCGACGCTCGTTGACCTGGCGCAGCGACGTTGCGACCGTTGTCGATTGCAGACGGTCGAGAGCGGCCTTCAGGCGGTGATAGTCGCGCGCGCTGGTGCCGCGGCCAGTGAAGGTGAGGATTTCGCGCGGTCGCGCCGCCATGAGGCGGGAGGTGCGCAGTCCGGCGTCCCGGGCCTCGACGATCTGGCTCGCAGCCCAGATCAGTACGTCGGCATCCCAGATGGTCGCCATGCCGTGCTCGGCGACCGCTTCGACGCGGATGGCAATGTCCTTCATTCTGAAGTCGATCGGCGCGGTGCGGTGGGTCTTGGCGAGGCTGAAGAAGGGGTAGGCCATGAGGTCCTGCGCATCCCGCGGCGCGAGATCGCCGGGCAAAGCCCTAAAGAGTTCGAGCTGTTCCCGTTCGGATCGAGGAGGGCGTCGCGGCGACATGGATCAGCGGCGCGCCAGGTTGGCGGACGGCGGAATACTTGCTGGGTGACGCTTGGCCGGCAGCACCCTCGCTGTGCCGGGGTCAGATGTAGACGCCTTGAGGCCCGACTCGACCCAAGCCTGAAGATCCTCGACACGGTACACCACGCGCCCACCGAGCTTGGAGTAGCGCGGGCCGGTGCCGTAGATGCGATGCTTCTCCAAGGTTCGAATGGAAAGCCCGACGAAGCGGGCGGCCTCGGGCGTGCGCAGATAGCGGGGCGGCAGGTCGGCAAAATTGGCGGGCAAAGGAAGCCTCCATGATCCAGTAGGAGGTCGCCGAGAAGCGGCGGCCGTCGAGGATCACGATGGCGGTCCATGGCTGCCTCCAAATAGGGCGATCTCGCAACCCAGCGAGATCGCCCCACCCGCCGCCTCTACGAGCGTCCGCGGTACGGATGCAGAAGCAACCGCCGATAGCCTCCGTTCATCATGGCGAAGCCAAGACGCACAAGGCGCGCAGTGCGATCGCGTAGTTCATGGGAGATCCAGTCCCGTTTCGGCTCAGCGTCGGCGCCGAACAACGATGTAGCAATCTCACGGTGTGTGGCGCCGTCGAGACGGCCATCGAGGGCGCGAAGGGCGAGCACCAATCTGTTTACCCGCGCCTCAGAGAGCGCCGCTGGGTTCCGGCCAGGATTGCGGCCGTGGAGTGCCCGCCATAGCCGGAGGACAGCCGCCACTCTGACCTCAAAGAGCCTGTCGAGCGGCAGAAGAACCGCAGGCGGATCTGCACCGCGGCTGTCCAGATGGATGCGCATCCTGGCGCCGAGACGCTCGATGACATAGTCGTCACCTTCTGCGACCAATACCGGATCAAGTGATAGAGGTTTGGGCTTGAACTTGGGATGACCAAGCTCTGGCGGAAGTTTGGTCAGGGCAATGACACTCGGCAGAGACTCTGCCGTCCAGAGTCCGTCATTTGGATGACTTGTCGTCGGGTAGAAGTAACCCCCAGCGCCGGGCGAAGGCCTTCACCTCGGCTGGTTCAAGGGCGCCGCGACGATTCAGTTGTTGCAGTCGTTCCCGATCTTTTACGAATTCGGGATTGCGATCTAGGAACTGAAAAGCAAACCCAGGGGCATCGAATGTCTCCAGCTTCTTGTATGCCTCCGGTGACCGCCAGTACGCGCGGCTCATGAGCATGCATCTCCATGGAACTCACACCCCTTCCTTGGAGAGCGCAGGATGCACAACCGATCATTGCTTCGTTAGCGACTCCCGGCGCAAAGACGATTGCGGTACATGCAAGCAACCAAGTGTCAGTTTGGTGCACCGCCAAGCAGAAGATGACGATAACCGCTCTCGGTCATCCATTTGGCGCGGGCGAGATGACTTTCCCAGGCACGCTTGGCGCGTTCGGGCTCGCGATCAGGATCGATGTGCAGAACAATATTTGCGACTTCGCGCCAATCGGCCCCTTCAGCGTCAGCGTCAAGCAGACGGATATACGTTACGAGATGCTGCTCATCGTAGCCGGTAAGTGCTGCCTCAACCGGAGCAGTATCCGAAACGGGCGGATCGAGTGGCGTCTTGGCCATAGTTTCACTCTTGTTAACTTCAAGATGCATGTTCGCATATCACCGAGCATCGGTGAAGACGCCTGCGTGGACCGTAGGCAATCCTAACTCATCGACTTCGACTGTGCTGCCGCCGCCTGATCGCATGCCCGCGGCGCTCAGTTTGTCGAAAATACTCCGTGGTGAATTACTCGACAAGGCGGCGCCATCTCGTGGATGGAGATACGCGAGGTTCTGGCGCTCAACTTGAGGAAAGTCCGGCAAGCCAAAGGCCTGTCTCAGGAGGAACTTGCCGATAGAGCAAAGATCGATCGCACCTACATCAGCGCACTCGAGCGCGGCGTTTATGCGGCGAGTATCGAGGTAGTCGACCGATTGGCGCGAGGGCTAGGCGTCGAAGCGGCTGATCTGCTCAAACGTCCTCATGTGCATACGACCGCTAGGAAATGAGCAGTGTCGGCCTTAGGCATCGGCAACTGTGAGGCTGTAATGATTTGGCACCCGCACTGCTTGCTTTACTCGGATGTCCCGACCACTGGTCGCCACGATCTCCCGAACGGCGGCTCGTGTGGCGTCTGACGCAACACACCCGATAATAATGGACGGAAGTGCATCTTCTGGGAGCATCAAGAAATTGTCTTTGGTGATTACCGGTGTGTGATTGACCGTGCCGCGCTGCTGCACCTCGTCGGCGATTAGATTGTTCTTACGGTCAAGGAATAGTATTTGAAATTGTTCGATCTGCTCGTAAGCCATCGCAGTCTGCACGTAGGCGATCAGTGCCTGCCAATTGCTGCGCACCGGCCGGCTGCGCACTTCGGCTCTGACGGCGCATTCCTCGGCATAGGCATCACTGAGCCGCGCCCGCTCGGCGGGGGCCAGTCTGCGGCGGCCCGCAGGACGCGCCGATAGTGACCCGCCGCCGCACGGTATGCCTGGACACATCCGTTCAACTTGGAACGGTGCACTTGGAGGTGGCTCCATTCTTCGCAATGACGACGAAGTCCTGTCGTCAGCGCTGCCCCGAAGCCGTCGCCGAACATGGCGGCGTGGAACGCTTCGCCCCTGAGTAACCCTCCAATTGCTGCAAACGGGGCTCAGTCGCCTGGGAGCACCATGGCGAGCCAGCCGTGCCCATCCATCCGTGCCGTGTCGCCCGGCAGAAGGAGCACGGTGGTCGTGTCGCTCTCGACAATCGCCGGACCGGCGATTTCCTGTCCCACTGCGAGCGCCGTGAAGTCGAAGACCGGAAGCTCCTGCTCTACACCCTCTATCTGCGCCCGGCGCGTCGCGAAGGCCGCGGCCGGAATGCCTCCCGCGACAGCTTCAGGCGGCTGCATCGGCGGCAGTCGCCCGATCACGGCGAGACGGGCATTGACCAGAACCACCTCCTCCTCGAGCAGCGCGTAGGTGAACAGGGTTTCGTGGCGTGCATGGAAAGCATCGGTGATGCGCCCCCTAAGACCTGTCGCGTCCCACTCGACCGCCTCGAGCGGCACGGCAATCTCAAAGACCTGCTCGCCATAGCGCATATCGGCGGCGCGCTTTGTTTCGACCTCGCCGCCGAACCAGGATGCGACTCGGGCGCGGCCTTCCGCTTCCAGCCCGGCCCAGATGGTGCGCAGCACAACATCCTCCGGCACCCCGCCGCTGGCGAGCTCGCTGCGTGCCATCTCGTAGCGGAGGTCGGTGTGCAGCATGCCCCAGGCCGAAAGCCCCGCGGCGAAGATCGGCACGGCAACGCGCTGCATCCCGAGTTCCCGCGCTACGGCCGAGGCATGCAGTCCCGCCGCGCCGCCGAAGGCCAGCAGCGTGAAGTGGCGCGGATCCACGCCGCGTCGCACGGTGGCGATGCGGATGCCGTCGGCCATGCGCACATTGGCCAGGCGATGCACGCCTTCCGCGGCGGCCAGGGCGTGAAGACCGACTGAATCCCCCAGTCTGCCGAAAGCAGCCATTGCGCCGTCTCGGTCGAGCTTGTGCGCGCCACCGAGGAAGTTGTCCTTGTCGAGATAGCCCAGTACGAGATTGGCATCCGTCACCGTGGGTTCTGTGCCGCCCTGGCCATAGGCGACGGGCCCCGGAACGGCTCCGGCGCTACGCGGGCCGACCTGCAGTGTGCCGCCGGCCCCGACATGGCCGATCGAGCCGCCACCCGCGCCCAGCGTGACGATGTCGAGGCTTTCCAGCGCGATGCGCTCTCCTCCCACGGTGCGGCCACGGCCAAGTGCGGCCTCGCCATCCAAAACCAGCGCGATATCAGTGGAGGTGCCGCCGACATCGAAGGTTATGAGGTTTTGCCCCACGCCGCGCTGCGCCAGCGCTACACCGGCCGCGACGCCGCCCGCTGGACCAGATAGCGCGGTGCCTGTGGCGAGCCGCGCGGCTTCCTCGACAGGCGCGACACCGCCATGGGAAAGGATCACGAAGATGGAGCCTTTGTATCCCGCATCAGCCAACCGCCCGCGTAGCCGCGCGAGATACCGCGACACGATCGGCCCAACATAAGCATTGATGCAGGCCGTGGAAAATCGCTCGAACTCCTTGATCTGCGGAAGCACTTCCGCCGATGTTGTCACAAAGACATCTGGCAGCGCGGTGCGCACGGCTTCGGCGGCCGCGCGTTCATGCGCGTCATCACGCCAGGAATGGAGGAAGCAAATGGCCACCGCCTCGACCTTCTCCGCCTTTAGCACCGCAATGGCCGAGTTCAGTGAGGTGCGATCGAGTTGGCCTTCCACCGTTCCATCGGGACGGATGCGCTCGGCAACCGGCAAGCGGAGGCGACGCGGCACCAGCGCGGGTGGGGGCGGCATGCGCAAGTTATAGCGTTCAGGCTTCAGCCCCTCGCGCATCTCGATGACATCGCGATGGCCTTCAGTAGTGAGCATCGCGACCTTGGCACCCTTGCGTTCCAGCAGCGCGTTGGTGGCGACCGTCGTGCCATGGACGATGCGATCCGTGCTAGCCAGAAGTTCGAGCAGTCCTAACCCCAGGCGTTCCGCAAGCACGGCGAGGCCATTCACCACGCCCTCGCTCTGATCCAACGGAGTCGAGGATGCCTTGGCCAGAGTCGTCATGCCGTTGGCTGCGACGCAGACAATGTCAGTAAAAGTGCCACCGACATCGATGCCAATTCGGAAGGTGCTCACAGCAGCCCCTCATCGGCGTCACGCTTGCGTGCCTGCGCGTCGCGTTTCTCGGGAGGGCCCCATCCGCCGCCGCCGCCTGCGCGTACGTGCAACGTGTCGCCCGGCGCAAGCGGGATGCCGACTTCCTTCGTCCTCAAGTCGCGAGACGTGCCATCTGCGCGTTTGAGTGTGTAATGATGCGGTGCCCCATCCTTGCCACCAAGCATGCCCGCTGCGCCATAGCGCACGCCGTCGCCAGCGGTATTCCCCACGGCCGGCCCGTCGGTTTCTAGCTTCAACACCAGTTCCGCGCCAAGGCCGCCGCGATAGGTGCCATCGCCCGCGCTGCCCGGACGGAATTCGTGCTTGGCGAAGAACAGCGGGAAGCGGGCCTCGGCCATTTCGATGCTGCCGAACTTCAAGCCGCCGGCCGAATGCCACTCGCCCGCGTTGGACCAGCCATCGCCCTGCGACGACCCGCCACCGCCGGGACGCGCATGGAACAGGTGCCAAACAAAGGGCCGGCCCGGCCGCCGCGCATCGCTTCCCTTGATCGCGATACGGTAGCGCCGGCCCCAACCGCCCATGGCACGATCCGGACACGCATTGGCCAACGCCTTGACCACCGCCTCAACGATCTCATTCGCGCAGTGGGACGTGCACATGGTCACCGGTGCACCCTCGTGCGGCCGGACAATCGTGCCTTCCTTGGCGACTATCTCGATGGGGCGGAAGCAACCATCGTTCTTGGCGACTTCCGGATCGAGCAGGAAGACAATGGCCATCCGCACCGCGCTCACCGTATTGGGCCAGGAGGAGTTGAGGAAGGACGGCACCTGCGGATCGGACTTCGACAGGTCCACAACGATCGCATCACCCGTCTTCGTCACCGTTGCGCGGATGGCAATGTCCTGTCGCCCCAAGCCGTCATCGTCGAGGAAAGCCTCACCTGTCCAGGTGCCATCCTTCCAGGACGCGATGATGCGGCGTGCATGGGCCTCGGACAGCGAAAGGATCGCGGTGACCGCGGCTTCCGTCTTCGCCACGCCATTCTTGTCCAGGACCGCGAGCAGCCGCTTCTCGCCCAGATGCGCAGCACCGATCATCGCCATCAAGTCCCCGCGCACCTCGCGCGGCATCCGGCTATTGGTGACGATCATACGCACCAGGTCGGGCCTCGGCAGCCGCCCCTCCCCCAGCAGGATCGGCGGCAGACGCAGGCCTTCGTGGAAGATCTCGGTGGCGGCGGGATTGTAGGCACCATGGGTGCCGCCGCCGATATCGGTTTGATGGGCGCGAACCACCGAATAGAAAATCACCCGACCTTCGGCAAAGATCGGCACGACAACGGTGAAATCCGGCAGGTGCGACCCGCCGTGGTAGGGGTCGTTCAGGAGGTAGACGTTGCCTTCCGCAATCGAATCCCCGAAGGCCTCCACCACCGCCTCCACCGCGAAGGGCATGGCACCGACGTGGATCGGGATGTGATCTGCCTGAGCCAGCAGCCTTGCCTGCGCATCGCAGATCGCGATGGAGAAGTCGCGAGAGGAATTCAGAATCTGAGAATAGGCGGTGCGTAGCATCGCCTCTCCCATTTCATCAACGATGGCACGGAAGCGATTGTCGAGGACGGACAACGTCACTGGATCGGGCGAGTTCATGTAACGGACACTCCGGCAGGGGGCTATCGCCGTCAACACTTGCAGCATCATTCGGCTCGTACGGCGTGTGCATTTCCTGGCGTTGGCTGGGCGCGGGCCTGTGATCGAGCTTCGGCGGCTGAATGTGTTGAAGAGACGTTGGTCAGCGTCGTTGCCGCCATTGAGGCGGGAGATTTGAACCGGTCGTGCTGGCGTCGACGGACTGCGGCAGGCGCCGCAGTTTACGCTTGGTGGCGTCCGTGCGCTGGCAACTCCTCCAGCAGGGTAGTGTCCTAATTTAGAAATGACGAACCGGTCACGGGAGGCTCGACTGGCGCACGATGGCGGTCCTGCGGCCTCTCAAGCTCGTGATCGAGAATTTTCCCGAGAACCACGTCGAAGAGCTTAGGTCCCTTTCGGCAGCATCTGGAATCGGTGACTGATTGACAACGGGTTCAGCCATCGGGAAGGTCGAGGCATGAACTACGGCATCAATCTCGCCACCGCTGCCGATTCCTGGAAGGTGGTGAAGCGCGCCGAAGAGCTGGGCTTCACCCGCGCCTGGTTCTACGACACGCAATTGCTCAACGCGGAGATCTTCGTCGCCATGGGCGCGGCCGCGGTGACGACGTCCAGGATCCGCCTGGGAACCGGGGTGCTGATCCCTTCGAACCGCATCGCGCCGGTCGCCGCCAGCGCTCTCATGTCGCTCAATGCGCTCGCGCCGGGCCGTATCGACTTCGGCATCTCCACCGGCTTCACCGCGCGGCGCACCATGGGTGTTGGTCCGGTCCGGCTCGCCGATATGCGGCGCTACATCGAGCAGGTGCAGCGGCTGATCGCCGGCGAGACCGTGGAATGGGAACTTGAAGGCGCCTCGCGGAAGATGCGGTTCCTGAGCCTCGATATCGGCGTGGTCAACAACCGGGACCCAATCCCGCTGCACATTTCGGCGCAGGGCCCGCGTGCCCGGAGGCTGACAGCTGAACTCGGCGCCCACTGGATCAACGGCGTCGGCTACATCGATGCGGCGAAGGCTTCGATCGCCGCCATGCAAGCGGCATGGCGTTCAGCTGGCATCGAGCCCGCAACGCGCGTCGCCACGGCGTTCTGCGGCGGCTGCGTGCTTGCCGAGGGTGAGCCGTTCGACAGCCCGCGCGCCCGCGCGCAGGCCGGCCCTCACGCGACCATCGTCTTGCACAACCTGGTCGAGCTGCAACAGTTCGGCAATCTCGGTCGCGGCATTCCGCCGGCACTCTCGCCTCTGGTGGAGCAATACCGCAAGATCTACGAGCGCTATGAGCCGGCCGATGCGCGCTACCTGGAGAACCACCGCGGCCACTTGATGTTCCTGCGCCCGGAGGAGCATCAGGTTTGCACGGCCGAGCTGATCCGTGCCGTGACCATAACCGGCACCCGGCCGGCGCTTCGCGAACGGCTGCGCGAGCTGCAAGGTGCAGGCTACACCGACTTTTCGATTCACATTCGTCACGGCCATCCGGCGATGCTGGAGGAATGGGCCGACGTGATCGCCGGTGTCTGAGGTGCGATTTCCCCGGCAGGCGGGGGGCGAGGACGGGGTTAGACCAGCGCTATCGGGCGAACCGGGCAGCCGGTCGCGCCCTTGAACTTCGCCGCCAGCAGGATGAAGCAGAAGCTTGCGATCCGGTTTTGCGCCAGTTCATCGAGCGAGAGGTTCTCGATCAGGTGAACCCCGGCCTCGACGAGGACGTGCTGATGCACCGGCATCGCGATGCCACGGTCCGGATTTGGCAGCACCTCGACCGCCATGTTATCGCAGCCGATCGCGACGACATCGCGCTTGGTCAGCCAGCGGGCCGCGGGCACGTCGATCCCGGGCTCCCCCTGCAGATACCGCGCGTTGTCGACGCCAAAGAAGCGTCCCCAGCCAGTGCGGATCAGCACGATGTCGCCCGCCTCGACCGCAACCTGCGCCGCATCCGCGGCGCGCGCCAGGTCGTCCGGTGCAACGACCCGGCCCGGATTGAGGAAGGCGCCGCCATCCAACCCGGCAACGTCGAGCAGCACGCCGCGACTGATCATCGGCGGCATGTGCTCGATCCCGAGGCGTTCGAGCCCCCAATCGGACACCACGTCGGTGGCGTTCAGCCCGTTGTACAGCTTGCCGCCGATGCTGAAATGGCCAAGCGCGTCGATATGCGTGCCGACATGCATGGTCATCTCGACACGCTCGACATTCGAACCGGCATCGTTGGTGGCACCGGCGGCCCGGCGTCGCTTGATCGAATCCCGCCAGGAAGCCCACATCGACTGAAGGAACGGCGTCTGGTTCGGCATGAGGAACGGCGCCCTCGGGCTGATCTCGTGGCTGAGATCGTAGAGGGCGCCGGTCTGGATCGAGCGCAGCGCCGACAGGCGCCGTTCGGGCGTCAATAAATTCCCGGCGCCAAGCTGGTCGCCCGGCCCCCAGCGGGAATGATCGTGCCGGACGTCATTCATATCGCGCTCCTTTTCCGTGCTGCTCCGGGCACAGTAGTTCAACGGCAAGGCGGTCCGTAAGACCTTCGATTGCAATGGCAAGTTCCGCGAAGACAGGTAGTCGCCGATTGACACAAGTGGTTGCCATGCACCTACATTGATGCAGCTCGGAGGTCGCGTCATGGACTGGAAAGGGCAGGTGGCGATCGTGACGGGCGGCTCGCGCGGCATCGGGGCGGCGATTTGCCGTCGGCTGGCGGCGCGCGGCGCCGCAGTGGGCATCAACTATGTCGCCCGCTCGACGGAGGCCGAGGCGTTGCGCGCGGAAATCGTTGCGGCCGGTGGCCGGGCCGCCTTGCTGCAGGCCGACGTCGCCGATTCGGCTGCCGTGGCGGCAATGTTCGCCGAGGCGGAGGGAAAACTGGGAACGGTGTCGATCCTGATCAACAACGCCGGCGTGTCCGCCCCCGCCACGTTGGAGACCTACGATGCGTCTCAGCTTGCGCGCATGCGTGCAGTGAACGTAAACGGCGTGATCCACACCGTGCGGGCGGCCATGACCGGAATGAAGGAGCGCAACTACGGCCGGATCGTCAATATTGCGTCCAACGCCGCCATCGGCACGGCGCTGCCGGGCACGACGTTCTACGCCGCGACGAAGTCGGAGGTATTGATCCTGACGCGACGGTTCGCGATGGAACTCGGACGGGCCGGGATCACGGTGAATGCGGTTTGTCCCGGCTGGATCGTCACCGATATGACGCGACGCGGTGCAAGCGAGGAGGCGTTCACCCAACGCGTGGCGTCAATGCGCGAGCGCACCATGGTCGGTCGGGTTGGCGCGCCGGAGGACATTGCCGCCGCCGTGGCTTTCCTGGTTGAGCCGGATGCCGGCTTCGTCACAGCCCAGGTGCTGACGGTCGATGGTGGGCGCATGGATTACATTGGCCACGGGTGACAGCCAGCTCGGCTGACGCCCCTGCAGTGGCCGGCAAACTCGACCAGGGCATCGTCCGCCGCAACGATAGAGTGGCCATGACCCAGAGAGAGGGATATGCCGTGAATCGCGAGGGGGTTCCGCGCCTCGCGAACCTGACGCACACGACTACTTGGCTGGTGCCACTCCGCCGACAGTTCCATCAACGCCACATGGAGCGCAGGAGGAAGCCGGCGACGGCCGGGCAGCACCACGGCCGATCCGCCCAAGACGGACGCCTACAGGATGGGTGGAGCGGCCTGTATAGGCTTCGACGTAATCTTCACTAGAGTCGTCTTTGCAATTGTTTCTCAAAACTGAGAGCGGGAATGTCGCTTGGCTCCAGCGGGTTGTGAGCCGCTGAGACTTCGTCGCGAATCCACGGGTGGCGTGGCACACAGCACATCAGGGCGCCGCAGGTTCAGCCTTCCCGATGTGCCACGCTCGCTCGTCCGGAGAGATCAAATGCAACGGCTTTTCCCCGGTCAAAGCACGCACGCAATTGAGAGCGGCACGCTTGATACCATTCACCCGCCCGTTGCCGCCCGCAGCTGAATTGTGGGGGGACGCAATGACGTTCGGAAGATCGAGGAAGGGGAACTTCATTTCGAAACGTCCGTGCCGCACCGGCTCGACCCACCAAGCGTCGATGCACGCAACGAAGCAGCCATGGCCTCGCAGGTGAAGATACAACGCTTCCTCATTGACCAGCTCGCCGCGTGCCAGGTTGACGAAGATCGCATCCTCCTTCATCAGCCTGAGTTCCCGCTCGCCGATTATTCCATATGTTTCACGGGTCAAGAGTGCTGTCAGGAAGACCATATCCGATGCAGCCAGCATCGAATCCAATGCTTCAGGCTTGCCCACCCAGTCGACCGGAACCGACGACTCGCCTCGCCGATTGATTCCGAGAACGCGGGCCCCAAGGCATTTCAGACGTCGCGCAAGCGCAAGGCCAGTTCCACCAAGTCCAAAGATACCGCACGTGCTTTCTGCCATCATTCGCGTGGCACCAGACTGGTTGAACTCGTTGCGCGTCATCTTGGCCTGTTCCATCGGAAGATGCTTCGCGGCCGCAAGCGCCATGGCCAACCCGTGTTCCGCCATCGACTCCGCCTGAGCGCCCGCGTTGCAGGCGACGGGCACTTGTGGTGGTAGCTGATCGAGCGGAATGAAGTCGAGACCAGCTGCTAGGAACTGCACGAGACGCACCTCTCCGATCAAACTTGTCTCGTCTGCGCGAAGTTCCTTAGCCGTGTTATGGGCGAGCAGCACCGTCGCCGACGACAAGGCCGCCCTCCGCGCAGCGGCCGGCTCGAGCTCATCGAGAAAGATGATCCGGGCCCGGTCAGAGATCGTCTCGACGACCACCCGCCTGTAAACGGGGCTGAGCTTGCATGTAACCACAAGCGTCGGCTGTTCATCCGAAATCATTATGCATTGTCCGAGGATTTGCGGGTTCCTTCCAGCCCGGAGCGTATAGAAGGCTATGGCGACGGCGATCCACACTCCTTCCGCTCCCCGCTCGTTGCTCACCTGGTTAACCGCGCCTCGGAAGGACTGGAATTCAGAGTATGCCCGGATATAGGCGGCGACTAGCGTCGATTGGGAGACCGAGGCTGACCCGAAGGACTGATCTCCGATCTTTACCGGGGAGACGGCCACCTCCAGCACGATGTCAGCTCTGGCTCACTTTCGACCCTAGCGTCAGATGCTACTTGAGTCCGAAGTGTGCTCCAAAGCGGCTATCGGCAAAGCATTCGTTATCAACCCGGGCTTTGTAGGTATGCTCCCTACAGCAATCCCAGAGACCTGAACGATGCGTGCTTGCCGTGACCGATCACGACATGGTCGTGCAGCTCTACCTCAAGAGCTTTGGCGGCTGCCTTCAATTCGCGGGTCGTCTCGATGTCGTCCCGGGACGGCTTGGGATCGCCAGACGGATGATTATGTACAACGATGAGAGCCGACGCGTTGAGGATCAAGGCGCGCTTCATGACTTCTCGCGGGTAAACGGGCGTATGATTAACTGTACCGCGCTGCTGCACCTCGTCGGCGATGAGATTGTTCTTGCGGTCAAGAAATAGAATACGAAACTGTTCGACTTGGTCGTAGGCCATTGCAGTCTGCAAGTAGGTGATCAGCGCCTGCCAATTGGTGAGCACCGGGCGGCTGCGCACTTCGGCTCTGGCCATGCGGCAGGCGATCTCTCGGACGATGCGAAGGACGGCGACCTCGTGTTCCGTCAGTCCGAATGTACGAAGCTGCGACGCCTCGGCTGAGATGACATGGCCAATGCTGGGAAAGTTCTGCAAGAGAGCAGAAGCGCACGCTACGCGCTGCGAAGATGTCAGCAATCCAGCGAGCAAGTCCTGCTCTGTCGTCTCCTCCGTCGGCGCGACAATAACGCTGCCGTCCCTGACAAGACCTTGGGTCGGCGACGTGGGCGCAAAAGCCAAAGATAATGCAGACATGGATAATGTTCCGGAGAGCAGGACGGGGCGAGCCGCGGGCCCGCTCTCTCGGGAGGCCTCCGGCTCACCCCCTTCCGGGCGTCCTCTCGCTCTTGAAGGCCTAGCCATCCGCAAAGAACAACGCCGGGCCGTTGGACCATGAGACCTGCTGGCGCAAGCGCAGCCCAGATCTGGCGTTTGACGCGTGTCGGCGCGAGCGATGAAGCGCTGCGGCGCGCAGTCGCGCGCCCGCATTACGCGCCGGCGCATAGCGAGCGACGTCATCCGATGTATCCGCTCTCGATTCTCAATACTCTAATGCAGTGCGTGCACGCTCTTACGACTCTGCGTGCGTCGGTCAGCGCACCGGTGTACCAAGAGCTGTCGGCTCTTGAGCAGGGGCCGGCGATCCGTAGGGTACGTTCACAATTACCGGGGGCCTCTTTGGCAAAATCTCATCCTGTCGATGTCTATGTTGGAACCCGAATTCGGCAACGTCGTTCGCTGCTCGGGATGAGCCAGTCCAAAGTCGGCGAGGCCGTCGGGCTCACCTTCCAGCAGATCCAGAAGTACGAGCGCGGCTCCAACCGCATCGGTTCGAGCCGGCTTTACGAGTTCGCCAAGGTGCTCGACGTGCCGGTGTCGTACTTCTTCGACGAGATGCCATCCAACGCGCTCTCCGGCCGGCCGATGTCGGGCCGCGGCCGCAAGGGCTTCGGCGAGGCCGGCACGCCGTTCGAGCAGGAGAAGGACCCGCTGATCAAGCGCGAGACGTTGGAGCTGGTGCGCGCCTACTACAAGATCCGCGAAGGCCGCGTCCGCACGCGCATCTTCGAGATGGTCAAGGCCGTGGGAGCGGCCAGCAACCTCGAGGTGCTCGGTGGCGCTAAGCGGCGCAACCCCGCACAGGCGCGGAAATAGGCCGAGCGGCCCCTGCAATGCGGGTCCTTGTCCTGCTAGCGCTCACAGTTATTTCCCCGGCAAGTGCGCAGACCGACGACGATACTGTGGCTCGGTCCGCCACCAAGCCGCGGTTTCAGGTGGTCGACGGCGATACCGTGAAGTTCGGATCCCAACTCGTGAGGCTGTTCGGCATCGACGCTCCAGAACGGGCCCAGACCTGCGATGATGGGCAATGGCACCCTGGGCCGCTTGCCAAGAAGGCGCTCGAAGACTTCATCAGGGGCAGGCCCGTCATTTGCAAGCAGGTAGACTACGACGTCCGCAACAACCGTCCGGTGGGGCAATGCTTCGCGGAGGAAGATGACCTGCAAGGGCTGATGGTGTCCGCTGGCTGGGCTTGGTCCTTCGGCCGATACAGTGAGCGGTATGCGCCAGAGGAAAAGGAAGCCGCCGACAGGAAGGCCGGTGTGCACGGTCACAGGTGTGTACCGCCCTGGGAGTGGCGCGCGCAGCAACGTACGAGAACCGGCCAGCAGCGCCTCAGACCAACCAGCCAATAGGTGCGCGGTCGAATGCGGTTCGCACGACTTCCGCCTGCGCCTGGGTCCGTCGGCTGCATGCATTGCTGCGCGCCCGTGTGCCGCAGCCTGCTGTCACACTCTCTCGGTCGATCTAAACGTTGCCGTCCATGCTCCGCGACCTATCCTTCAGGACGATCGCCGCCGTCGCGCCACGGCCTCGAGCTGCAGGTCTATTGCCCAGCAGGCTGTCGCGCTGCCGCTACTTGGCGAACTCTTCGGCCGCGATTGCGAAGTTCAAGTTCTGGGAGTCCTTGAGCATGAACGTCGTTATGCCGACGAGATTGCCGTGCGCATCGAACAAGCCTCCACCCGAGGAGCCTTTCGAAATAGGCGCCGATGTTTGGAAATGTCGGCCATCAGCAAGCGCCCGCTTTGACGAGATGATGCCTTCAGCGAGACTTAACTCCAGCCCCCGTGGTGCGCCGACGGTATATACGCGCTCTCCGACTTTGACGTCAGCATAGGGGCGCACCTTGACCCAGTTACGAAGTTGGGTGCTGGCCCGAAGAATGCAGCGATCGGCGTCGTCATTCGCCGAGATCACAGATGCCGGAAGACGATCGCCTTCGCGTTCAAGTGTGACGGCCGGAGTAGACTCAACGACATGGCAATTGGTCAGCAGTTCGCGTTCGCCAATTGCCACAGCCGAGCCGAGAGTCGTTCCAGCTCTCACGACATACACCGCACCGCTGACCTTCTCGAACACTTCCTGCGGACGCAGTTCTGGCCCGTCCGCGAGCATCAGTTTGATCGAGTTCGTCCGGCCGGAGCGGTCTACTACCGAGTAATGCTCCACCATTGGCGGCAAGGTTGAGGGAGAAGAGGTAGACGCCGTGCGAGGAGGTGAGGCTGATCCCGCCATCTGCTGGAGAAGAGCCTGGGAGCCGAAGCCCGTCGCAGGCAGCCCATTCTCGCGCTGCCAAGACGCGATCGCTGTTCGCGTCATGGGGCCGAAGACGCCGTCCATAGCAGCTGTAGCGGGCAGGTGCTGACTGACCTGGAGCCCTCGCTGGATGGCGACGGTCTCCGGCGGCATCAAGGTCGCTTCTTCACGGGCCGGTCCAACCGTGCGACTGATTAGGGTAAGCCGGCTCTCCTGAAAAAGATTGCGGACACATGCGAGCTGCTCGACCGATGGCGGCCCGGTGAGGCCGCCGGTGCTTGGAAGCCCGCACTGGTCATTCATCCTCAGAACAAGCGCGTTGGCTTCGTCCACCATCGCCTTGCGCACCTCTGGTGAAGAGGACTCGCGAAGCGCTTGGTAGGAGATGACATATGACAGCTCCCAGTACGCCAACTCCTTGTTGCGGCAGATCGCCTGAGCAAGCGCCTGTGTCGAGGCAGCCTTGCTGGTGCAATCGAAACTCGGTCCATAGGCGAGTCCTGTCGCGCTCGGGGCAGCCGCCGCCGGTGGCGCGACGCTTGGCACAGTGGGCGTAGCTGCGGTTCGGGTGCAACTGCGGCCAAAAAGTTCATCGCCCAGGACGAATGAATTTGGATCACTTTTGCTGCGCCAAAAGTGGTCTCTGCCCTTCGCGAAAGAACCGGATTCGAGGACTATGATTTGAGCGGGACAGTTGACAAGGGCGGTCCGCGCGCGACTGCTGCCAATGGTCTCTGCAACGCACTTGTCGTGCTGCGGTGTCAATCGGGCGTGCTGTCCGTAGCGCTGACAATACTCCGACGCGTTCTCAAGCGTCAGCCTGTACTCAACCCGGACCACGCCGGGTTGCGCTAGTGCGGTTCCAGTAACGGTTAGCCCGGCGCCACTGGAAGACAACCAAAACACGTCGCCGACATCGATCGCTTGCGCGCTTGCCACTCCAAGAGCCAGCAGCGCAAAAACTGAACAGGTTGCGCCGGAGACGCGCATGTATCGACGCACGTTCAACATGCGCAGGCCGGCGGGCTCTTGCACTTGCTCTTGGTGCTGATGCAGGTATTCCCGCAGGGTTGGCCCTTTGTGCAGCGCTTGCAGCACCTATCAGCTTGTTGCGCAACCTCGCGGCATTCTGTGGCATTTGGCGCGAACTCTCGGCCTGGCCAAGATGAATAGTCTGCAGCAAAAGCAGGCCCGCTGAACAACGCAACGACCAATGCCAGCCGACGCATGGCTTCCCCCGATCAGGTCGTGTCCCCGCGCCTATGCTCTACTCCCAGCGCCGCTTGGGCAAGCCAAAGTTCGACTTGTTCGACCCGCAGTAGCGGCTACATTGTCGACGCAACTTTGGGGGATACCATGCGCACTTTAGCCATTGGTAGCGTTGCGTTGCTTTTGTTGGCCACACCGGCCTTTGCCCAGTACGGCAATTCAAATCGCGGCGGCTACGGTACCGGTAGCAATCCGAATAGCCACTCGGTCGATGGCTACACGACAAACCGTGGCACCTACGTTCAGCCGTACCACTCCACCAATCCGAATGGCACGCAGTACGACAACTACGGCACGCGCGGCAATCAAAATCCCTACACCGGCACGTACGGGACGCGCACCCCTAAGCGGTAGCCTGGTTGCAGCGCTGGCGTTGCTCGCGACGTCAGCGCCAGCGCAGACGATGACCGACGGTGACACTCTCAAACAGAACGGCGGTACCTATCCCTTGTGGGGCATCTCGCTTCGAAGCTAAACAAGTCTGCCCCGATGGTTGGTCCGCGGGCAGCTTGGCCACAACCAGACTACAGGCACTGACATCGGGCCGATCCGTCGTCTGCCAGAAAAGGAGTGCGACCGCGACGGCCGGATCATCGCTATCTGCCGAGTCTCGGCGCTGGGCGCCGTGCTCGTGCGGGAGAGGCTGGCGTGGGCACTCGTGCGTATAGCAGCGACTATGTCGGCAAGTGGCCAAGGCAAAGGCCGATCGGCTTGACCTGCATGCTCATGCCTGTCAGCCAGCCTGGGAGTGGCGAACCGAACAGAGGCTGTAGCAGGTCTCGCTCGGTTATCGCGGCGCCGATCCTCGGCGAGACAGGCGAGATTTTTCGGCAGTACGCAGCAAACGCACCTAGAACATACCTAGAATCAGTCACTTACGCCCAGCAACCGATTCGCAGCGCAACACAATACGTAACGTCAGCGTTGACCGTAAATCTGTACACGTCAAAATGGGCCGCAGAAAAACACGGTCCGAAAAGCGGACCCAAGAAAAAGCCCCTCGCCACAAGGACGAGGGGCCTACGCGGAGACTACTTTTTACATCCCGGCGTTGTTAGCGTCGGGGCAGTGAACGGAAGTGGGCCCTAACCCACTCTTGCCGTCCGAACCTCACCCGGTGGTAGGCCCGTACAACGACGGGCCCACCCCACGGGAAGGCACCTTGAACCGGATCAACCATGGGAAGCTCCAGACAAAGGCAGGGGGATTAAGCCCGCCGCTCCGGTGTGCCCTTTACGGCCCACCGACCCCTAGGCAGGGGCCGCAGGCTGGTTGGAGCGTCCGGAGGTCCAGCGATTGACCGGAATCGAAAAGTAACCGGACTCGGCTGTGGGCAGCTACTTCTTTTGGGTTGTGGCGTGAACTTCGCTCATGCTGCCCCGCCGACAATTCATTGATTAGCGGGGCAAACCTCCCATGCAATCCGGTCGCCCAAACCGGCCGCCGACCGGATCAGCCCCTTGCTGCGGTGGTGACGTAGGCGCGCACCGACGCGCTTCCCGACAGTCTTTACCAGCCGCGTGTCGGCCGTGTTCATCCGGCGCTCTGCCATGACGTGCATGGTCAATTCCTGGGTCGTGCAGGCGCGCTTGGCGTTGCCCAGTGTCGCTAACACGATGCGGGACACCTCCCCCCTTGTATGCGGCGTGTCGTGGCGGGAGGGGTTTGGGCTTGATGTCGTCTAGCTCAATGTCCGGCTTGAACGACCGCAACGACTGATCGATCGCATCGAGATCAATCATCAACCGCCGCCATTAGGTCATCTCGGCTTACGGAGCAGCAAGCCGCCTGCCAGCATCGGTAAGCCGCACACTGTGACCGCCTTCGACCTCAAGCCATCCGTTCGCGGCGGCGAGTCTCACGGCATCGTCGACGTCATTGAGGCCCAGGCTATCGGCAACATCGTAGGTCATGACCCAACTTCCGGGGGTCTTGTGCGCTGTTGCCTTCTGAGCAGCGGTTAGGAGTCGGCGCGCCATCCGATGAGCCGGCTTATCTTGCAGCATTGTCGACCTCGCTGTCTTCCGAGTTGCGTTGAGAACGATTAGGCGGGGTCGAACGTTTCTGCAATGTGGATACAGTGCGAACGCCAACATCATGCTCGTCAATCTTTCGGCGCTGCGCGGCCTTGGCCCGGACGCTGCTAGCACTGCAGCGCGCATGCCGCACCACTTGCTGTCAGTGCAGGGCGATGATTCGAGCACGGCCGCGGCCTAGATCGGACGCATGCTTCGCGACCTTCCGTTTAAGACGATCGGCGACGTCGGCCGCCACGGCCTCGAGCTGGTCGTCTATTGCCCGAACTGCTACGCAACTCGCCTCGTCGCGACCGATGACACCCGCTGGCGCGACCGGCTCTTTGCGGCCGCTGTGCTTTCGCTGCACCGGCCAGCACTACACCGGCCGAGCGTGCCGGACCCGGCGTCCCGCCGTCGAGGCCCTCCTAGCCTAGTTCGCGCGTTCGTGCCGCGCGCATGACTGCAAACAGAAAGCCCCGCCCGGTCTCCCGGGCGGGGCTCTCGGGGGGCGCCGGCTTACTCG
>JAEWIV010000248.1 GCA_023386865.1 Pseudomonadota bacterium
GCCAGGAATTCACCGACGAAAGCCAGCTCGACTTCGCCCGCAACTTCGGGCCGCTCGAGACGACCGTGTTCAAGGCGCGCAAGGACCATACGCTGCGTCTGCACGAGAACCTCGCCGACGTCGGCAACCTCGACGCCGAGAACAAGATCCTCACCACCAACGACCGCCAGCGCCTCTACAATCTCGGCAACCGGCTGTGGCACACCGATTCGTCGTTCAAGCGCCTGCCGGCCTATTGCTCGATGCTGCATGCCCGCTCGATCCCGCCGATCGGCGGCCAGACCGAGTTCGCCGACATGCGGGCGGCCTACGATGCCCTGCCCGAGGCGACCAAGCGGCGCATCGAGGGGCTCGTTGCCTACCACTCGATCATGACCTCGCGCGCCAAGCTGGGTTTTGCCGACTTCGACGAGGGCGAGCGCGAGGCCTTCAAGCCGGTGCCCCAGGTGCTGGTCCGCCGCCTGCAGGATAGCGGCCGCATGAGCCTCTATATCGCCAGCCACGCCGGCTCGATCCGCGGCATGGCCGACGACGAGGCGCGCCAGCTCATCGACGAACTGACCGCGCACGCCACGCAGCGGCAGTTCGTCTATTCCCACCGCTGGCGGGTGAAGGACCTGGTGATCTGGGACGACCGCTGCACCATGCATCGCGGGATGGAATTCGACGATCAGCGCTTCGCCCGCGACATGCGTCGCGCCACCGTGTCCGACGTGGCGCCGACCTGCGAGCAGATGGGCCTGGCCGTCGCCGCCGAATAATGCGTCCAGGCACGTTCGCCCGCGCCCACTTGCCCGATACGGTGGAACGCTTCAGATGTCCCGCTGCATGATGGTGCGGCGCCACGGCGGATGGCCGTGGCCGTTCTCGATCGCGAACTGCAGGCGAAAGGCTCGCGGCCACGCGCCGCGCGGCACCGACGAGAAGCCGCGCCGCTCGTAGAAGGGCGCGTTCCAGGGCACGTCGAGATAAGTCGAGAGATAGAGCCGGTCGTGGCCAAGCTGGCGCGCCCGCCCGGCCGTGCGATCGATCAGCGCCGTGCCCAGGCCACGCCCCTGCCAGAGATCGAGCACCGAAAGCTGGTCGAGCCAGGCTGTGTTCCCCGGACGCTCCATCAGGGCAAAGCCCACGACACGGCCGAGTGGCGAGGTTGCCACCCAGAGCATTCCGCGGCGGCGCCCTCGCTCGAGTGAAACCAAGCTTTGCGGCGGCATCTCGAGCACGCACCGCAGGCCGACACGTACATAGCGTTCGTCGGCGGCGTTCTCGATCTGCGGCAAGAGCGCGATTTCTTCGGGGCGGGCGGCGCGAATCATCGCGGACTCGCTATCGAGGCCAAGCTTTTGCAAGTCCGGCGATCGCCTCTGAGGGTGAAAGCCCGAAGGACGCGCGAAACGTCCGGCTAAGATGGGCCGTGTCGGCAAAGCCTGCGTCCATGGCCGCTGTCCTGACAAGGTCGCCCGACGCGATTCTCCGGGCCGCGTGCTGCAGCCCCGACCATTGCTTGAACCGGCGAAATGTCTGGCCGGTGGCCGCCTTGAACAGGCGAAGCGCCTGCGTCCTTTCCATCTGCAATCTTTCGGCGAGTTCGCGCTGGGTCATCCGCGACATCGGCTCGGCGACCAGATCCCGGACGACGGCCATCAGGTGCGGAGGGAACTGTGCCGCGCCGGGTTCGAGACGTTGCCTCAACGCCGTCTGGGCATCCCGTCCCCGGAAAATGGCGTCGATGGCGAGGTTGGCCAATCGGCCTTGCAGCCTCTCGGCGAGGCCGCTTCTGCCGGACCAGGACAGCCCGTCGAGATACATCACATTGATACCGCCGCTGCAGATGACCCTGTGCTCAACGCCTGGGCGAATGAGCAGGATATCGCCCGCGACAACCTCGTGCCGGCCGACCAAGGTGAGCGATCTGGTCCTTCCCGTCAGAATACATGGCACCGGATTGCAGTGCGGCGCGATGCTCGTGACATCGACCGAAAACACCGATGTGGAAAACATGAACCACCTGTGGTCCGCACGTTTGTTCAACGCGCGTCCAGTCTCTGAACCTATGCTGTCGAACGCAAGGGGGACATCGAGATGGTGCGTCTGGACACGATCGAAGCCGCGGCAAGGAACAAGGACAACTATCTGAAAGCCAAGGCGGCCTTCAACGCCAGGGACATGGCTGGCTGCATGAGCTTCTATGCTCCCGACCACCAGATCAGATCGCGCGATGTGGGGCGAGGGCGCGAGCATATCGAGCAGTTCCTGACGTCGATGCACGAAGGCTGGGCTGACCTCCGGATCATCGTCGAGCATGCCGTCGCCGAGGGCGATTGGGTCATGGGCCACTGCACGACAGTTGCCACCCACGCAAAGCCCGCCATGGGTGTTGCACCCACCAACCGCCGGATCCAGGCGGCATTCTGGGACTTGCATCGCTTCGACGAGCAGGGCCGGATTGTCGAAACCTGGAACCTGATCGACAGCCTTGCGATCATGCGACAGTTGGGGCTTGTCCCGTCCAGCCGGTAGAGCGGATGGGATGCGTGTTGCAGCAGGCATGATGGGGCCAGCCGAGTCCAGCTGGACCCTTCATGCTCTAGCGTTTTCGATCTGCGGCAAGAGCGCGATTTCTTCCGGGCGGGCGGCGCGAATCATCGCGCGATCCGCTACGTTGGGGCCAGCCGGAAGGGAAGCGCCATGACCATCGACATCGAACCGTTGAAGAAGCAGCTCGGCCGCAAGATCGAGGACGAGGACGTCGTCACCCAGGCGCCGATCAAGGCGATGATCGCGACCTTCGACCGGCCCGACAAGGTGCCGGCCGAGGGCGAGCCGATCGCGCCGGGCTGGCATCTCCTCTACCTGCATTCCTTCGCGCGCCCGGCGCAGCTCGGAAAGGACGGCGCCGCTGTCACCGGCGGCGTGCTGCCCGAGATCCCGATGCCGCGGCGCATGTATGCCGGCTCGACCTTCACCTTCGACGGCGACATCCGGGTCGGCGACAAGCTGCGCCGCGAGATCGAGTTCTCGGACATCCAGCTGCGCCAGGGCAGCACCGGCGCGCTGATCGTCACCACCCAGACGCGCCGCATCTTCACGCCGCGCGGGTTGGCGCTGACCGAGGCGGCCAACACGGTGTTCCGCGAGGAAGTGAAGTCGGGCGACAAGGCCGGCGTGCCCGTGCGCGACGCGGCCCCCAGTGACGTGCCGTGGCGGCGCACCATCACGCCGAACTCGGTGATGCTGTTCCGCTACTCGGCGATCACCTTCAACCCGCATCGCATCCACTACGACAAACCCTACTGCATGGAGGTCGAAGGCTATCCCGGACTGGTGGTGCATGGGCCGTTCGCCCAGCAGTGCCTGTTCGACCTGTTGCGCGATTCCATGCCCGGCCGCCGCATCAAGACCTTTGCCGTGCGCGCGCGGGCGCCGCTGTTCGACAACGCGCCGTTCGACGTGGTCGGCCGGCCGACCGCCGATGGCAACGGGGCCGAGCTGTGGACCGTGACGCCCAAGGGCACCATTGCGGCGCAAGCGACGGCGACACTCGCCTGATCGGCGTCAGTCGTTCGCTGCCCCGAAGCGCAGCGGCCGGAAGAAGGCGCGGATGTCGTCGACCAGCAGCTCCGGTTCCTCCAGCGCCGCGAAATGGCCGCCTCGCGGCATCGGCGTATGGCGCCGCAGGTTGAAGGCGCGCTCGATGAACTCCTTCGGCGGAGGCGGCGAGAGATCGGCGGGGAAGGCGGCGAACCCGGTCGGCGTCTCGACCCGCTGGCCTTCGGCGAGCCCACGCGCCGGCTGCTGGGTGACGCCGCGATAGAGCCAGGTGGCGGTGCCCGCGGTACCGGTCAGCCAGTAGACCATGATGTTGTCGAGCAGCAGGTCCATGGAGAAGCGCTTCAGCGGATCGCCGGCGCAGTCGCTCCACGCCTGGAACTTCTCGACGATCCAGGCGGCCAGGCCAACCGGCGAATCGGTGAGCGCCACGCCGAGCGTCTGCGGCCGGGTGGCCTGGATGCGCTGATAGGCGGTCTTCTCGTCGCGTTCACCCTGGACCTTGGCGAGCCAGGCCTTCTCGTCGGCGCTGAGCCCGGCCTTGCGCAGGTCGATGCCGGGCCTGAGCCCCATCATGTTGAGATGCAGGCCGACCACGCCCGACTTCCACTCGTCCTTCTCGTCCTTCAGGGGGTGGTCGAAGGCGGCCCACGACGACACGACGGCGCCCCAGTCGCCGCCCTGCACGCCATAGGGTCGACGGTAGTTCAGCTTGTCGTGCACCAGTCTGTGCCACAGGCCGGCGATGGCGCGCGGTCCGATCGGCCCCGTGCTGCCGTCGTCGCGGACCGGCGGTCCGGAGAAGCCGTAGCCCGGCAGGGACGGCACGATGACGTCGAAGGCATCGAGCGGATCGCCGCCATGCCCCTCGGGATGAGCAAGCGCATCGATGACGTGCAGGAACTCCACGATCGAGCCCGGCCAGCCGTGCGTCACGACCAGCGGCATGGGCCGCGGTGCGCCCTCGACCTCGGTGCCGGGCTCGCGGATGAAATGCAGGCGTTGCGGGCCGATATCGACCAGGTAGTTGGGCCAGCGGTTGATCGCCTCCTGGCAGCGGTTCCAGTCGTAGCCGTGTCGCCAGTAGTCGACCAGCTCGGCCAGGAAATCGGGATCGGTGCCGGATGCCCACGAGCCGCCATCGGCAATGGCGATGGGCGCGCGCCAGCGGCGCAGCCGCTCGTCGAGGTCGATCAGCGCGCGCTCGGGGATGTCGACCTTGAAGGGCTCGGGCGTTTCGTACCGCGTGTCGCTCATGGCTCATGATAACGGACCACGGGCCTCCAGGCCCATGGTCCGATGAGTCATCCTTCGAGCAAATCCGCCTTCAGCCGCTCGCGTGCCTTGCCATCGAGGCCGAGCGCCTTCTCGGCGAAGGTCTCGGGGCCGCCGAAGTCCTTGCGCACGACGTCGAAGGCCGCCTCGAGGTAGGGCGTACGCGCCTCGATGATGGCGGCGCGGGTGTCGATGTCGAGCTCGGGATAACGGCCGATGTGGCCGATCCACAATTCATTGGTGCGCAGATAGTCGTCCATCACCGTGTCCCACGGCACGCCCAGCAGCGTGAGCAGAAGGGCCGAGGCGAACCCGGTACGGTCCTTGCCGGCGGTGCAATGGAACACCAGCGGCCGATGCGTGCCGTCGCTCAAGGTGGCGAACAGGGTGCGGAAGCCGGGCGCACAGCGCCGCGGATAGTCGCGGTAGTGATCGGTCAGGAATTGCATCATGAGATGCGGCGTGGCGCTGCCGTCGGCCACGGCGTCGCGGATCTTGTCGCCGAGCTGGGGTTCGATATGGGCGCCGACGACCCGGCAGTCGACGCCGTCGATCAGGTGCGGCGTCTCGGCCGCCTCGTTGACGCCACGCAGGTCGACGATGGTGCGGACGCCGAGGCCTGCCAAGGCGACACGGTCCTCGCCGGTCAGGCCGCCGAGATGGGCGGAACGGTAGACCGCGCGGCGGCGGACGGCGCGGCCATCGGCGGTGCGGTAGCCGCCGAGATCGCGGAAATTGGAGCCGCCTTTCAGCGGCACGACATAGGGCAGGGTGTCATCGAGCATGCCGAGGATTTATCACGTCCGGCAGGCTCAGATCATGTCGTTCTCAAGTCAGAATTTTTGCGTCAAAGTCACGAAAAACGCCCGCCGCATGCCGAACTGGGGCGCTCCGACGCCGACTCCCGTCCCGGTCCGCAGCCGATACTGGCCGTCCGTGACATTGATGGCGTCGAAACGCACATTGGTGCCCTTGCTGCCGCTGATCGGCAGCCGCTGCGTCACCGACAGGTTGAGCGTGGCATAGGCCGGCAGCGCGGTGTCGTTCGGCGTCACGATCGTCTGGCGCAGCCCGTTGCCGTAGAGCAGGTCGGCCGAGATCCGGGTCGCCCAGTCGCTCTCCATGTTGAACACATAGGCGGCGCCGGCCGAGCCGGTCCAGCTCTGGTTGTGATCGGCGAAGATCCAGTTGCCGGCGATGAAGGCGAGCTCGGCCTGCTCGAAGTTGAACTGGGCCGAGTTGATGTTGATCGAGTTGACCTGCGACCAGGCGAGGTTGGCGTAGAGCGACCATGGCCCCTTGTCGTAGTTGGCGAACAGCTCGAAGCCGCGCACCTGGGCGTTCGAGTAGTTGAAGGCGGTCTGGAAGATCGGCGCGCCGAACTGGCCCTTGTCGAGGTAGTTCTCGGCCCACTTGTAGAAGCCGCTGAAGCCGATGGTGAGGCCGTCGAGCGGCTTCACGGTCAGGCCGACGTCAATATTGTCGGAGCGTTCGGCGCGGACCGGATCGTTGGTGACGACCTCGGGGGCGGCAACCGTGCCGGCGCGCGCGGCCAGCGAGGAGATGGAAACCTGGTTCAACGGCATGGGGACGAAGTAGCGGGCGTATCCGGCACGCAGGGTGACTTCCGGCGTCGGTTCCCAGACCAGGTTTACCCGCGGGCTGAACTGGTTTTCGCTGGCGACACCCGTGATGGCATCGAAGCGCAGGCCGGCATTCATCGTCAGGGTCGGCAGTATTTTCCATTCATCCTGCAGGTAGACGCTGTAGGTCCAGCCCGTGAGATCCGAGCCGTCGGTGATACCGAGCGGCACGTCACCCGGCACGAGCGCCTCCGGATCGGAAGGATCGGCGACCAGCGGCAGGGTATTGGCCTGCGCGAAGCTCGTGACGCGCTCGCGCTGCACCAGGAAGCCGCCGCGGATCGTGTGGTTGGGGACCATCTTCCAACTTGCATCGGCCTGCACGCCGGTCGCGAAACTGGTGCGCTGAGCCCATGGCGCGGTGCCGTTGTACAGGAGGTCGCCGATCGCGTCGGGCTGGTAGTTGAGCTGGGAATAGCGGGCAAACCCCGAGAGCTGCATGTTGAAGTCCTGCCAAGTCTTCTGCAGCGAGGCGATGCCGAAGTAGGTGGCCTCCCATTGGCGCTGGTCGAGGATGGAGCTGTCCCAGGTCGAATTGCCGAGCACCGTGAAGTTGGGCACCTGATTGAGGTTGTTGGGGATCTGGTAGCGCGCGTTGGCGCCGCCGCCGATGAAGCTGAGGCGCGTGCTGTCGTCGACGATGCCCGTCACCTTGCCGAGCGCATACCACTGCGCGGTGTGGTCGTGGATCGGCGCCCAGGTCGGCGTCGGATTCTCGATGCCCATGCCGTTGCTGACATGCTGGCCGACCGCGAAGTAGTCGATGTTGCCGCTGCGGCCGCCATATTGCGCCGAGGGCTGCACCCAGTCGTACGAGCCGCCCATGAACGAAACCTCGGCGCCGGGATTGGTCGTGCCCGACTTGACGCCGATGTCGACGACACCCGCGGTGCGCAGGCCGTACTGCGCCGGCAACGCGCCGGTCAGCAGGGAGATCGAATTGGCGAAGCGCGGCGACAGGATCTGGCTGAACTGCGCCAGGCCTTCCGGCAGCTGAACGCCGTCGAGCCGGTACTGCAGGCTGCCGTGGTCGCCGCGCACATGGACTTGGCCGAAGCCGTCCTGCACCACGCCGGGCGCGCGCAGCAGCACCTGGTTCAATGACGCGTTCTCGCCCTGCGGCGTGTTCTGGATGGCGGCGCGGCTGAAATCGTACCTGGTGGCGCCGAGGCTCGGCAGGATGGCGCTACGCTCCTCGTCCATCTTGGTGGCCGTGACGGTGATGCCGGGCAGCGTCGATGGTGCAGCCTCCGTCGCCGGCTCCGTCTGCGCCGAAGCCGCGCCGACGAACAGGCTGAAAGCCGACGACCAACCGAGTACGCGCCACATCGCTGCCTCCCCATCGCTGCCCTTTCGATGAGAATTGGTATATTATAACGTTCGTTTCAGTCAATCGCGCAAACGGGGGCCGACCCTCGCGTCAGGCGGCCAGGCGGATGTCGTCGGCATGGTCGGGATAGGGGGCGATCTTGGCGCCTTCGACTGGGCGGCCCGCCAGCTCGTCGGCAAAGGCGTGGTTGACGTCGCGATGGTGCGCCTCGTCCGCCCGCACCGCCAGGACGACGTCGCGCAGCGTCGCATCCGGCGGCAACTTCCAGTAGTGGCGGGCGATGGCCGGTGCCGGCACGTTGGGAGAACGGCCTTCGTTCAGCTCCTCGAGGTAGTGGGTATAGCTGATCACCGCCTCTTCCTCGAAATAGCCGACGACGCGATGCGCCGTGCGCGGGCTCGCGAGATAGAGGCCGAAGAAGGCCAGGTAGAAGATCCACTGGACGCCCAGGATCACGCAGCGCTCGAACAGGGTGGGCTTGGCGACATGGATGAACGTCATGAGGTGCATGCGCTCGTTCTCGGCTTCTTCCATGAGCGTGCGGATCCAGCCGCGGTCGTCGCACATGTTCCTGAGGCAGCGCAGATGGGTCAGCGTCGCGCCGACCATGCCCGGCACGGCGGCCACGGTTTCGAGCACGATCGCGCGATGGCCGTAGCGCCTGGCGAAGAAGGTGTCGGCGCAGAAACGCAAGGTCTTGGTGAAGCCGAACGCCAGGCGATCGCGCAATCCCCTGGGCTCGCGATGGACGCCGAGTTCGACGGCCGGGATCGTCGCGCAGGTTGCCATGACACGTCTCCTTACGGCTGGACGCTCGCAGCCATGGACCTGAGAGCGAGCTTGAAGTTCTGCGCGATGCGTTCGGCCTTGAACTGCATCGAGGCGGCGATGGAAGGCGGCATCTCCGCGTCGGTCGCCTCGCGCCACAGGGCGAGCCAGCGTTCGAACATCGCGGGCGTGATGCGGCCGCCATGCTTGAGATGCGCCGCCATCGGCGCACCCTTGTAGCGGCCGCTGGTCAGCATGAGGGACGACCAGAAGGCGGCAAGCTTGTCGAGGTGCTCCGGCCAGTCGTCGATGGCGTCGTTGAAGACAGGCCCGATCAGGTCGTCGGCCCGCACCGCCGCGTAGAACCGCGCCACCAGCCGGGCCAGGCCTTCCTCGTCAACTTCCTCGCTGCGGTCCATCGCGGCGCTCCAATCATGTATCGGACGTACATCTATTGCTTGACCGAAAACATGTCAAAGAAATACATGTATTATGAATGACCGTTCGCGACCGTGTCGCAGGAGTCCCGGATGCGCCTGACCCGCCACACCGACTACGCCATGCGCGTGCTGCTCTATCTCGGTGCCCAGCCCGACAAGGTCTGCTCGATCAGCGAGATCGCGCGGGCCTACGGGATCTCGCGGAACCACCTGATGAAGGTGGCGCACCAGCTCGGCAAGGCGGGCTACGTGGCGGGTGTACGCGGCCGCTCAGGTGGCATTCGCCTCGCCCGGCCGGCCGACCGGATCAACGTCGGCGCCGTGGTGCGCGGCACGGAGGAGGGCTTCGAGCTGGTCGAGTGCGGCGGTTGCGTGATCGCGCCGGCCTGCGGCCTGGCCGGCGTGCTCGATGAGGCGCTGGCCGCCTTCATGGCCGTGCTCGATCGCTACACGCTGGCCGATCTGCTGAAGGGGCGCCCCGCGCTGCTGCTTGGCCTGTTCGCGCCCGGCATGGAGACGGCGGGAGCATGATGGGTCCGGCTGGAATCAGCCGGACTCATCGTGCTTTCAGACCCGTCCGTGGCAGTGCTTGAACTTCTTGCCTGAGCCGCAGGGGCAGGGCGCGTTGCGCGCGACCTTGCCCCAGGTCGCGGGATCGTTGGGATCGCGCGCGGCCTTCGCGGCCGGACGCGGCCGATGCGAGGTCGCGACGCCGCCGCCGTCGGGATCGGCCGGATCGAATGCCGGGTCGTCGCTCATGCGGCTGGCGAGCTGCGGATCCTCGTGGACCTCGTGCATGTTGGTCGGCATTTCCGGCATCGGCGGCGCTTCCATGCGCAGCTGCAGCGTCGCCAGCAGGCCGACCACCTGCTCGCGCAGGCCGGTCAGCAGATCCTGGAAGAGGTTGAAGGCTTCGCGCTTGTATTCGTTCAGCGGATCCTTCTGGCCGTAGGCGCGCAAGCCGATGCCCTGGCGCAGATGGTCGAGGTGCAGCAGGTGCTCCTTCCAGTTCTGGTCGAAGAGCTGCATCAGGACGCTCTTCTCGACCTGGCGCCAGACATCCGTGCCGTACTGGGCCGCGCGCTGGGCGAACAGGCGATCGACCTGGTCGTTGAGGCGCGTCTTGATCTCCTCCTCGGCGATGCCCTCTTCCTTGGCCCAGTCCTCGATCGGCAGGTCGAGCCCGAAGATGCGCTGGACCTCGTCCTTGAGCTCGCCGATCTTCCACTGCTCGGCGTAGACGCCTTCGGGGATGGTCCGCTTGACCAGCGCGTCGATCACGTCGCCGCGCATGCCGGCGATGGTGTCCGAGACGTCCTCGGTCGCCATCAGCTCGATGCGCTCGGCGTAGATCTCCCGGCGCTGGCTGTTCATGACGTCGTCGAAGCGCAGCAGGTTCTTGCGGATCTCGAAGTTGCGCGCCTCGACCTTGCCCTGCGCCGTCTCCAGCGCCTTGTTGAGCCAGCGATGGGTCAGCGCCTCGTCGTCGGCCATGCCCTTCTTCTGCACCCAGTCGAGCACCTTGTTGTTGCCGAAGATGCGCATCAGGTCGTCTTCCAGCGACAGGAAGAACTTCGACGCGCCGGGGTCGCCCTGGCGGCCGGAGCGGCCGCGCAGCTGGTTGTCGATGCGCCGGCTCTCGTGGCGCTCGGTGCCGACGACGTAGAGGCCACCCGCGCCGCGCACGATCTCGCGGTCGCGCTCGACCTCGGCCTTGATCTCCGCGGCCCGCCGGTCGCGTTCCGCCTTGCGCTCGGCTTCGTCGGCGAATTTCTCGGCGATCTCCGCTTCGGCCTGGCGCAGCAGCATGTCGGCATTGCCGCCGAGCTGGATGTCGGTGCCGCGGCCGGCCATGTTGGTGGCGATGGTGATGGCGCCCGGCCGGCCGGCCTGGGCCACGATCATCGCCTCCTGCTCGTGGTAGCGCGCATTCAGGACGCTGTGCGGGATCTTGGCCTTCTTGAGCTCTTCCGACAGCGCCTCCGACTTCTCGATCGAGACGGTGCCGACCAGCATCGGCTGCTTGCGGTCGCGGCACTCCTGGATGAGCTTGACGATCGCCCGCGTCTTGTCGGCGATGGTGCGGTAGATCTCGTCGTCGGCGTCCTTGCGGGCGACCGGCACGTTGGTCGGGATCTCGACGACCTCGAGCCTGTAGATCTCGCCGAACTCGGAAGCTTCCGTCATCGCCGTGCCGGTCATGCCGGCCAGCTTGGGGTACATGCGGAACAGGTTCTGGAAGGTGATCGAGGCCAGCGTCTGGTTCTCGCGCTGGATCTCGACCTTCTCCTTGGCCTCGAGCGCCTGGTGCAGTCCCTCGGAATAGCGGCGGCCGGCCATCATGCGGCCGGTGAACTCGTCGATGATGACGACCTGGCCGTCCTTGACGATGTAGTCGGTGTCGCGGCTGAACAGCTTGTGGGCGCGCAGCGCCTGCGTGACGTGATGCAGCAGCGTCACCTGGTTGGGCGCATAGAGGCTGATGCCCTCGGGCAGCAGCCCGTCGCCGCGCAGGATGTCCTCGACCTGCTCGACGCCGGCGTCGGTCAGCACCACCGTGCGGTTCTTCTCGTCCTTCTCGTAGGCGTCGGGCTTCAGCCGCGGGATCACCGTGTCGGCGCGACGATAGAGCTCGGAGGAGTCTTCCGCCGGACCGGAGATGATGAGCGGCGTGCGCGCCTCGTCGATCAGGATCGAATCGACCTCGTCGACGATGGCGTAGTTGAAGGGCCGCTGGACCATGGCGTCCAGGCGGAACTTCATGTTGTCGCGCAGGTAGTCGAAGCCGAGCTCGTTGTTGGTGCCGTAGGTGACGTCGCAGGCGTAGGCCGCCTTGCGCTGCTCGTCGTCGAGCTCGTGCACGATCACGCCGACGGTGAGCCCGAGGAACGTGTAGATCTGGCCCATCCACTCGGAATCGCGCTTGGCGAGGTAGTCGTTCACCGTGACGACGTGGACCCCCTTGCCCTCGAGCGCATTGAGGTACACGGGCAGGGTGGCGACCAGGGTCTTGCCTTCGCCGGTCTTCATCTCGGCGATCTTGCCCTGATGCAGGACCATGCCGCCCTTGAGCTGCACGTCGAAGTGGCGCTGGCCGAGCGTGCGCTTGGCCGCCTCGCGCACGACGGCGAAGGCTTCGGCCAGCAGGTCGTCCAGGGTCTCGCCCTTGGCCAGGCGGTCGCGGAACTCGGCGGTCTTGGCGCGCAGCTGCTCGTCGTTGAGCGCGGCGAACTCGGGCTCGAGTGCGTTGATCTTCGCCACCGGCTTGTCGAAGCCCTTGACGATGCGATCATTGGCGGTGCCGAACAGGCTGCGGGCCAGCGCACCCAGCATGAAAACCTCGATTTTCTAATAACTTAGGCGGGCCTGCGGCCCGCCGTCCCAGCAGAGATAGAGAGCGCCCCCGGCAGTGTCAACGCAGTGACCCGTCCGCGTTCCGGCCTCCTACGCCGGCGGAGGGCCCGGCGTCCGGGCGAAGCCGCGGCAGCGACATCCTGCTCACGAAAAAGTGCCGCAATCGGCGGTCAACTACCGGGGCGTCGCGGGTTGAACGCTTGCAGGTTCGAAGACGGCCTGTGTAAACGGATGCACTTCAAGTGTGGAGCATGTCATGAGCCATCGTTTGCGCCCTCTGCGCCTGTTCGTCCTGTGTTGCGCAGCGGTTGCCATCGCGGCTCCCGTGGCCGCTCAGCAGCCCGCCGCTCCGCAGGGGCAGGCCAAGCCGCCCGCCGCTCCCGCCAAGCCGCAAGCCGCTCAGCCGGCCCAGCCCCTCAAGGATCCCGTCGTCGCCACGGTCAACGGCCAGCCGATCCGGCTGTCGGAGCTGGAGGTCGCGCAGCAATCGCTGCCGCAGCAATACCGGACCATGCCTCTGCAGGCCGTGTTCCCGGCGCTGCTCGACCGCATCATCGCCACCAAGCTGGTCGTGCAGGAAGGCAAGAAGACCAAGGTCAACGAGGATCCGGCGTTCAAGAAGCGCATGGCCTTCGTCGAGGACCAGGTGCTGCAGGATTTCTGGATCCAGCGCGAGATCGCCCGCCAGGTGACGGCAGAGAAGCTGCAGAAGCGCTACGAGGAGCGGCTGAAGCAGATGCCGGCCGAAGAGGAGGTGCATGCGCGCCACATCCTGGTGTCGACCGAGGACGAGGCCAAGGCGCTGATCGCCGAGCTGAAGAAAGGTGCCGCCTTCGACAAGCTCGCCAAGGAGAAGTCGACCGACAAGGCCTCCGGTGCCGAGGGCGGCGATCTCGGCTGGTTCAAGAAGTCCGACATGGTGAAGGAGTTCGCCGACGCCGCCTTCAACCTGAAGAAGGGCGAGCTCACCGAGAACCCCGTGAAGACGCAGTTCGGATACCACGTCATCAAGGTCGAGGATCGCCGCAACGCGCCGCCGCCGGCTTTCGAGGAAATGGCCGACCAGCTGCGCGAGGAGATGGCGCGCGAGGTGGTGACCGCTCAGATCGACCAGCTGCGATCGGGGGCCAAGATCGAGAAGTTCGCCATGGACGGCAGCAAGCCCGATGCCGCTCCGGCGGCCAAGCCCGAAGCGCCGGCGGCGACGCCCAGCCGGCCGGAAACGCCGCCCGGCGCTCCGGCTCCGCAAAAGTAGTTCGCAAGCAAACACTCACGTTTTTGGACGTTTCTGGTGTAGGCTCCGCCCTTCGGGTGGCCGGGCGATGCTCGGCCGTCCGCATGGGGAGTCCAATGGCCGTCAAGCACGCCGTATCGCCGCTCGCGCCTAAAACGACGCCGACATTGCCGCGCATCGCGGGCGTGAAGCTCGCCGCGGCAGCGACGGGTGTGCGTTACAAGGACCGCGACGACGTCATGCTGGCGGTCGTGCCCGCCGGCGCCACGATCGCGGGCGTGCTGACGCGGTCGAAATGCTCGTCGGCGCCGGTCGACTGGTGCCGCAAGAACCTCGCCCGCGGCAAGGTGCGCGCCATCGTCGTCAATGCCGGCAACGCCAATGCCTTCACCGGCAAGGCGGGTGACAAGGCGGTCGAGGAAAGCACGCGGGCGATCGCCCAGGCGCTGGGCTGTCCGCGTAACGAAGTGTTCATGGCCTCGACCGGCGTGATCGGCCAGCCGCTCGACTGGGAGAAGATCGCGGCCGTCGTGCCGGCGCTCATCAAGGCGGCGCGCGAGGACGGCTGGTCGTCCGCCGCCGCCGCCATCATGACGACGGACACCTTTCCCAAGCTCGCCACGCGGCAGGCCAGGATCGGCGAGCGGACCGTCACCATCAACGGCTTCCTCAAGGGCTCGGGGATGATCGCGCCCGACATGGCGACCATGCTGGCCTTCGTCTTCACCGACGCCAAGGTCCCGGGCGCCGTCCTGCAGAAGCTGGTGGCTGATGCCGCCGACAAGTCGCTGAACTGCGTCACCGTCGACGGCGACACCTCGACCAGCGACACGCTTTTGATGGTCGCCACCGGCGCCGCCCGCCACACGCCGATCGAGGAGGCCGACGATCCCGTCCTGCTCGATTTCAAGCGCGCGCTCGACGAGGTGTTGATCGACCTCGCCCAGCTCCTCGCGCGCGACGGCGAGGGCGCCAGCAAGTTCGTCACCATCAATGTCGGCGGCGCCTCGTCCAATGGCGCCGCGCGCAAGATCGGGCTCGCGGTCGCCAACTCGCCGCTGGTCAAGACGGCGATCGCCGGCGAGGACGCGAATTGGGGCCGCATCGTCATGGCAGTCGGCAAGTCGGGCGAACGGGCCGATCGCGACAAGCTCAAGATCTCGATCGGCGGCGTGAAGATCACCGACGGCGGCCAGGTCGTGCCCAACTACGACGAGACGCCGGTCGCCAAGCACATCAAGGGCACCGACATCGTGATCGACATCGATCTCGGCATCGGCCGCGGCCGCGCCACGGTCTGGACCTGCGATCTGACGCACGGCTACATCGACATCAACGGCAGCTATCGTTCCTGAGTCTCCTGCTTGAGCCAATCCTTCGACGAGGAATGCCCGGGCGGCCCGCCGCCGCTCGGCGACCGGCCGCTGGTGCTGGTCGCGGCGGTGGCGCTGGTCGACGCAGACGGCCGCGTGCTGATCGCCCAGCGCCCCCAGGGCAAGCCGATGGCGGGTCTGTGGGAGTTTCCCGGCGGCAAGGTCGATCCCGGCGAGACGCCCGAGCAGGCGCTGGTGCGCGAATTGCGCGAGGAGCTCGGCATCGAGACGGCGACCAGCTGCCTGGCGCCGATCGCCTTCGCCAGCCATGGCTACGAGAAGTTCCATCTGTTGATGCCGGTCTTCGCCTGCCGCAAATGGAAAGGCACGCCGCAGCCGCATGAAGGCCAGGTCCTGAAGTGGGTCGCGCCTGTCGAGCTCGCCCGCTATCCGATGCCACCGGCAGACCTGCCGCTGATCGGACTGTTGCGCGACCTTTTGTGAGCTTCTGCCTCCCACGCGTCGCGTAGGGAGGAATGACCATGCTCTATGACTCGGAGAGGGACGGCAGGCCGACGCCTTCGCGCCAGGCGAGCAGGCGGCGGAAAATGACGGCCTGCACCGTCGCGGTGAGCGCCATCACGCCGTAGGCCACCAGGATCGCCACCGTCCAGCTCACGATCGCCGCCGCATCGTCGGCCCGCAGCACGCCGCGCATGATGCCGTGGGTCAGCAGCATCGCCACGGCGGTGACGAAGGCGCCGCCGAAATAGACCACGAACAAGGCACCGATGATCGGCCAGGCATTGCCCCGGCTGTGCGCCCAGGAAAAGCGCGGCGAGAAGGGAACGTCGACGGCGGTCGCGGCGAGGCCCCAGCTCACGCGCAACGCCAGCAGCATCGACACGATGAAGCCGAAGGCGAGCGGACCGGCCAGGGCGTAGCGCCGGGCCGCTTCCGGATCGACGGCGGCGCCGGCCTGCAGGGCGCGCGGATCCATCGGGCCGATGGTGATCATGAAGATAGCCATCAGCACGAAGGTCATGCCGGCCACCTTGAGCAGATGTCCGAGCCACGCCGTCTCGCGCGGCGACCAGCCGGTTCCCGGGAGCCGATCGATGCGATGCGGTCCCAGCAGCACCAGCCGCTGCCAGGCCACGACGAACATCGTCGTCGGCACGACGTCGATCGCCTTCTCGATCAAGGCGCCGAGCGGCGAGTCGATGGCCAGCAAGCCGCCGATCACGCGGATGGCGATGGAGATGATCCACGGAATCGTGACGAGGTCGAAGAACAGCCGGATGTTGGCGAAGAAGTGGCCGAAGCTTTCCGACAGCACTTCGCTGAACGACAGGCGCACGATCTAGCCTCGTCCCGCTTTTTCGCCGGCGCTGTGCTCGGCCGTGCCCAGCGCGTCGGCCAGCCGCTGCGCCGCGCTGCCCGGGCGAAGCGGCTTGGGCTGGGACTCGTGCGGCGCCCAGCCGTGCAGGAAAAGCACCTCGAAGCTCGCGGCAACGCGCCCGGACGGCAGCGCGAAGCGCTCGCCGTAGATCTCCGCGGCGCGCAGCAGCGTCGCCCGCCGCGCGAGGCCACGCCGACGCTCGACCACCAGGTTGCTTTCTCCCATGGCGCCGAGGTCGCGCATCAGTGCGAGCGCATTGTCGTACTCGACCTCGATGGTCTCGCTGTCGGCGACCGGCAGGGCGAAGCCGGCGCGCTGCAGCAGGCCCGCCGCATCGCGCAGGTCGGCGAAAGGCGAGACGCGCGGACTCAATCCACCCTCGACCTCGCTTTCGGCCGCGGTCAGGGCCTGGCGGAGCTGCCACAGCGTGGCGCCGCCCAGCATCGCCGCCAGCAGCAGGCCGTCGGGCCGCAGGATGCGCCTCATCTGCAACAGGGTGCCGGGCAGGTCGTTCACCCAGTGCAGGTCCATGGCGCTCACGACGAGGTCGAAGCTGCCGGGCGCGAAGGGGAGGAACTCCTCGTCGGCGACGATCGCCGGGCCGCGCGCCAGCCGGGCGAAGCCGTGGCCGAGATCGGCGCGCAGCAGCCAGCCGACGGTGCTGCGGCCGGCCAGGGCCGCGGCGAACTCATCGCCGTGCGAGCCGAGATCGAGGGCGCAGGCAAATGTTCGGCGCACGTCGTCGAGGCGCTCGACCAGGCGACTGGCGATCTCGCGCTTGAGGAAGGCGCGATCCTGCCAATCGCGGGCAGCGCGCTCGCGTCGTCGGCGCAGCACGGCACGGTCGAAAACCAGCATGGGGTCGAGGCCCGTCACATTGCGTATGTAAGGCCAAAGCGGCGCGGCGGGTAGAGCGGAATCCCTCGGATGGAAGCGCTTCCAGCCGGACGGATTGCGTTCCAGGGCCCGCCATCCTGTGGGCGTATTTGGCCCGCCCTATGGAACGATGTTGTCCACCGGCCTGGGGCGATTTTGCGCGCATGCCGGCCGCACGATGCTGAACGCCGTGCTGCCGCCGCTCTGCCTGAGTTGCAGCGAAATCGTCGAGACGCCAGGCGGCCTGTGTGCCGCCTGCTGGCCGGGCTTCGCTTTCATCGCGCCGCCCTACTGCGCCCGTTGCGCCTATCCCTTCGCCCACCAGGTCGGTGCGGCCGCTCTGTGCGGCGCCTGCACGGCGCGGCAGCCGCGCTATCGGCGCGCGCGCGCCGCCCTGGTCTACGACGACAAGAGCCGCAAGATCGTGCTGCCGTTCAAGCACGGCGACCGTACCGACATCGCCCGCGCCTGCGGCGCCTGGATGGCGCGGGCCGGCGCGGAGCTTCTGGCCGATGCCGACGTGGTGGCGCCGGTGCCGCTGCACTGGCGCCGGCTGTTCACGCGCCGTTACAACCAGGCTCAGCTCCTGGCCCGCGCTGTCATCGCGGCGTCGCCATCGACACGGGCGCGCCTCATTCCAGACCTCGTGCGGCGCCGGCGCTGGACCGGCTCGCAAAACGGGCTGGCCGCCAGGCAGCGGCACGACAACGTGCGGCAGGCGTTCGACCTCAATCCCTCCTGGTCGGCGAAGGTTGCGGGAAAATCCGTTCTCCTGGTCGACGATGTCCTGACGACCGGGGCCACGGTCGAGGCTTGCGCGCGGGTTTTGCAGCGCGGCGGCGCGCGGCACGTTGACGTGCTGACGCTGGCGCGGGTCGTCCGGCCGGCAGTATAGTCTCCCAAAGGGGTTTTTCATGGCGAAGATCGAGATCTACACCACGCCGTTCTGCGGCTACTGCGCGCGCGCCAAGGGCCTGCTCGACCAGAAGGGTGCCGCCTACGAGGAAATGGACGTGATGATGGACGAGAAGAAGCGGGCCGAGATGCGCGAGCGTTCCAAGCGTTCGACGGTGCCGCAGATCTTCATCAACGGCCAGCATATCGGCGGCTCCGACGAGCTCGCTGCTCTTGAACAGGCGGGCAAGCTCGACCCGCTGCTGGCCCAGCCGGGCTGAGGAGCGAGGACGATGACCAGCGCGTTCAAGGCCGGCCTGATCCAGACCAACGTCAGCAACGAGATGGCCGAGAACGTGGCCTTCGTGCGCGAGCAGGCGCGGGCAGCCCGCGACGCCGGCGCCGATTTCATCATGACGCCGGAGAACACCGGTCTGATTGGCGCCAACCGCGCCGAAACCCTGGCCAAGGCCGAGACCGAGGAGAGCCACGCCATGCTGGCGGCGGCGCGGGCCAGCGCGCGCGAGACCGGCGCGTGGTTCCTGCTGGGGTCGATCCATGTCCGCGTGCCGGGCGAGGAGCAGATCCGCAATCGCTCCTACCTGATCGATGCCGGCGGCGGCATCGTCGCGAGCTACGACAAGATCCACATGTTCGACGTTCAGCTGGCCGGCGGCGAGAGCTATCGCGAATCGTCGACCTTCAAGCCGGGCGAAAGGTCGGTGCTGGCCGAGACGCCGTGGGGCGTTCTGGGCATGACGATCTGCTACGACCTGCGCTTCCCCTATCTCTATCGCGACCTGGCGCACGCCGGCGCCACGATGCTCGCGATCCCCTCGTCGTTCACCGTGCCGACCGGCCAGGCGCACTGGCACACGTTGATGCGCGCGCGCGCGATCGAGACCGGCTGCTTCGTGTTCGCGCCGGCCCAGGTCGGCACGCACAAGGGTTCCAACCGCAAGACCTACGGCCATTCGATCGCCGTCGCGCCGTGGGGCGAGGTCTTGGCCGATGCCGGGCCCGAGAAAGCGGGCTTCGTCATCGCCGATGTCGATGCCGCCAAGATCGCCGAGGCGCGCAGGATGGTGCCGTCGCTGACGCACGATCGGAAATACGCCGAGCCCGTGCTGCACAAGCCGGCCGTCGCCAAGGCCGCCGAGTAGTCTTGCCGGACCGAGCGGTCCGGAAGACTATGAGTCGGGCCTGGAGGCCCGCGGTCCAGTAAGACGGGCGGCGATGCGTTGGACCATCGCCATCTTCGGTTCGCTGATCAGCCGAGCCTCGTAGGCGACGACGGAAAAGCGTCCGCGCACGAGCTCGAGCAGCTCGCCGTCCTTCAGCAGGAACTCCGGCCGCCGCGGACGGCCGAATCGCTCGTTGCCTGCCATGAAGGTCTCGTAGAGCAGCACGCCACCCGGCGCGAGCGCGTCCAGCAGCGCGGGAAAAAGTGGGCGATGCAGGTAGTTGGTGACGACCACGGCGCCGAAGGTGCGGCCGGGCAGGGGCCAGGGCGAGGCGTCCTCGAGGTCGGCCCGGACGACCTCGACGTTCGCCTCGGCCGCGAGCCCGCTCACATCGCGATCGATGGCCGTGACCCTGTGGCCGCGGTCGGCGAAGAAGCGGGCGTGACGGCCGCCGCCCGCGGCCACGTCGAGGACCGCCGCGTCGGCCGCGACCAGACCGGCCCATTGCACGATCCAGGGCGAGGGCACCCCTCTTGCGTCCGCCACGATCACACCCCATCATCTCTGGCACTCCAGAGTGTGGAGTGCCAATGCGGAATTCCTTGTAATTTCATGATCCTATACCGACTGCGCTGCTCCAAGGGCCACGAGTTCGAAAGCTGGTTCAAGGACAGCAAGACCTACGAACGCCAGGAGAAGAAGTCCCTGATCGGCTGCGCCGTGTGCGGCGACGGCAAGGTCTCGCGCGCGCCCATGGCGCCGCGGTTGGGCAAGGGCACGAAGAAGGTCGAGGTCGAGAAGCCCGCGGCCGGCGCGCCGGCAACGCCGCAGCCGCCGACCGCCGAGCAGCAGCAGATGGCGGCGCTCGCCAAGCATATGCCCAAGGAACTGCGCGAGGCGCTGCTCAAGGTGCGCGCCGAGGTCGAGAAGAACTGCGAGCATGTCGGCGACAAGTTTGCCGAGGAAGCGCGCAAGATCCATTACGGCGAGAGCGACAAGCGCGGCATCTACGGCGAGACATCCGAGGAAGAGGCCGAGGCGCTGGCCGAGGAAGGCATCGAGTTCGGCCGCCTGCCGTGGATTCCTCGAGGGAATTGATCTCATACGTCATCCCGAGCGAAGCCGGCCGTAGGCCGGCGTAGTCGAGGGACCTGTTTTGTCGATGCTTCGACAAAAAGACGTCCCTCCACTATGCCTCCCTTCGACTACGCTCAGGGCAGGCGCTGCGCTCGGCTCCGGTCGGGATGACGGGTTTGTCGCCATACAGCATGTAATTGACGTCGAGGTCGCTCTTGTTCAACGACCACGAACGGCTGAGCGGGCTATAGACGACGCCCACGATCTCCTGCGCTTCGATGCCGCCCGAGCGCAGGCCGTTCACGACTTCCGACGGCTTCAGGAATTTCTTCCAGTCGTGCGTGCCGCGCGGCAGCCAGCCCAGAATGTATTCGGCGCCGGCGATGGCGAGCATCCACGCCTTGGCGGTGCGGTTCAGCGTCGACAGGAACAGCAGGCCGCCCGGCTTCACCATGCGGCCACACGATCTCAGGAAGAGGTCGACATCGGCCACGTGCTCGACGATTTCCAACGCCAGCACGATGTCGTATTGCGCGCCCGACTCTGCCAGCGCTTCCGCGGTGCCCTGGCGATAGTCGATCGCCAACGCCTGCCCCTCGGCATGGAGAGCGGCGACGCTCACGTTCTTCGCTGCCGCGTCGACGCCCGTCACCCGCGCGCCCAGCCGCACCATCGGCTCGCTCAGGAGCCCGCCGCCGCAACCGATGTCGAGCAGCGACAGGTCCTTCAGCGGCGTGCCGCCGAGCGGATCGCGCTGCCAGTGGGCAGCGGCGCGGTCGCGGATGTAGCCGATGCGGACCGGGTTCAGCCGGTGCAGGGGCGCGAACTTGCCGGCCGGGTCCCACCATTCGGCGGCGATGCGCGAGAAGCGCTCGATCTCGGCCGGATCGACCGTGGTCTCAGCGGGATTGCCCATGATCGCTGCCCTTGACCCGAATGGTGCCCCCGGTGTCTATACCCCGCTTTCGAGCAGGTCCATGGCGCGCATCGTTCTAAAATTCGGCGGTACTTCGGTTGGCGACACAGATCGCATCAAGAACGTCGCCAGCAAGGTCAAGGCCGAGGTCGAGCGCGGCAACGAGGTCGCGGTCGTGGTCTCGGCCATGTCGGGCGCGACCAACCAGCTCGTCAAATGGGTCAACGAGATCGCCCCGCTGCACGATGCGCGCGAGTACGACGTCGTGGTGGCGACCGGCGAGCAGGTGACGATCGGCTTGCTGGCGATGGCGCTGCAGCAGATGGGCGTGAAGTCGCGCTCCTGGTCGTCCTGGCAGATCCCGATCCGCACCGATGCCGCTCACGCCAAGGCGCGCATCGTCGACATCGAGACCACCGCCATGGCCAAGGCCATGGC
>JAEWIV010000259.1 GCA_023386865.1 Pseudomonadota bacterium
CTCCAGGCCCGCTCATGATCATGAACATGATGCGGGCCTGGAGGCCCGCGGTCCGGCGAGAGCGTCAGCGCTTCTTTCCCCTGAGCTTCTTCCAGTATTCCAGGCGCTTCAGGATCTCGCGCTCGAAGCCACGCTCGACCGGCTGGTAGAACTCCTCGCGCGCCATGCCGTCGGGAAAGTAGTTCTGCCCGGAGAAGCCGTCCTCGGCGTTGTGGTCGTACTCGTAGCCCCTGGCGTAGCCCAACTCCTTCATGAGCTTCGTGGGCGCATTCAGGATGTGCATCGGCGGGGTCAGGGAACCGTGCTCCTTGGCCGAGCGCTTGGCGGCGCCATAGGCGACATAGCCCGCATTCGATTTCGGCGCCGTGCCGAGATAGATCACCGCCTGGGCGATCGCGAGCTCGCCTTCGGGCGAGCCCAGCCGGTCGTAGGTGTCCCACGCCGCGAGCGTCTGGGTGAGGGCATTGGGATCGGCCATGCCGATGTCCTCGACGGCGAAGCGCACCAGCCGGCGGGCGATGTATTTCGGATCCTCGCCGCCGTCGAGCATGCGCGCGAACCAGTAGAGGGCGGCGTCGACGTCCGAGCCGCGCAACGATTTGTGCAAGGCGCTGATCAGGTTGTAGTGGGCTTCCTGCGCCTTGTCGTAGAGCGGCGCGCGCTTCTGCAGCAGCGTCGCCAGACGGGCCGGCGGCACCGGCCCCTCCTCCTTGAGCCCGCCGAGCTGCTCGGCGAGCGTGATCAGGTAACGGCCGTCGCCGTCGGCCATGGCGAACACGGCCTGCCGCCCTTCCTCGTCGATCGGCAGCTTGCGGCCGAGCGCCGCCTCGGCGCGATCCAGAAGCTTGCCCAGTGCGCCATCGTCGAGCCGGCGCAGCACCAGCACCTGACAGCGCGACAGCAGCGCGGCATTGAGCTCGAACGAGGGATTCTCTGTCGTCGCGCCGACCAGCGTCACCGTGCCGTCCTCGACATAGGGCAGGAAGCCGTCCTGCTGGGCGCGGTTGAAGCGATGAATCTCGTCGACGAACAGCAAGGTGCCCTTGCCGTCGCGTCGCCGCTGGCGCGCCGCCTCGAAGATGCGGCGCAGGTCGGCGACGCCGGAGAAGACCGCCGACAAGGGCTCGAAGTGCAGGTCGGTCTGCTCGGCCAGCAGACGCGCGATCGTGGTCTTGCCGCAGCCCGGCGGCCCCCAGAGGATCAGGGAGCCGAGCTTGCGCGCGGCCAGCATGCGGCCGAGCGGCCCCTCCGGCCCCAGAAGATGGTCCTGCCCCAGGATGTCGCCCAGCGTCTTTGGCCGCAGGCGTTCGGCGAGCGGTGTCGGGGCGAGCGAGGCGAAGAGCTCGGCGGCCACTTAAGTTCAGCGGAACTGGACGGTGTTCACCATGCCTTCGCGGCTGATGGTGACGCTCGACACGCCGCCGGCGACCTTCTTCTTGAGATCGGCGACGTTCTTCACGTCCTGGCCGTTGACAGCGACGATCATGTCGCCCGGCCGCACGAAGCGGCCGGCATAGGCGCCGGGCTTCACCTCGATGACGATGACGCCGCTGCGATACTCGACCATGCCGAGCTCGTCGGCGACGGCCGGCGACATGTTGACGACGCCGGCGCCGGAAAGCGGCTGGCGGCCCTCCAGCAGCGAGCGGTCGCGCGGCGGATCCTCGGGCGGCGCCGCGAGCTTCAGATCGACCACGACCTCCTTGCCGCCGCGGATGACCTTCACCGGCACGACGGTGTCGACCGACAGCGTCGCCAGCCGGAAGCGCAGGCTGGCCTCGTCGTCGATCGGCAGGTCGCGCAGCGCCACGATGACGTCGTTGCGCTTCAGCCCGGCCTTGTAGCCGGGGCCGCCGGGATGGACTTCCTTGACGACAAGCCCGGCCGGCCGCGCCAAGCCGAAGCCGGCGGCGAGGTCGGGCGTGACTCGCTGCATGTTGATGCCGAGCCAGGGCCGCACGATGCGTCCACCGGTCTCGCCGAGCGACACCATGCGGTTCACGATGTTGGACGGCGTGGCGAAACCGATGCCGACCGAACCGCCGGTCTGCGAGTAGATCGCGGTGTTGATGCCGATCAGCCGGCCATCGAGGCTGACGAGCGCACCACCCGAATTGCCCGGGTTGATGGCGGCATCGGTCTGGATGAAGAAATTGGAATCGTTGACGCCGCCCGCCGAGCGCGCCACCGCCGAGATGATGCCGCTGGTGACGGTCTGGTTGAGGCCGAACGGATTGCCGATCGCCAGCACGATGTCGCCGACCTCGACCGAATCGGAATCGCGCATCTCCAGGAACGGAAACTTCTCGCCGTCTGCGTCGATGCGCAGCAGGGCGAGGTCATAGCGCTCGTCCTGGGTCAGGAGCTTGGCCTCGAGCTCGCGCCGGTCGGCCAGCACCACGCGGATCTCGTCGGCACCCTTCACGACATGTGCGTTGGTCACGACCAGGCCGTCGGGCCGCACGATGACGCCCGACCCCAGCGAGTTCTGCACCCGCTCGCCGGCCTGCGGCGGCAGCGGCATGCCGGGGAACGGGAACGGCAGGCGGCGCTGCACGCGGGCGGTCGTCGTCGTGTAGATGTTGACCACGGCCGGCGACACACGCTTGACCAGCGGGGCGTAGGAATAGGCGAGCTCGCTGCGGTCGGTCGGCAGGGCCTGCGCCAGGACCGCATGGCCGTTCGCCAGGGCACCGGCCACCAACAACGTCGCCGCCAGGATCGTCCGCCGAATCATTCGTCCTCCAGGTTGTCCGGGCCGGATTTGCGGTCACTCTTATGTCAAATCAAGGGCCGATTCGCGAGGGGTGGCACGGCCATTGCACCGACGGGCGCACGAACAGGAGCGCTCGATGAAACTCACCCGCCGTACCCTCCTCGCCGCCTCGGCGGCAACGCTCGCCGCGCCGGCCGTCCAGGCAAGCCCGGGCTGGCCGACCAGGCAGCCGATCAGGCTCATAGCCACCTTTCCGCCCGGAGGCACCGCCGACACGATCTCGCGCATCCTGGCGCCCAAGCTCAGTGCCGGCCTCGGCCAACAGGTGCTGGTCGAGAACAAGCCGGGCGCCGGCGGCACGATCGGCTCGGACCTCGCCGCCAAGGCCGCGCCCGACGGCTATACGCTCGTGATCTCCCATGCCTCGCCGTTGGGCATCGCGCCCGGCATCTATCCAAAGCTGCCCTACAACGTCGTCACCGACTTCAGCCACGTCACGTTGATCGGCCATACGCCCAACGTCCTGATCGTGCCGGCCGCCTCGCCCTACGAGACGCTGGCCGACTACATCGCCGACGCCAAGGCCAAGCCCGACCAGATCGCCTTCGGCAGCTCGGGCATCGGCTCGAACACCCACCTGATGGGCGAGCTGCTGTCGAGCGAGGCAGGCATCAAGCTGAAGCATGTGCCCTATCGCGGCTCGGCGCCGTCGCTGCAGGACATGCTGGCGGGCGCCATCCCCTCGATGTTCGATCCCATCACCACCAACGTGCCACACATCAACTCCGGCAAGGTGAAGCTCCTGGCGGTGAGCGCCGAGAAGCGCATCGCCATGTATCCCAACGCACCGACCTTCGCCGAGCAGGGCTTCCCCAAGCTGACGACGTCGACCTGGGTCGGAGTCTCGGGACCCAAGGGCATGTCGCCCGAGGTCACCGCGCGGCTCTACGAGGAGCTGCAGGCGGCCTACAAGGCGCCCGAGGTCGTCGAGCGCTTCAAGGAGGTCGTGCTGCTGCCCGGCGACAAGCCGATGACGCCGGCCGAGTACACCCAGTTCGTCGGCGATTTCGCCACGCTGTGGGCCGGCGTCAGCAAGGCGGCAGGGATCCAGCTCGAGCTCGGGTGAACGGGAGCGCGGATCTCCAGGTCCGCTGCCCTCCTAGCTGCAGCGCGAGTAGCCGCAATTCAAGCAGACGTCGCAGCCCTCCTGGTGCGTGAGGGCCGCGGCGCCGCAGTTCGGGTACTGGCCGAGCGCGGCGGCGACG
>JAEWIV010000319.1 GCA_023386865.1 Pseudomonadota bacterium
ATGCATGGTCGCTCGAATAAATTCACAAGCTCTCAGGGTGAGGTTATTTCCGCAGTTCAAGCAAAGTTAGCGCCCATGAGCGCGGGTTTCCAGACCCGCTCAGGGTCATGAGCGGGTCTGGAGACCCGCGCTCCCGGCCTCAGTGCAGGCCGTAGAACCCCATCGCGCCGCCCGCCATGACGGCGCGCTGCGAGGCCGCCGACAGGCCCTTCATCCGTTCCTTCAGCATCTGCGGCGCACCGGGGAAGAAACCGTCGCGGTGCGGGTAGTCCGTCGCCCACAGGATCTTGTGCGCCCCGATGTAGTCGGCCAGGGCGCCGATCGAGCCTTCGACCGGCTCGAACGATATCCAGCAGTTGCGCCGGAAGATGTCGCTCGGCCGCATGCTGAGGCCCGAATCGTTGAAGCCCTTGTCGTCGAAATGCCGGTCCATGCGGTCGAGCCATGGTGCGATCCAGCCGCCGCCCGATTCGAGGAAGCCGACGCGCAGCCTCGGATGCCGCTCGCATACGCCGCCCCAGATGAAGCTCATCGCCGCCAGCATCATCTCCATGGTGTGGGAGATGATGTGCTGGGCGCCGCGTCCGTCGAAGCGGTCGATGCCCACCGTCGGCATGCCGCTGTTGCCGCCTTCATGGATGCCGATGCAGAAATCGAGCTCTTCCGCGGCGCTCCAGAACGGCTCGTAGTCCGCGTCATGCAGCTTGCGGTCGTTGTAGGGATTGGGCCGCAGGAAGCCGCCGCGGAAGCCGAGCTGCTGGCGGGCGAAGCGCATCTCCTCGATGGCAAGGTCGATCGACTGCATCGGCAGCATGGCGATGCCGAACAGCCGGTCGGGGTAGGGTTTGCAATAGTCGGCGAGCCAGCGGTTGTAGGCGCGGCACATCGCGGCGGCGAAGGCGGGATCGCGGATCGAGCCCACGAACAGGCCGAGGCTGGGATAGAGGAAGGCCGCGTCGATGCCGTCGAGATCCATGTCGGGAATGCGCGCATGCGGATCGAAGCCGCCCTTGCGTCCGTCCTTGTAGTCCATGCTGTCGGCGGCCACGATGCCCTGGCGGGCGCCCACGCCGCCGATGCCGCCGAAGCCCGCGCGGCTGCCCAGCAGCTTCTCCTCGAGCAGGAGCTTCTCGCGGCCGTCCGCATCCCTGACCAGCTTGGGCGCGCGTTCGCGACACCGCGGATCGAGATAGTCGTCCCAGAGCGTGAACGGCTCCAGCACGTGTCCGTCGGCGTCGATCACGTCGTAGGTGCGGCTCATGTTCCCTCCAGTGCCACGGCTGGTCTAGGGTGCGGACCGGCAGCATACGGAGGAAAGCCATGGACCTGAAGGGTGCAGTCGCCGTCGTGACCGGCGGCAACGGCGGGCTCGGCCAGCGCATCTGCCATGCGCTCGCGGAGCAGGGCTGCCACATCGCCGTCGTCTATGCCCGGAGCAAGGACCAGGCGGAGGGCGTCGCGCGCGATCTCGAGAAGCACCAGGTCGGGGCCGCGGCCTTTGCCTGCGACGTGACCGAGCGCGACCAGGTCCAGAAGATGGTCGACGACGTCGTGAAGCGCTTCGGGCGGCTCGACATCCTGGTCAACGATGCCGCCTACAACAAGGCGATCCCGTTCAAGGATCTGGACAATATGACCTACGAGGAATGGACCAAGATCCTCGACATCAACCTGACAGGTCCGATGCTGGTGACCAAGGCCGTTGCACCGGTGATGAAGCGGCAGGGCAGGGGCCGCATCGTCAACATCTCCTCCGTCGCGGGACTCGGTCCGACCGGCTCGTCGATCGCCTATGCCGTTTCCAAGGCGGGCCTGATCCATCTCACCAAGTGCATGGCCGTGGCGCTGGCGCCCGAGGTGCTGGTCAACTGCGTGGCGCCTGGCCTGCTCGAAGGCACCCGCGCCACGGCGAACCTGCGTCCCGAGCAGGTCGAGGCCGGTCGCAAGGGGTCGCTCCTGGGCAAGGCTGCCGACAAGGACGACTGCGCCGATCAGGTCGTCACGATGTGCCGCACCAACACCATGACCGGACAGACGCTGGTCATCGACTCAGGTCGGACGTTTCATTGACGGAAAGCGCGGTCGGCGGCCGACGTTCCCGATCAACGGAACATCGGGTCGTTGAAGGCCCAGCGGTTCTGCTGCTCGCTGAAGACCACCGGGAAGAGCTCGCGGAACAGGCGTTCGATGCGTGGATCGGCCGGGCCGGTCGCGTCCGTCCATGCCGTGGTCTGCGACATCGCCCGGTCGTTGCGGCAATAGATGGCGTAGACGTAGAAGCGCCCCGGCGTGCCGGGCCGGAAGCGCGGCGGCTCGCCGGCGCATACCGGATCGCTGTTGAGGTTGAGCGCGGGATCGAACACCAGCACCAGGCGGTAGTTCGGCCGCGGCGGCGGGGCGGGCGTGTCGTAGGTGAAGGTCAAGGCCGGCCGAGGCTTGGCCCTCTGCATGGCAGGCAACAGGTCGCGCGCGACGACGGCCGGATCGATGCCGGGAAACGGATTGCCGGCCAGCACGACCTGGAAGGGCTTGCCGTCGGTCGCGGCGAAGAACTCGCGGTAGTCGTACTGCGGCGCGTAGTAGGCGCCGCCGATGACGGCGGCGACGCTCACCGCCGGGGTCGCGAGCAGCGCGACCAGGACGGTGGCGAGGCGGGCAAGGCGCATGAGGACCTCCAGCGCGGCCTGACTTGCAGCGTGCGCATGATCCGCACAAATCAAGACTTCGCGATGGTCACGCGACGCGATCACAGCCTCAATTCGGGCACCTTCATCCAGCGCTGCTCGGCCACGCTGCGATAGGCGAGGTCGGCGAGCTGCACCGCCTTGGCCCCTTCGACCAGCGTCGGCAGGTAGGGCGCATCCTCGGCCACATGGCGCAGGAACGCCTCCCAGCATTGGCGGAACGGGTTCTTGTCGTCGCCCGCATCCGACACTTCCTTCCAGTCCGCCATCAGGTCGACGCCGCCGGGCCGCGCCGCCTTGATGAAGGCCTCCGGCGTGTCGGCGGCCGATTGCGTGAAGCAGCGGAAGCGCCCGGCCACGGCAGAGCCGCCGGTGCCGTCGATCTGCACTACCATGGTATCGTCGCGGCGCGGCCGCGTCGCCCAGCTGTTGGTGATGACGCCGATCGCGCCATCCCGCAGCTTCAGCAGGGCGTAGTTGGTGTCCTCGGCGTCGACCTTGTAGCGCTGACCGCTTTCGTCGACGCGCTCGGGGATCGCCGTGGTCATGACGGCGCAGACCTCGGTGATCGGCGAAGCCAGGCGATCGATCATGTAGCGCCAGTGCGCCATCATATCGAGCGCCAGGCCGCCGCCCTCCGCCTTCCTGTAGTTCCAGCTCGGCCGCTGACATGGCTGCTCGCTGCCGTCGAAGATCCACGAGCCGGCATCGACCTTCACCGACAGGATGCGGCCGAAGAAGCCCGATCTGCTGACGGCAAGGAGCTTGGCGAATCCGGGCAGGAAGAGCTTGTCCTGGATGACGCCGTGCTTGAGGCCGGCGCGGTCGGCGAGCCGCGCCAGGTCCATCGCCTCGTCGACGGTCGGCGCCGTCGGCTTCTCGATGAAGATGTGCTTGCCGGCGGCGATCGCCTGGCGCACGCGCTTGGGTCGGTCGCCGGTCGCGGCGCAATCCATGAAGATGCGATCCGGCCCGGCGAATGCCTCTTCGAGCCTGGTCGTCCAGCGCTGACCGCCGTGCTCGGCGGCGAGCTTCTCGATGCGCTGGGCGTCGCGGCCGACCAGAACGAGGTCGGGGATCAGCCTGTCGCCGTTGGCGAGCGGAAGTCCGCCCTCGGCGGCGATGGCAAGGAGATTGGCCATATGCTGGGTCGTGCCCATCCGGCCCGTCGCGCCGTTGATGATCACGCCGATCCGACGCTCGCTCATGTCGATCCGCTCCAGCTGCCGCGTTGCACTATTTCGGCGCGACTTCCTTGAAGCGCCGCAGGGTCTCGATCTGTCGGTCGAGCTCCGGCATACGATACATCGGATAGAGCATCACGATACTGGCGCCCAGTCGCTGCCAGCCCTGCGCGGCCGCGGCCCAGCGCTGGGGGTCTTCCTCGTCGAAGCGCAGCCAGCCCTCCAGCCCGAACTTGGCCGGGTCGCGCCCGAAGGCTTTCAGATGCTCGCGCAGGGCGGCGAGCTTGGGCTCGGCGGCCTCGGGCGACAGGATCGGCATCCAGCCGTCACCGATCCGGGCGGCGCGCTTGACCACGGCGTCGGACGATCCGCCGAACCAGATCGGGATCGGGCGCTGCACCGGGACCGGCAGCATGGTGACGTCGATCAAGGTGTGGAACTTGCCCTTGAAGGTGACCAGCTCCTCCGTCCACAAGCGCCGCATCACCTCGATCTGCTCGGCCTGACGCGCCCCGCGTGTCTTCCACTCCATGTCGAGCGCTTCGTATTCGACGTGGTTCCATCCCACGCCGACGCCGAGCCGCAGCCGGCCGCCGCTCAGGATGTCGACCTCGGCCGCCTGCTTGGCGACGACGCCGGTCTGGCGCTGCGGCAGGATGAGCACGCCGCTGCACAGCTTGATGTTCCTGGTGACGGCGGCGATGAAGGCCATCGTCGTGAACGTCTCGTGGAAAGGATCGTGCTCGCTGTAGGTCGGCTTCCAATCGCCGCGCGGCGCTGCGCCGAATACGTGATCGGCCACCTCGATGCAGTCGTAGCCGAGATCCTCCGCCGCCTGTGCCCAATCCCGGATCTTCGCGGGATCGCGGCCTATGTCACGCGTCGGAAAGAGGGCGCTCAGCAACATCGAAGACTCCTGCAGGCGAGGGCGTCATTGTTCGCACGGAACATGCGCCAGAAGAAGAGGCCTCATGCCGGAGCGCGGACCTCCGGGTCCGCTCAGAGTGAATGATGCGGACCTGGAGGTCCGCGCTCCGGCTGAGCTATGCCGCCAGGACTTTTGCCGCCGTCCGCGCGCGGCCAGCGCTTTCGCGCGCCATGTCGGAACACAGGCCGGTATAGGCCGTCTGATCCAGCAGCTTGTCGATGGCCTTGCGGTCCATGTGCGCGGTCAGGCGCCTGTCCGCCGCCAGCAGGTCGGAGAACGACTTGCCTTCCACGAAGGCAGCCTGTGCGGCGTCGTAGACGACATCATGCGCATGCTGGCGGCCGATCGCGGCGCCGAGCTCGAGCATCACGGCTTCCGCCATGATCAGGCCGCCGCCGAGGTCGAGGTTTGCCCGCATCCGTTTGGGGTCGACCTCGAGGCCGCGCATGATCTCGCCCAGGCGGGCCAGCATGTCGCCGGTCGAGATGCAGGCACGTGCCTCGGCGCTGTCCATCATCAGGCTGGTGGTGCGATCGGCCTCGTGCTCGGTGGTCATGGCTTCCAGCGCCAGCGGCACCAGGCTGCGCACTTCCGCGGCGGCGGCGATGACGTCCTGGCAGAGCTTGGGATTGCGCTTCTGCGGCATGGTCGAACTGCCGACGGTCCCGGGCGGCACCGGCTCCTCGACCTCGCCGAACTCGGTCTTCATCAAGGTGTAGACCTCGCGCCCGATCTTGCTGCAGGTCGCGGCGAGCAGGCCGAGGATGCAGATGTTCTCCGCCAGATGATCGCCGAGCGCGCGCGACGGCACGGTCATCGACCCGAAGCCGAGCTGGCGGCCGATGCCGGCCTGCACCGGCGGGCCCTGCTTGCCGAGCGACGCGAAGGTGCCGGCACCGCCGCCCAGCATGGCGACGAACAGGCGAGGGGCCGCCTGCCGCAGGCGCTCGACGTGACGCAGCAATTCGTCGATCCAGACGGCGACCTTGTAGCCGAAGGTGGCCGGGACCGCGTGTTGGCCGTGCGTGCGGCCCGCCATCGGCATGTCGGCCGTGCGTTCGGCGAGATCGGCCATCGCCGCCAGGATCTCGCCGATCTGGCGCAGGATGATCGCGTGCGCCTGGCGCAGCACCAAAAGGTCACCAGTCTGGGTGATGTTCTGGGTGGTGGCGCCCCAATGGACCCAGCCACCGTGCGGCTCGCCGACGATACGGCCGAGCTCCCAGACCAGCGGCACCAGAGTATGGCCGGTGCGCGCAAAGCCGTCGTCGATGCGCTTGCGGTCCATCAGCTCGAGCCTTGCATTCGCGGCAATGGCCTCTGCGGCGTCTGCAGGGATGATGCCCAGCTCGGCCTGGGCGCGCGCAAGGGCGACCTCGACGTCGAGCCACGCCTGCCAGCGATTCTCCAGGCGATACAGCGCGCGAATACCCGGATCGGAAACGCGGGTCGCGGTGGGAAGTGTGTCGCTATCGGCCATGATCGGCGTCTCCATCCTTGACCTGGTGATTGGAGGCTGGCTGGCGGGCGGCTGTCAAAGTTGATTGCCTCGCCCTGCGAACCTGCCTTAACGTCGCGCCTCTAGTCACCTGAAGAGATCCTCCCGAACATGGCATCGAAGAAGAGCTTGCCCGCGTCGCCGGGTTTCGACGCGCTCAAGTGGCGCTGCATTGGTCCCTCGCGTGGTGGTCGCGTCGTCGCGGTCTCCGGCGATCCCGTCAACAAGATGACCTTCTATTTCGGCGCCTGTGCCGGAGGCATCTGGAAGACCGAGGATGGCGGCGTGTTCTGGCGCTGCGTCTCGGACGGCTACATGGGCAGCTCCGCGGTCGGATCGATCGCCGTTGCGCCGTCCGATCCCAACGTGATCTATGCCGGCACCGGCGAAACCGCGATCCGTCTCGACGTGTCCTACGGCGACGGCATCTACAAATCGACCGACGCCGGACGAAGCTGGAAGCATGTCGGGCTGAAGAACAGCAAGTTCGTCGGCCGTCTCTGCATCCATCCGCAGAACCCCGACCTCGTCTACGCCGCCGTGCTGGGCGACATCTTCGGGCCCAGCACCGAACGCGGCGTCTACCGGTCCAAGGATGGCGGCGCGACCTGGGAGCGGATCCTGCATCGCAGCGACGTCGCGGGCGCGATCGACCTCACGATGGACCCGAACAACCCGCGCCTGCTGTTCGCCTCGATCTGGGAGGCGAAGCGCAATTTCTGGAACGTTTCCAGCGGCGGCCCGGGCAGCGGCCTGTTCCGCAGCACCGACGGCGGCGACACCTGGGAAGAGATCTCGAGCAAGCCCGGCCTGCCCACGGGCATGCTGGGCAAGATCGGCGTGTCGATCTCGCCGGCGCGGTCGGGCCGCGTGTGGGCGCTGGTCGAGGCCGAAGGCGACAAGACCGGCCTCTATCGCTCCGACGACTTCGGCATGCGCTGGACGATGGTGTCGCCCAACCGCGACCTGATGCACCGGCCCTGGTACTACACCCACGTCTTCGCCGATCCCGGGCATGGCGACACGGTCTACGTCACGAACCTGCAGATGTGGAAGTCGACCGACGGCGGCGCCACCTTCACCGAGGTCACGACGCGGCACGGCGACAACCACGACCTGTGGATCGACCCCAAGGATCCGTCGCGCATGATCGAGGGCAACGACGGCGGCGCCAATATCTCGTTCAACGGCGGCGCCACTTGGTCGACGATCTACAACCAGAAGACCGCGCAGTTCTACCGCATCGACATCGACAACCAGTATCCCTACCGCGTCTACGGCACCCAGCAGGACAACACCTCGATCTCGGTGCCCAGCGCCTCGGAGTGGGGCGTGATCACGCTGGCCGACTGCTCTTATCCCGGCACCGGCGAATCGGGCTTCATTGCCGTCGACCCGCGCGACCACAACATCGTCTATGTCGGCGCCATCGGCTCGCGCCCGGGCGGCGCCGGCGCCCTGCAGCGTTACGACCATCGCACGCGGCAGATCCAGCTCGTCAACGTCTGGCCGGAGGAGTCGACGGGCATCGCGCCCAAGGACCTGAAGTATCGCTTCGCCTGGACCTTCCCGATCGTGTTCTCGCCGCACGACCCGGGCACACTCTATGCCGGCGGCAACTGCGTGTTCCGCACCCGCGACGAAGGCATGAGCTGGCAGCGCATCTCGCCCGATCTCAGCCTGAACGAGCGCCAGCGGCAGGGCGCGTCGGGCGGCCCGATCACGCGCGAGAGCGCCGGCGCGGAGGTTCACGCGACCTGCGCCTGCGTCGTCGAATCGCCGCATCGCCGTGACGAGATCTGGGCGTCGACCGACGACGGCCTGGTCCATGTCACGCGCGACGGCGGCAAGAGCTGGAACGACGTGACGCCCAAGGGCATGCCGGAGCTGGCCTATGTCGGCTGCGTCGAAATCTCGGCGCACGACGCCGACACGATCTACGTGGCGGCGACGCGCTACAAGCTCGCCGACTACCGGCCGCATCTCTTCAAGAGCAGCGACGGCGGGAAGAGCTGGAAATCGATCAACGGCGACCTGCCGAAGGACGAGATCAGCCGTGTCGTGCGCGCCGATCCGGTCGCCAAGGGCCTGCTGTATGTCGGCACCGAGACCGGCATCCATTTCAGCCTGGACGACGGCGCGACCTGGACGCGGATGAGCGGACTGCCCAACGTGCCGGTCTACGACATGAAGCTCAAGGACACCGACCTGGTGGCCGCCACGCACGGCCGCTCGTTCTGGATCCTCGACGACGTGACGGCGTTGCGCGGCCTCGCCGACGGCCGCAAGGGCACACGCCTGTTCCCGCCGCGCACGGCCATCCGTACCAAGCTGCACTGGAGCGCCGGCGCCAACGTGCGTACCGGCGTCGCCTACGGGCCCGCCTTCGGCATCGACGGCAGCACGGTGATGGTCGAGCGGGCCGACGGCACGCGCTATCGCGAGCATCTCGATGTCGGCGAGAACCCGCCCAACGGCGCCATCGTCTACTACTGGCTGTCGGACAACGACACCGGGCCGGTGACTCTGACCTTCCGCGATTCGAGCGGCCGCAAGATCGTCGACTGCACCAGCAGCGACACGACCCTGCCGCCGGCTCGGCGGCCGGATGCCAAGCCGGGCCTGAACCGCTTCGTCTGGGACATGAAGTATCCCGGGCCGACCAGGCTGGATTACGGCCTGGCGCCGCCTCGGCCCAAGCCGCTGGCGCCCGACCCGGAAAATCCGCCGGGACCTACCGTGGTCCCGGGGACATACGCCGTCGAGCTGACCGTCGGCGAGAAGGGCAAGGGCCACGCCGCCAAGTTCACGGTGGCCAAGGATCCGCGCCTGCCGACGACGGATGCCGAGTACGCGGCGCAGTTCGCCCTGCACAAGGCCCTGATCGCTTCGGTGTCCAAGCTGAAGCAGGCGGTCAATCGCCTGCGCAAGATGAAGCGACAGCTCGAGGAAGCGACGGGGCATCTCGGCAAGGGCGAGCGCGCGCTGAAGAACCGGGCAGCGACGATCGTGCGCAAGCTCTCGGCCATCGAGAGCGTGATGGTCGACCCGCATCGCAAGTCGGTGCGCGACGTGCTGCGCAACCCTGCCGGCCTCAACGACACGCTGATCGACATGGTCGCCATGGCGACCACGGCCGATCGGCCACCGACCACCCAGACTACCGAAGTGTCGCGCGAGGTCATGGGCAAGGTCGACAGCGAGGTCGCGAAGTTCGAGGCCTTGGTGAAGGGTGACATCGCCCAGCTCAACGCCGCCCTGGCGAAGGCGCGCGTGAAGCACGTGATGGCGGAGTAGTCGTCTTCCGGACCGCAAGCAGGCTCGCTCAAGCTCATGAGCGAGCCTGAAGGCTCGCGGTCCGGGGGCATGACGTCGTTGACGCCTTCCCTCGGCACGCGCAGGCTCGGACCCACAGAACGGGAGAACGCCATGGCCGGTGATGTCGACACCCTGACGCAACGCTCCGCCCGTACCGCCGATTCACCCGTCGTCGAGACCGCCGCCGGCCGCGTCAAAGGCATCACGTCGGACGGCGTTCACGTTTTCAAAGGCATTCCCTATGGCGCCTCGACGGCCGGCGCCAATCGCTTCATGCCGCCGCGCAAGCCCGAACCGTGGGCCGGCGTGCGCGAGGCCGTCGCCTATGCCGGCCGTTCGCCGCAGGCGCCGGCCGCCCAGCAGCGGCCCGAGCTCGCGACGGTCTGGGGTCCGGTCGATACCCTGCCGGTCGGCGAGGACTGCCTGACCCTGCATGTCTGGACGCCCGGCCTCGACAACGCGCGCCGTCCGGTGATGGTCTGGCTGCATGGCGGCGCGTTCTCGTACGGCTCGGCCAACTCGCCGCGCTACGACAGCACCAGGCTGGCGCGACGCAACGATGTCGTGGTCGTAGCCGTCAACCATCGCCTCAACATCTTCGGCCATCTCGATCTGTCGCAGGCGGGTGGCGAACGCTTCGCCCAATCCGGCAATGCCGGCATCCTCGACCTGGTCGCTGCCCTCGAATGGGTGCGCGAGCATGCCGGCCGCTTCGGCGGCGATCCGGGCAACGTCACGATCTTCGGCCAGTCGGGCGGTGGCGGGAAGGTGAGCGCGCTTCTGGCGATGCCGCGTGCCAAAGGATTGTTCCACAAGGCCATCATCCAGAGCGGCGCCAGCGTGCGCTTTGCCGAGCGCGAGCGCACGACGCGGCTCGCCGACGCGGTGCTGAAGCATCTCGGCCTGCGTGCCGACCAACTCGACGCGCTGCAGGCTTTGCCGCTGGAGCGCCTGCAGGAAGCGGTGGTGCCGGCGCAGGCGACGTTGCCGCGTCCGCGCCAGCCGCTGCTCGACCGCTACAATTTCGGGCCGGTGATCGACGGCAGCGTGCTGCCCGCTCAGCCCTTCGATCCGTCCGCGCCCGGGCTGTCGGACGACATCCCCCTGATGATCGGCGGAACCAAGGACGAATCGGCGATCTTCCTCGCGCCCGACGACGAGGTGTGGAACCGCGCCGTCACCGAGGCGGGCCTCGCCGATCGCGTCGGCAAGGTCGCCGGTGCGGCTGCCGCCGACCTGATCGCCTACTACAAGCGGCGCCATCCCGCGGCGAGCCCGAGCGACCGGCTGATCACGATGCTCAGCATGTCGAATTTCCATGTGCGGTCGTTGTTGCTGGCCGAGCGCAAGGCGGCACGCGGCAAGGCGCCGGTCTGGATGTACAGCTTCGACTGGGAGACGCCGGCCTTCGGCGGCCGCCTGAAATCATCGCACTCGGTCGAGGTGCCGTTCGTGTTCGACACGCTCCACGTCATCGGCGAGGGCCATCGCAAGCCGGGCGCCCAGGCGCTGGCCGATCGCGTATCGAAGACGTGGGCCGCCTTCGCGCGCAACGGCGACCCGGCCAATTCTTCGCTGCCCGCGTGGCCGGCCTACACGGCCGAGCGGCGCGCGACGATGCTTCTCGACGATGACTGCCGGGTCGTCGGGGATCCGGACGGCGAGGTCCGACCGATCTGGAGCAAGGTCGCGATCGGCTGAAGCCGGTCAGCCGGGCTTGATGTCGGCAGCCCGGATGACCTTGGCCCATTTCTCGGTCTCGGCGGCGAGGAAACCGCCGAACTCGGCAGGCGCCATCGGCATCGGCACGCCGCCGAGATCGAGGATGCGCGCCTTGATCTTGGGATCGGCGAGGGCGGACGTGACGCCCTTGTTGAGCTTGTCGATGATCTCGCGCGGCGTGCCGGCCGGCGCGCCGAGGCCGGCAAAGGCGCTGGTCTCGAACCCCACCAGGACCTCGTTGATGGTCGGGACGCCGGGCAGCAGCTCCAGCGGCGCGGGCGTCGACACGGCGAGGGCGCGCAGGCGGCCCGCCCGGATGTGCTCGATCGACGACGGCAGGTTGTCGAACATGACCTGCACCTGGCCGCCCATCAGGTCGGCGAGCGCCAGCGGGGCGCCGCGATAGGGGACGTGCTGCATGGTGACGCCGGCCATCATCTTGAACCACTCGCCGGTGACGTGCGCCACCGAGCCGGTGCCGGCCGATCCGAAGTTGATCTTTCCCGGGTTGGCCTTGGCGTAGGCGATGAACTCGGGGACGGTCTTGGCCGGGAAATCGGGTTTGACCACCATGACCTGGAACACGCGATAGATGCCGGCGACTGGTGCAAAGTCGCGCAGCAGGTCGAAGCCGAGCTTGTCGTAGAGCGTGGAGTTGATCGGGTTGTTGGCGCCGATCACCAGCAAGGTGTAGCCGTCCGGTGTCGCCCGTGCGACCTGCTCGGCCGCGATGTTGCCGCCGGCACCCGGCTTGTTCTCGACGATGACCTGCTGGGAGAACTGCTCGGCGAGCGACTGGCCGATCAGGCGCGCCAGGATGTCGATCGCCTGGCCGGCGGCGAAGCCGACCGTGAGGCGCACCGGCTGCGTCGGCCAAGCCTGCGCCTTGACGCCCGACAGGGCGGGCAGCGCAAGCGCGCCCGCCGCCAGTTGCTGGAAGTGCCTGCGGCGAAGCTTCATTGCTTCCTCCCGAGGCCGGCTCGGACCCGCCGGCCGCGCGAAGTCTACGCCTTTTCCGATCGTGGCAATAGGAAGCCGGGTGTGCGCAAACGCACAGAACACCGTGCCAAGTGGTGTTAGCCAGTGTGCCGGACTGCGCGTCTGGTCATTGGAGCTGGCCAATGATGAACCACCTCTTCAACGCGATCGTCATCTCCGTCCTGGTCGGCACGGTCGTGATGGCACCGCTGCCGCAAAAGGTCCCGCCGTCGGTGATGCTGCGGCCCACGGTCGAAACCGCGGCCCGAGTGCCTGTCATGGACGACGCTGCGGCCAAGGCGGCCATCGAAGCCTATGGCTACCGGGACGTGACGGCGATCATGAAGGCTGCCGACGGCATGTGGCGGGCGACGGCTCATATCGGCACGGCCGAGGTACAGCTCGTCGTGGATACCAGCGGCAAGGTATCGCCCGATTAGAGCCCGGCGATGGGCACCGAAGGCCGCCGCTCGGTGTGCGCCGCCAGCAGCCGGCGCGCGTCGTCCTCCCGGCCGGCCTTGAGATAGGCGGCGAGCAGGGTGTTCTCGACCAGGTCGCGCTGCGCGCGGCTGCCGCCGATGCGCACGGTTTCGGCCAGCGCCGGCTCGAGGATGGCGATCGCCTTCGCCCAGTCGCCGTCGCCGTAGGCGGCAAGGCCGTTGGCCAGCCGCGGCACCACGTCGCCTGCCGGCGAGCGGCCGGTGGCGGCGCGCTGCTCGAG
>JAEWIV010000326.1 GCA_023386865.1 Pseudomonadota bacterium
GTGCTGGTGAGCCACGACCGGCGCTTCCTCGCCAACTTGAGTCGCGCCGTGCTGTGGCTCGATCGCGGCATCGTGCGTCGGCTCGACAAGGGCTATGCCGAGTTCGAGGGCTGGTCGACCGCCATCCTCGAGCGCGAGGCGACCGAGCGGCACAAGCTCGACCGCCTGATCGAACGCGAGACCGAATGGGCGGGCAAGAGCATTCGCGCGCGGCGCACGCGCAACGAAGGCCGGCTGCGCCAGCTGGGCGAGCTTCGCAAGCAGCGCCGCCAACAGATCGGCCCGATCGGACGCGCCAGCATCGAGGTCGGCCAGGCCGAGCAGTCCGGTGCGCTCGCCATCACCGCGCGCAACATCTCCAAGCGCTTCGGCGAGCGCGTCATCGTCGAGAACTTCTCGACCCGCATCTTTCGCCGCGACCGCATCGGCCTGATCGGGCCCAACGGCGCCGGCAAGACGACGCTGCTGCGCATGCTGACCGGCGAGCTCGAGCCGGACACCGGCTCGGTGAAGCTCGGCGCGAACCTCGTGCCGGTCGTGATCGACCAGCGCCGCACCGCGCTCGATCCCGACAAGACGCCGTGGGAGATCCTGGCCGACCGCAACGACCACCTGCTGGTGCGCGGCCGGCAGATGCACGTCATGAGCTACTTGCGCGAATACCTGTTCCGCGACGAGCAGGCGCGCCAGCCCGTGCGCACGCTCTCGGGCGGCGAGCGCAACCGCCTGCTGCTCGCCAAGGCGCTGGCCGCGCCGTCGAACCTGCTGGTGCTCGACGAGCCGACCAACGATCTCGACGCCGACACGCTCGACCTGCTGCAGGAGGCGCTGTCGGACTACGACGGCACCGTCCTGCTGGTCAGCCACGACCGCGACTTCCTCGACCGGCTGGTGACGTCGACCATCGCCCTCGAAGGCGACGGCACGGCGATCGAGTATGCCGGCGGCTACAGCGACTACGTGGTCCAGCGCGGGCCGCGCGAGGTCGCCGCGGCCGCGGCGACGCCGCGCAAGGAAAAGGCGCCGGTTCGCGAGGTCGCGCCAAAGGCGCGCTTGGGCTACAAGCGCGAACGCGCGCTCGCCGGGCTGCCGAAGAAGATCGAGGCCCTGCAGGCCGAGATCGCCGAGCTCCATCGGGCGCTGGCCGACCCCGAGCTTTACCGCCGGGATGCCTCGTCGTTCTCCGCCAGGACCGCGCGCCTGGCGGCGGCGCAGGCGGAGCTCGATGCCGCGGAAACCGAGTGGCTGGAACTCGAGCTGCTGCGCGAGCAGCTCGAAGGCTGACCCGCGATCAGAGGTTGCCCTGGCTCAGGCTGGTCGGCAGCTCGGAATCGGACCGGGTCAGCAGGACCCAGCTCCGCGTCTCGGCGGCCCAGCGGAAGTGCTCTCCCAGATAGTCGCCGTAGTACCGCACCATGTCGTCGGTCCATTGCGGGCTGGTCGGGAACTTCGGAACCAGGACGTAGCGCACATCGGCCAGGAACTCGCCAGGCGGCCGTCTGGGCGCGCTCCATGCCGACCACAGGTTGGCGCCGCGCGCGGGCTCGACACCAAGCATGAAGGGCAGGGGATTGACGCTGTCGAGCAAGGCGATGCCGCCGCCTTCCCGGCCCTTGAGCAGCTCCGCCGCGTCCAGCAGCACCAGGACGTACTCGTAGTCCGAGAGCTGGTAGAGCGCGTGCGGCGGCGTGTCCTTCGGGCGCGAGGGATAGTCGAAATTGTACGAGAAGCTGAGGTAGGTGCCGCGTTCGCCCGCCGGCACGGCGAGTCCGGCGAGGTTGGTTGTCTCGACGACATACAGTCCGCGGCCGCTGCGGGCCTGTGCCTGGTAGCCCGCGACGCTCGCGGCTTGGGCGCCGTCGGCGAACAGGGGGAACAGCAGCAGCGTCAGCAGCCAGGGCGCGACGTCTCGGTTGGCCAACGACGCGTAGGTGGTGCGCAGGCGGTCGTAGAGCACGAACAGGACGACGATAGCCGATGGCATGCCGGCGGCCTGGGAATTCTGCGACAGCAGCAGCAGCGACATGGCCAGCAGGAAGAGCAGGGTCAGCGGCAGGCGGAAGGTCGCGTGACCCGCCCACCACATCCACGCGCCGACCGCGACGGCGGCGAGATAGGGGCCGTACTGGCCGCTCGCGGCCACGAAGTTGTTGACGTGCAGGCCCGCGGCCTTGCGCACGGCGCCCGCGGTGGCCCAGCTCAGTATGTCGGTCAAGTATGCATGGTTGTACGGTGCGAGCGCATTCAACCCCAGCAGCGCGCCGAGCGCCAGCCACGCCCGCCAGTGCCGGCCGACATGCGGATGGAAAAGCATGGCGAAACCCACCGTGGCGAGGCCCACGGCGAAGTAGGTGATCTTGAGATAGAACATCGCCGCCAGGAGGCCGCCGGCGACGGCGACGTCGATCCAGGTGCGATCGCGTTCCGTGCGCGGCGGCACGAACAGGATGAGCGCCAGGATGCTGTAGGCGCTCCATCCGTAGCGATTGTAGGACATGGCGAAGGTGTATTGCTCCGGCCGGTCGCCAACGTTGGCCGGCATCAGGGCGAGCAGGGTTGCGAACACCACGAAGACCGCCGCCGGCAGAAGCGGCAGGCGCGGCGTCGCGGCCAGGAAGGCCGCCGCGAACAGGGCGCTGCTCATGATCGCGACATTGACCAGGAAGGCCGACGGCGTCGGCCCTACGAGATGGAATCCCAGAGCCGTCAGCAGGAAGCTCAGCCGGCCGGAGGCGTCATGGAAGTCGACATGCGCGACCTGTCCCCAATAGACGTGCCAGGCGCCGCTCAGGTTGAACAGCAGGTCCTGCGTCATCACCTTGGACAGCATCACCGGCGGCGAGAACACAGCCCAAGCCGCGATCAGCGCAGGGATACCGGCGAACGCCAGAAGCACCAACGGTGCCGACGCGTCGTCGCGCAGCCACGCCGCCAACTGGCGCCGCGCACCTGCGCGAACAGACGCCGGCTCTCTCGAGAGCGTCGTCATGCGCTACCCCTACCCACACACGACAAAACCGCTAACACACGACCTTGCGGTGTGCTGTGACTTCGCTGGGGTCAACCTCAGCCGCGCGGCGTCTCAACGACCAGCGGCGCGACCTCGGTATCCTGCGAACGGAACCACAGGCGAAGCTGGCGCCGTTCGGACCGTCGGCCGTCGTCCGTGCGCGCCTCGAGCTGGCCGATATGCGTGTCCATGCCGGTGAAGCGATAGCGGCCGCGGGCGTCGGTCACCGCGCGCTGCTTCTCCTCATAGTAGATGAAGTTGCGCCCGAAGAAGACGACCGTGGCGCCCGCCACCGGCCCGCCCGCCCCGTCCAGCACTTCACCCGCGATGATGCCGTGGTCGTTGAAGGAGATGTAGACGTTCCAGGCCACGACGACGAGCGCCAGCGCCAGCGGCACGGCGACGAAGCGATGGCCGAGGACCCGCCAGCTCATCCCTTGGTGGCTCCCGAGGTCAGGCCGCGGATGAACTCCTTCTGCGCCATCAGGAAGATGGCCAGCCCCGGGATCAGCACCAGCACGACGAAGGCGTAGAGCGCGCCCGTGGTGTCCTCCATCACCGAGAGGAAGCGCGCCAGCCCGAGCGGCAGGGTCTGCATCTCCGGCGTGCGGATGGCGATCAGCGGCCACAGGAAGGAGTTCCACGACCAGATGAAGGTCAGGATGACGTTGGTGGCGATCGCCGACTTCGACAGCGGCAGCACGATGCGGGTGACGATGCGCCATTCGCCGAGGCCGTCGACCCGCGCCGCGTCGATCAGCGAGCGCGGCACCGCCTCGAAGCTCGCCTTGAAGACGAAGATGCAGATGATGGTCGAGAGCAGCGGCAAGGCGACGCCCAGCCAGGTGTCGAGCACGCCCAGCCACGACGTGATCAGGTAGGCCGGGATGATCGTCGCCTGGAAGGGGATCAGCATGCACGACAGCAGCAGCACGACGATCCAGCGCCGGCCGGGGAAATGCTTGGTCAGCGCATAGGCCGCCGCGACGTTGAACAGCAGGCTGCCGGCGATCGCCATGGCGGTGACGATGACGCTGTTCAGCAGGTAGCGCGCGAACGGGATCATGTACCAGACGTCGACATAGTTGAAGAGATGCGGGTCGACCGGGATGATGCGCGGCGGCCAGGCATAGATGTTCTCGCCGGTGAGCGAGGTCTTCAGCACCCAGTAGAACGGGATCAGCATCAGGAACGACACGACGGTCATGATGGCATGGCGGTGCCAGTGACGGCGGCGCATGGCTAGGACGGGCTCCGATCGACGCCGGTCATGTCCTTGCGGACCGCGAGTCTCCAGGCTCGCTCATGCCCTGTCGTCCCGAGCGCGGCGAAGCACGTCATTGCCACTTGCGCTTCGCTCAGGATGACATGAGCGAGCCTGGAGGCTCGCGGTCCGCAAGAGCATGAAGCTCGAACAGGCATTGTCAGCGCTCCAGGCTGCCGGCGTTGCCGCCCGACAGCTTGTTGGCGATCACCGTCAGCACCACCAGCAGGAGGAACTGCACCACGGTCAGCGCTGCGGCGTAGTCGAAGCGCGTCTGGCCGAAGCCCGCCTTGTAGATGTAGGTGATCAGGAGCTCGGTGGCGTGGCCCGGCCCGCCGTTGGTCATGACGTAGACCAGGTCGAAGCTGGTGAAGGAATTGAGGATGCCGACCACGATGCAGAGGAAGATCGACGGCCGCAGCAGCGGCAGCGTGATGCGGAAGAAGCGGGCGGTCGCCGGCACGCCGTCGACGCGCGCCGCCTCGTAGAGATGTTGCGGGATGCTCTGCAGGCCCGTCAGCAGGATGATCATGTAGAAGCCCAGCACCTGCCAGAAGTCGGCCAGGATCACGCAAGGCAGCGCCCAGTCGAAGCTCTGCAGGAACTTCATCGGCTGGTCGATGACGCCGCTCGAGCGCAGCACGTAGTTGATGAAGCCGCCGCGTTCGTCGTACAGCCAGCGCCAGATGATGCCGACCGCCACCGTCATCAGCGGATACGACAGGAAGACGATGGTGCGGTAGACCGCGGCGCCCTTGAGATCGCTGTTGACCAGCAGCGCGATGCCGAGCGCGGCGGCGATGGCGATCGGCGAGCAGGCGATGAAGATCAGCGTGTTGCCGAGCGCCTGCCAGAACACGTCGTCGTCCAGCAGCATCTCCTCGTAGTGCTCCAGACCGATGAACTGCGCGGCCTTGAGCGGCGACCAGGCCTGGACCGACAGCCAGGCGTTCCAGCCCAGCGGCAGCAGGCGATAGAGGAAGAAGATCAGCAGCGACGGCAGCAGGAAGCAGACGACCAGCGCCAGCTCGCGTGTGCGCCTGCGCTGGAACCAGGTCATCTTGCCTGACCGCGGGCCTCCGGGCCCGCATCTTCGTCGTCGATACGATTGGATGAGGGGGCCTCGCGGCCCGCGGTCCGGCAAGGCATGCTCATGCCCGGCGCAGCTCGCGGCTCACCCGCCGCTCGGCGTCGCCGAGCGCCGTCTTGGCGTCCTTGCGGCCCAGCATGGCGCTCTGGAACTCCGGCCAGAAGCCGTCCTTGACGCGGCTGTCGTTGCCCAGCCGCCAGTTGCCGCACATCTTGTCGGTGTGCTCGAGCTGGGTGCTCAGCACCTGGAAGGCGAGCGGATCGTCCTTCTGGAAGCGCGCCAGGCTCGCCTTGTCGACCTCCTTCGAGCCGGTAAGGACGCTCGCGATCTTGGCGAACGCGCTCGCCACCTCGACGTCGGTCAGGTACTTCACGAAGTCCCAGGCGAGATCGGGGTTCTTGGAGCCCTTGGAGATGCCGAGCCCGTGGCTGTTGGGTGTCGCCCAGTTGCCCGGCATCTGCGCCGCCCCCAGCGTGTCGCCGTTGATCCACGGCCCCTTGCCCTTGATCCAGAAGAAGGCCGGCGCATGGGCGTGAAGCATGCCGACATTGCCGGTGGCGAAGGCGTCGTTGGGCTCGACCCAGCGGCCGGTCCACGAGATCGGGTTGATGGCGCCGCTCTTGGTCGCCTCGGCCAGCCTGGTCACGACCTCGGCCGCCTTCGGCGTGTTGAAGGTCGCCTTCTTGAGGTCGGGCGACAGCAGGTCGACGCCGTTCATCTGCATCAGCGGCCAGTACAGCCAGTCGAAATTGAGCGTCAGGAGGCCCGTCTTCTCGCCCCCCTTGATCTTGTCGGCGGCACTCAGGATCGCGTCGAAGGTCTTGGGCGGCTCGGCGATGCCGGCTTCCTTGAAGCGCGTCTTGTTCCAGAACAGCAGCGTCTTGGAGACGTAGTAGGGCACCATGTAGCTCTTGTCCTCGAACACCCAGTTCGAGAGGTAGGCGCCCTCGTAGCGCGCCTTGACCGCGGCTTCCGCGGCGAGCCGCGGCGTCAGGTCGAGCAGCGCGCCCTGCGCGGCGTACTCCAGCCCGAGCGCGCCCTGGATGTCGATGACGTCGGGCGGCGTGTTGGCGGCGAGCTGGGTCTGGTAGTAGGCCGGCAGCTCGGGACCCTTCTTGTCGACCCATTCGACCTCGACCCCGGGCCGCGACTTGACGAAGCCCGCGATCCAGCCTTTCAGCGGCGCCTCGAGATGCACCAGGTTCCAGGTGAGGAACGTGATCTTCTTCGGCGCCTGCGCGATCGCCGGCGCTCCGAGCATGGAGGCGGCGGAAAAGGCGGCGGTCGATTTGAGAAGTTGCCGGCGTTGCATGTTTGTCCTCCCTTACATTGTCTGGCGAAGCCCCGTTGCCTTGTCGAAAAAATGAAGATTGGCCGGATCGGCCGCGAGCCTCACCGCCTCGCCCTTGCGGCGCACGACGCGCGGCGGCAGGCGGGCGACGAGCGGGTTGCCGGCCACCTCGAGCGACACCAGCGTGTCGGAGCCGAGCGGCTCGACGACCAGGGCTGTGCCCTCGATCAGCGGCGCCTCGCCCGCGTGCCACACCAGATGCTCGGGCCGCACGCCCAGCAACAGCCCGTCGGAGGACCGGCCGGCGGCGGGAAGCGCGGCCGACGGCAGAAGGTTCATCGGCGGCGCGCCGATGAAGCTCGCGACGAAGGTCGAGGCCGGCCGGTCGTAGACGTCCTCGGGCGTGCCGATCTGCTCGATGCGGCCGTGGTTCAGGATGACGATGCGGTCGGCCAGGGTCATCGCCTCGACCTGGTCGTGGGTGACGTAGATCGTGGTCGTGGCGACGCGCTCGCGCAGGCGCTTGATCTCGGTGCGCATCTGCACCCTGAGCTTGGCGTCGAGGTTGGAGAGCGGCTCGTCGAACAGGAACACCTTGGGATCGCGCACGATCGCGCGCCCCATGGCGACGCGCTGGCGTTGGCCGCCCGAGAGCTGGCGCGGCATGCGCGCGATGTAGGGCTCGATGTCGAGGATGCGCGCCGCCTCGTCGACGCGCCGGCGGATTTCCCGGCGGTCGACGCCGCGGTAGCGCAGCGAGAACGCCATGTTTTCGAACACCGTCATGTGCGGATAGAGCGCGTAGTCCTGGAACACCATGGCGATGTCCCGGTCCTTGGGATCGAGCTCGTTCACGACCCGGCCGTCGATCGCGATCTCGCCCGCGCTGATGTCCTCCAGCCCGGCGATCATGCGCAGCAGGGTGCTCTTGCCGCAGCCCGAGGGGCCGACGAAGACCATGAACTCGCGGTCGGCGATCTCCAGGTCGACGCCGTGCACGACCTCGACCTCGCCGAACGACTTTTTAACGCTGCGAAGGCTGAGGCCCGCCACGTCTTCGTTCCCCCTTGGGCGAAACCATAACATACTGGCCGAAGGAGAGTCGGCGAGGAAACAGATGCGCATCGGAGTGGTCGGGTACGGCGCCTGGGGCCGCGTGCATGCTGGCGTCATCGGTCGCATCGCCGGGCTTTCGCTGGGCGGAGTGGTGTGTGGCAACGCCGCGTCGGCCGAGGATGCGGCGCGCGATCTGCCGGGCGTGCCGGTGCATCGCTCCGTCGATGCGCTGCTCGCCGATCCCGCGATCGACCTGGTCGACATCGTCAGCCCCAACCACCTGCACGCCGACACCGCGATCAGGGCGCTCGACGCCGGCAGGCACGTGCTGCTGGAGAAACCCATGGCGACCACGCTCGCCGACGCCGAGCGCGTGGTCGCGGCGGTCGAACGATCCGGCCGCTATTGCGACAGCGTCCTGCAGCTGCGCGCTTCGCGGCAGTGGGCCCGGGTCCGCTCGCTGATCGCGGAGGGCGCATTGGGCCGCATGCGCGCCGCCAACTTCACCCTGTTCCGCCGGCCCTTCCGCGGCGGCGCGGGCGACTGGCGGTTCAAGAGCGCCGAGGTCGGTTCGTGGATCCTCGAGGAGCCGATCCACTATATCGATCTGCTGCTGTGGTACTTCCGCGAGCGCGGCCTGCCGGTCGAGGTCTCGGCAAGCGGCGTCGCCTCGCCGCGCGGGCCCGGCATGTTCGACGCCTTCACCGCGACCATTACCTTCGCCGACGGCAGCTATGCCGTGTTCTCGCAATGCCTGGCGGGCTTCGAGCATTCCCTGCTGCTCGAGCTCTCCGGCGACAAGGGCGCGATCCGCACCTGGTGGAGCGGCGCCATGGACCGCACGGAGACGCCCGACTTCGAGCTCAAGCTGCAGCGCGCCGGCGCCGAGACGGCCGAGATCGTATCCGTCGAGAAGTCGGGCGAGGTCTTCGAGCTGGAGGCGCAGTTCCGCCGCCTGCTGGTCGAGGCGCCGGCGGGGACGCCGCTGGTCTCGGCCCGCGAGGCGTTGCCGAGCTTCCGGATATGCCTCGAGATCGAGCGCGCCCTGGTCGAAAAGCGGCCGGTTCCCCTGAGATGGCCCTCATGACCCGACGGTTCGGCGACCTTGCCGACGACGTCGCGGCGCGGCTGCCCGACCGCGAGGGGCTGGTGTTCGCCGCCAAGCGCTACACCTTCCGCGAGGTCGCGGCGCGCATCGACGAGGCGGCGCGCCGCCTGATCGCGGCCGGGGTGCGGCACGGCGAGCACGTCGCGCTGTGGCTCAACAACTGTGACGACTGGATCTTCATCTCCTTCGCCGTCCAGAAGATCGGCGCGGTGCTGGTGCCGATAAACACTCGGTTCCGCTCGCGCGATCTCGCCTACGTTCTGGCGCAGTCCGACTCGAGCTTCCTGATCACGCACGATCGCTCGGGGCCGATCGACTACGCGGCCCTGGTGCGCGAGGCCGTGGATCTGCCGGCGTCCGGAGACGAGGTGAGGGACCCGCGCTTCCCGCGGCTGCGCTGCGTGATCCTGGTC
>JAEWIV010000344.1 GCA_023386865.1 Pseudomonadota bacterium
CCTCGAGGACGAACTGAAGCAGCTGAAGAGCGTGGAGCGGCCGGCGATCATCAAGGCGATCGCGGCGGCGCGCGAGCATGGCGATCTTTCGGAGAACGCCGAGTATACGTCGGCGCGCGAACGTCAGGGCTTCATCGAGGGCCGCATCGCCGAGATCGAGGACATCATCTCGCGCGCCGAGGTGATCGACTTCAGCAAGCTTTCCGGCAAGGTCGTGAAGTTCGGCGCCACCGTGCAGTTGGCCGACGAGGACACCGACGAGAAGGTGAAATACCAGATCGTCGGTCCCTACGAGGCCGACCTCGCCAAGCGCCGCATCTCGGTGACCTCGCCGATCGGCCGCGCGCTGATCGGCAAGACGGTGGGCGACACCGTCGAGGTCCAGACGCCGAGCGGCGCGCGCTCCTACGAGGTCGTCGGCGTCCAGTTCAAGTAGACGCGGCCGCCGCCATCGCCGCCTTGGCGCGGCGCACGCCGACGAAGCGCATCAGGCCGTACTGGGCGAGGAACAGCGCGACCTTGCTCGCGATGCCCCAGATCGACATGACCGCCGACCAGCTCACCGGATCGAGCGTCATCGCGAGCACGATGTTGAGCACGGCCGAGCCGAACATCAGGCCGGCCCACACGAAGCCGAAGATCCACGCAAGATCGGGCACGGTCTGCACCGCGATCGGCGGCAGATAACGGTTCATCCAGCCCGGCTTCAGCATGTAGGCGCCGACGATGCAGTAGATCACGCTCGGCTTCAGCATCACGAAGCGCGCGTCGCTGGTCAGCATGGTGGCGATGCCGGAGACCACGACGAGGCCGATGCTCAGCCACTGCATGGTGTCGATCTTCTGCCGCCGCAGCTTCATCCAGCCGATCTGGATCACGCCGAGCCCGACGCCGAGCGCCACCGCCAGCATCAGGTCCCTGGTGGCGAGCAGCACGACGAGGAACAGGATCGTCGAGGCGAGGTCGGTGGCGAGCAGCCGGGCCGAATGCATCAGGTTGGCCATGCGAGCCTCCGTGAAGCGACAACGGTAACACCGTGTATTTTATCGACGCTATAGATACACGCTGTTTCCCGCAAGTCAAAAAATCCGTCATCCCGACCGAAGCCGAGCGCAGCGAGGCGCAGTGAAGGGACCTGTTTTTGTGTCGCGGAGGCCAAGGCAGGTCCCTCGACTACGCCGCCCTTCGGGCGGCTCCGCTCGGGATGACGGCTAAACGACGACCTTGATGTAGGTGTCCTTCATGACGATCAGGCCGCGCCGGAAGGTGTAGAGGTCGCAGCCCAGCCACTCCTGGCGCTCGCCGGTGCGCAGCGTCGCGGTGCGGTGCCACTCCGTGACGGCGCGGCTGCCGCAGATGAACTCGCTGGTGTGCTTCCACGTCACGTCGCCGGTGGCGGCGAACAACGGCTCGAAGTAGCCCCTGATCGCCGCCTTGCCCTTGAAGCTCTCGCCCCAGTAGTGCGGCCCGCGGGCGTTGCGGAACTCGCCATCCTCGGCGAAGGCGTCGACGATGCCGTCGACGTCGCGGCGGGCGAAGGCGTCGGCGATCTCGTGCAGACGCTCCAGGGTGACGTCGGGGGTGGTGCTGCCGTCCATGGTGTCTTCCTACTCGACCGAGATCGGAACGCCCGGCAGCTGCTTGGCGGTGCGGAACACCATCATGGATTTCACGTGACTGACGTTGGGCGCCGAGGTCAGCCGCGTCGTCAGGAACTTCTGGTACTCGTCCCAGGTCTCCGCGACGATCTTCAGCAGGAAGTCGGCTTCGCCTGCCAGCATGTGGCATTCGCGGACCTCGTCCCACTTGGCGATGAGCTCCTCGAAGGCCTTGAGGTCGATCTCGGCCTGGCTGTTCAGCCCCACCAGCGCGAACACCGACACGCTGTAGCCCAGCGTCTCGGGGCTCAGTTCCGCATGGTAGCCCTTGATGATCCCGGCGCGCTCGAGCGCCCGCACGCGCCGCAGGCAGGGCGGCGCCGATATGCCGGCGCGTTCGGCGAGCTCCACGTTGGTCATGCGCCCGTTTGCCTGCAGGTCGCTGAGAATGCGCCGATCGATCCGATCGAGCTTTGCACGAGCCATCAATTCCTCCGTTGGCCGCGCTCTATGCCAGAACCCTGCCGGTCGCGCAATAAAGTTGCTGGTTTGGGCCAACTCTCTGTGAACAATTGCGCTCAGTTGTCAGAACGCCCGTGCATACCTGCGAAGGTTTGCATATATGTCGAAGATATGCGGTTTGCGGGATGCGGGTAGGTCATGGCGGCAACTCATCGGGGCAAGGTGCTCATCCTCGGGTCGGGGCCGGCCGGCTACACGGCCGCCATCTATGCCGCGCGCGCCAGCCTGAAGCCGATGCTGGTCCAGGGCATCCAGCCGGGCGGCCAGCTCACCATAACGACCGATGTCGAGAACTACCCGGGTTTCGCCGACGTCATCCAGGGTCCCTGGCTGATGGAGCAGATGCAGAAGCAGGCCGAGCACGTCGGCACCCAGCTGTTCTTCGACACGATCGTCGACGTCGACCTGTCACGGCGGCCCTTCGTCTGCGTGGGCGATTCGGGCGACCGCTATGAAGCGGACGCATTGATCATCTCGACCGGCGCCACGGCGAAGTGGCTCGGAATCCCCACCGAGGAGGCCTTCCGCGGCGGCGGCGTGTCGGCATGCGCGACCTGCGACGGCTTCTTCTTCCGCGGCAAGGAAGTGGTGGTGGTCGGCGGCGGCAATACCGCGGTCGAGGAGGCGCTCTACCTCACGCACCATGCCTCGAAGGTGACGGTCATCCATCGCCGCGATGCCTTTCGCGCCGAGAAGATCCTGCAGGAGCGCCTGTTCAAGAATCCCAAGGTCACGGTGCTGTGGGATCACACGCTGCAGGAGATCACGGGCGAGACCAAGCCCGCGCCGCTGGTCAAGGGCGTGCGCGTGAAGAACGTCAAGACCGGCGTGGAGAGGGAATTCGCGACCGACGGCGTGTTCATCGCCATCGGCCATTCGCCCAACACCGAGCTGTTCAAGGGCAAGCTCGCCATGGACAGCGAGGGCTATCTCATCACCAAGCCCGATTCGACCGCGACCGACGTCGAAGGCGTTTATGCGGCGGGCGACGTGCAAGACAAGATCTTCCGCCAGGCCGTCACGGCCGCCGGCACCGGCTGCATGGCCGCGCTGGAGGCGGAGAAATGGCTGGCGGGCCAGGAAGCCCGCCTCGCGCAAGCCGCCGACTAGAAAAGGCGGCAAAGCGCGAAACGGGCCCTCGGCGCCAATGCCGAAGGCTCCAGGGAGGCGATGTCATGGACTGGGACAAGCTGCGGATCTTCCAGGCCGTAGCTGACGCGGGAAGTTTTACGCATGCCGGCGAATCGCTGAAGCTCAGCCAGTCGGCGATCTCGCGCCAGATCGGCGCGCTCGAAGAGCAACTCGGCGTCATGCTGTTCCACCGCCATGCGCGCGGCCTGATCCTCACCGAGCAGGGCGAGCTGCTCTACCGCACGGCGCGCGACATGGCCGCCAAGGTCAACACCGCCGAGGCGCTGCTGCGCGCCAACCAGGACAAGCCCGCCGGCCGGCTGAAGATCCACGCCACCGTCGGCTTCGGCTCGACCTGGCTGACGGCGCAGATGCACGAATTCATCACCATGTACCCCGAGATCGACGTCAGCCTGGTGCTGTCGGACAACGAGCTCGATCTCGGCATGCGCGAGGCCGACGTCGCCATCCGCATGGTGATGCCGCGCCAGCCCGGCCTCGTGCAGCGCCACCTGCTTACCGTGCGCAGCCACGTCTACGCCTCGCACGGCTATATCCAGAAGTACGGCAAGCCCAAGTCGGTCGACGAGCTCGACCAGCATCGCCTCATCATTTTCGGCGAGGACGCCCGCGCGCCGGTGCAGGACGTGAACTGGCTGCTGCGCGAGGGCAGCGTCGAGCAGGCCGCCCGCGTCGTCGTGCTGCGGGTCAACAACGTCTACGGCATCTTCCGCGCCGTCGAATCCGGCCTCGGAATCGCCTCGCTGCCCGACTATCTCGCGCGCGAATCGACCAAGATCGAGATGGTCCTGCCGGACCTGAATGTCCGGACGACGGACGTGTACTTCACGTATCCCGAGGAACTTCGGCACTCCAAGCGCATTGCCGTGTTCCGCGATTTCCTGCTGCGGAAGGTCGCCGAGACACGTTTTTGAAGGTCAGACCTGCAGGATTGCATAGGCCGTGAGAGGCATGCACCTGCCGCATGCCAGTTGCCGGAAATTCCCCCCTACCCATGTGCAATGCGAAGACTATTTTCCCAACAGGTTTTCGACACGAACGGTTCACTGCTTTTCGCGTTCGAAACTCGGGATCCTCATGATCCCACGTCTCCCAGACGTGAAGCCTCCCTGTTTGACTCGCCGGGCCCTTGGGCCCGGCGTTTTTTTTGGCCTTGTCTATTTTTGCTCATTGCCGATGCGGTCTTTTTGCAGTGGTTGGGACGTTCTGCCGCTGGTGGTCGGAGCCCACAGCTTGCCCAAGCAATTGATGTGGAAGGTGCGCCACCCCACATGTATTTTCAGTGCCAACCAAGACGATGTTTTCCGAAGTCCGCCAAGCCATCCTCCCCCTGGCTCTGCGCAAGATAAAGCGCCGGGGTGATCTGGAACGTGCCGGCCTCCTCATCGAATCGCTGGCGAAGCATTGGCGGGACAGCAAGCCCTTCGAGCTTCTGATCATCTCGCCTGGCAGTGACACGCAGCTTCTGCGGACCAGCTTGCCGCGCTTTCCCAATATCAACGTGTCGGTGAGGCCGGAGAGCGACTTCTTCCCGCTTTTCTCGAGCTTCTACCTGATGACCGGCTGGTACCGTCAGCAGATCGTCAAGCTGCAGGTGCCGGTGATGCTGGGCTTCGGCGGCTACCTGACGCTCGACTCGGACGTCTGCTGCGTCGGCGACTTCGATTCCCGAACCTTTGTCGACGACGGCCGCGGATTGTCGCGCTGGGAGCCCAAGATTCACCACGACTGGTGGCGCAACGTCACCGAGATCGTCGGCACGCACTACGACGCCAAGGGCCATGGCCTGTCGGTCACCCCGAACCTGCTGCACGGCGATCTCGCCGCACAGACCCTGAACTACATGCGGAACGGCTCGGGAGGCTCGTCGACCGCGGCGTTGATGGCGTGGAAGATGCGCCGGCCGATGCGCGTGCCGTGGACCGAGTATTCGCTCTACACCACCGTCGCCGAGCAGGAGGGCAACCTCTTCGACTACCACGTCGAATGGAACACCTGCTATGGCGCCAGCGTGCACCTGTTCTCCGAACAGTCCTGCGTCTGGGGCGCCGACGATTTCGAGCGGCTGGTCAAGCTGCCCAACGGCACCGACCCCGGCGGCAAATTCATCATCGTGCAAAGCCACGCCCGCATCCCGCTGGAGCGCGTCCGCGAATACTGCCTGAGCTTCGCCGGCTGATCTTTCAGCGGACCGCGAGCCTGGAGGCCCGCGGTCCGATGATCAGACTTTGCCGTTGTGCTGGCCGATCTTCGGCGCCCTGGCGACCTCGGTCGCGCGCTCGCCGTCGAAGCTGACGGGCAGGCCGTGGAACAGCGCATCCGACCCCGCGTAGGGCTTGGCGAACATGCCGAGCGCCGCGACCTGGGCGAGCTCCAGCACCTGAGGCACCGTGTTCAGCGGCCCGTTGGGCACGCCGAGCGCGTCGAGCCTGCCCGACCAGTAGTCCCGGCTCTTGTGCTTCATGATGTCGGCGATCATGCCCAGCAGCAGGTCGCGATGCTGCATGCGCTCGACATTGGTCTTGAAGCGCGCCTCGTCCGGCCATTCCGGATGGCCCAACGCCTCGGCGAACTTGCGCCACAGCCGATCGTTGCCCGGACAGATCATCAGCGGCCCGTCGCTGCACTCGAACGCCTGGTAGGGAGTCAGCGAGGGATGCCCGGTGCCCTGGCGTGGTGCCATGCGGCCGGTCACCGAATAGTTGGCGGCGTGGTTGGATGCCCACATCAGGCCGGTCTCGAACAGCGAGGTATTGACCAGGCTGCCGCGCCCCGTCGTGGCGCGCCGGGCGAGCGCCGCCAGCACGCCGATCGCCGTCCACATGCCGGTCGACAGGTCGATGATGGAGACGCCGATGCGCGCTTCCGGCCCCGAAGGATCGCCGTTCAGCGAGATCAGGCCCGCCACCGCCTGGATGATCGGCTCGTAGCCCGGCCGCTCCTTCCACGGCCCGACATGGCCGAAGGCGCCGAGGTCGGCATAGATCAGCCGCGGGAAGCGCCTGGTCAGCGTGGCGCCGTCGATGCCGAACTTCGCCGGCACGTCGGCGCGCAGATTGTGGATGAAGATGTCGGCCGCCCCGATGCGTTCGATCAGCGCCTCGCGCTCCGCATTGTTAGCCAAATCGCAGGTGATCGACTTCTTGCCGCGGTTCAGCGCAATGAAGCCCACGCCGTCGCCGTCGATGAACGGAGGGCCCCATTTGCGCGCGTCGTCGCCTTCGGGTCGCTCAACTTTGACGACCTCGGCACCGAGGAAGGCGAGGATTTGTCCGCAATAGGGGCCGGCAAGGTTCTGGCCGAACTCGACGACCTTGATGCCCGCGAGAGGCCCGCTCATCGCAGGCTGCTGCCCAGGATCTCGCGCGCGATCACCACGCGCTGGACCTCGCTCGGGCCCTCGCCGACGCGGCGGATGCGCATCTCGCGATACCAGCGCTCGAGCGGCAGGTCCTTGGTCATGCCCATGCCGCCATGGATCTGCATGGCGCGGTCGACGACGCGGCCGCCGCCTTCCGAGGCGGTGAGCTTGGCGATGGCGGCCTCGGTGCGGAAGGGCAGACCGCGGCGCGCCTTCTCGGCCGCCTCGAGCGTGAAGTGCCGGGCGGTGCGGATGTCGATCTCGTTGTCGACCAGCATCCACTGGATGGCCTGGCGGTTGGCCAGCTTGTCGCCGAAGGTCGAGCGCATCTTGGCCCATTCGATCGCCATCTCGTGGGCGGCGATGGCCACGCCGATGCAGCCCGCGGCGTAGGGAATGCGCTGGCGCGTCAGCCGGTCGTTGGCCACGGCGAAGCCCTTGTTGACCTCGCCCAGCACCTGGTGATCGGACACCCAGCAATCCTTGAACTCGAGCTCGGTGGCATAGCTCGACGAGCGCAGCGTGTGCACGACGCGCCGCACATGGAAGCCCGGCGTGCCGGCATCGACGATGAAGCAGGTGATGCCGGCGCGGCCCTTGGAGGCGTCGGTACGGGCGAAGACGATGCCGTACTGCGCGCGATCGGCGCCGGAGATGAAGATCTTGGCGCCGTTCAGCACCCAGCCATTGTCCTTGCGCTCGGCGCGGGTCTGGATGGCGCGCGCCGGATCGCTGCCGCCCGACGGCTCGGTCAGGCCGAAGAACGGCTTCTTCTCGCCCCGCAAGGTCGGATAGAGATAGCGTTCCTTCTGGTCCTCGTTGGCCTCGAAGATCTGGGCGAGGCCCGCGCCGCCGAAGGTGCCGTAGCAGGGCACGTAGAGCCCGGCGCGGTGCTGGGCCATCTCGATGGCGAGCAGCACGCGGGTCACGATATCGATGTCGGGCCCGCCGAACTCCTTGGGGATGTCGATGCCGTAGAGGCCCATCGCCTTGGTCTTCTCGACCAGGCGGGCGTGCTCGGCAGGGTCGAGCTCGGAGGCGTCGGGATCGAGCTTGGCCTCGAGCGGAATGATCTCCTCGCGCACATAGCGGCGCACCTGGTCGATCAGCATCTGCTGTTCGGAGCTGGGCTCGAAATCCATGATTGCCTCGTCAGTTCGGGCTCAGCCTGCCGAGCGCAGGCGGCGGGTTCTTGGCGTTGTCGGCGGGCAGGCTACCGTGGTCGGCCTGGTGCACCATCAGGAGCTCGAACCAGCGCGTGCGGTACTGCTGGTTCACCTCGACACGGAACTGGTGACCGGAGGCGCGCTGGCTCGCTTCGCGCTGCAGCTCGGAGCGCAGGCCGAAGGGCGAACGAGCGCCGGCCTGGCCGATATAGAGGACCGTGCCCTTGGCGTCGGCGATCTGGTAGACGCCGAGCTGGCCCGGCAAACGATCGACGATCTCCGCGGTCAGCGGCCGCCAGGGCTTGTCGAGACGCAGCCGGAGAGCCACGTCACTTGCCCTGGAACTTGGCGGTACGCTTCTCGAGACGGGCCTTCATGCCCTCCTGAGCGTCCTGGCTCTGCATCGCCGCCACCACCAGCGCATCGACGTCGTCGTGCTTGATGCTGTCGCGGAACTCGAGCTGCCGCACGGTCAACGCCTTCATGGCCTTGAGCGACAAGGGCGCGTTGGCGGCCAGACGATCGATCACCTTGGTCGCCTCGGCCTCGAGCTCGGCAGCCGGGACGCAGCGCGCGATCAGGCCGAGCGCATGCAGCTTGGTCGAGGGCAGGGGGTCGCCGAGCAGCAGCATCTCGCGCGTCGTCACCGGCCCCAGCACTTCCATGAGCTTCTTGGCCAGGAACCAGTTGGGCGCCAGGCCGACCTGGGCCAGCGACATGCCGAAGCGCGCCTTCTGGCTCGCCACCACGATGTCGCAATGGAGCGCGAGCTCGTTGCCGCCGGCGATGGCGTCGCCCTGCACCACTGCGACCACGGGCAGCGGGCAGAGCTCGATGGCGCGCAGCATGACCTCGATGCCGCTCGCCTTGCCGTCGCCGGCCGACTTGCTGCGCTCTGCCATGTCGAGGCCGGCGCAGAACACGTCGCCCTTGCCGCGGATCACCATGACGCGATCCTCGGGCGCCACCGGGGCGCCCAGCGCCTCGATCATCTCGCGCAGCAGCTCGCTGTCGAGGGCGTTGCGCTTCTCCGGCCGGTTCATCCAGATCGTCTTGATCGGGCCGTTCTTCTCGATGATGACCTTGTTCATCGTTTCACTCCGTTTCGATGCCTGCCGCCTTTATCTCGGTCGTCCACCACGTCGTCTGTTCCTTGACGTAGGCGGCGAACTGCTCGAGGGGCAGCGGCGAGATCTCCATGCGGCCCTGCGTCATGGCCTTGCCCGTCGCCGGGTCCTTCAGCGCCTCGGCGATGGCATCGGCCAGCGTCTTCTGGATATCCTTGGGCGTGTTGGCGGGCGCGAACACCGCCAGCCAGTAGACCAGCGAATAGCCCGGCACGGTCTCGGCGATGGCCGGCAGGTTGGGTGCCACCGTCGTCCGCTGCGGGCCGGTGGTCGCCAGCCCGCGCACCTTGCCGGAGTCGATCTGGGCCAGGCCCTGCGGCAGGTCGGGGAACATGACCTGGACCTGGCCCGAGATGACGTCGCCCAGCGCCTGCGGGCTCGCCTTGTAGGGCACCCGCTCGATCTTCACGCCGGCCAGCTTGTTGAACATCTCGGCGGACAGGCGCTGCGAGGCGCTGGCCTCGGCATAGTTGAGCTTGCCGGGATTCTTCTTGGCGTAGTCGATCAGCTCGGCGACCGACTTGATGGGCAGGTCGTTGTTGACCACCAGAACGTTGACGCCGGTCACGCAGCGCATGATCGGCGCGAAGTCCTTCTCGGGATCGTAGCTTAGCTTCTTGAATAGCGCGGGATTGGCCGCGTTGGTCGTGTTGGTGCCCATCAGCAGCGTGTAGCCGTCGGCCGGCGCCGTCGCGACGGCGGACGCACCCAGTTGCCCGCTGGCGCCGGGCTTGTCGTCGACGACGATCGGCTGCTTCAGGATGTCCTGCAGCTTGGCGGCGAGCCCGCGCGCCGTCAGGTCGGTGGCGCTGCCGGCGGCAAATGGCACGATGATCTTGATCGGCTTGTTGGGGAACGCCTGGGCGAATGCGCTGGGCGATGCCGACAGGGCAGCAGCACCCGCAAGCACGGAACGGCGGTTCAACGTCACTGAAAGTCCTCCCTCGGCCCCACCGCATCGACGGGGCGGCCCGTTTTCGCGCGGGCCGCCGCGGCAAGGCAAAGGCAGGACTACATGAAGAGCTTTTCCGCTTTGCGGTCGGCGTAGAGCCCGGCCACGAACTCGCCATAGCCGTTGTAGAGCTGGGTGGGGATGCGCTCGTCGCTGCCCAGCGGCTTCTCGGTCGCCTGGCTCCACCGCGGATGCGCCACCTGCGGGTTCACGTTGGCCCAGAAGCCGTACTCGCTCGATTGCAGCTTCTCCCAGAACGAGACCGGCCGCTTGTCGGTAAACTCCACGGAGACGATCGACTTCACGTTCTTGAAGCCGTACTTCCACGGTGCCACCAGGCGCAGCGGCGCGCCGTTCTGCTTGTGGATCGGCTTGCCGTAGAGGCCGGTGGCGATGAAGGCGAGATCGTTCATCGCCTCGTCCATCGCCAGGCCTTCCGTGTAGGGCCACGGATAGAGCAGGTCGCGCTGCTCGCGCATCACCGAGGGCTTGCTCAGGGTCTTCATCACCACGTACTTGGCGCCGCTCGTCGGCTTGCACAGCTCGACCAGCGAGCGCATCGCAAAGCCGCTCCACGGCACGATCATCGACCACGTTTCGACGCAGCGATGGCGATAGACGCGCTCCTCGAGTTGCACCTTGGCGAGAAGATCGTCGATGCCGATCTCGAACGGCTTGTCGACCATGCCGGAGACCTTGATGGTCCAGGGCCGCACGTCGAGCTTCTGGGCGTCGCGCCAGATGCTCTTGTCGGTGCCGAATTCGTAGAAGTTGTTGTAGGTCGTCGCCAGCTTCTCGGCGGTCATCGGCGTCGGCACGCCATACTTGTCGTTGCGTCTCGCCGGGTAGAGCGACGCCGACGGATCCTTGTCCTGGGCAGAGGCGACGACCGGCAGGGCGAGCGACGCAGCGCCGAGGCCGAGGGCCTTCACCAGCGACCGGCGCTGCAGGAAGACCGATTCCGGCGTTGCCTGGCGGTCGGCCAGTTCCCAGCCACGTGTGCGCTTGATCAGCATGTGAGAAGCTCCTTCTACGCTTCCGGGCCTATGTGGCGTCACGGCGGCGCTGGTTCAAATCAAGCCTGGTCACCGCGCCGTGACGTCACCTTCGCCCATGACATCGGCGAGATCGCGGCGATGGCCCATCACCACCAGGGCCTCCGCGACCAGGAACATCGGCCCGATGAAGGCCTGGAAGATGTTGTCGATCAGCGCCGGCCGCCGGCCCTCGTAGTGATGGCCGAGGAACTGCAGCACCCATCCGCCGACGAACAGGACGATGAAGGCGATCCACACGGATTGCGCCGACCCGAGGGCGCCGGCGAAGGCCTCCGCCGCATACCACGCGACCGCCATGATCAGGCCCATGATGATGCCGATGCCGAGTTCGAGCGCCAGCCAGCCCAGCACCGCGACGACGGCGACGGCGAGCGACAGCGTCCACTGCCGGTCGCCGGCCTCGAACCGCCACAGCGACAGGACCAGGAGCAGCGAGAAGACGATGACGGGTATGCCCACGAAGTGGGTGGCCTTGTTGCGCCAGTCGCGATGCACGGACGCGTACGATGCGAGTTGACTGCGGAACAGCTCGGTGGCCATGGCAGCCTCCAGTCGCCTAGGGTTTGGTGTTCGTCACATCGAGGATCGTGGGCCACATGAACTCGCGCCAGCCGTTGGTGCCGGCGGTGCTGGCCGTGACCGAGCCATTCTGCAGCAGGAAGAAGCGCGGTGTCTCGTATTCCTCCCACGCGCCCTGCTGGCTCATCAGGAAGGTATCGAGCAGCCATCGCAGGTCGGCAGGCCAGGCGGCTGGCTGCATCATCGCCTTCGCGGTCGGCGCGTCGATGGTCCGGACGTCGATCATCTTGTAGGCGGGCGAGCCGGCGAACAGCGGTTGCCATTGGCTGCGCCACGTCTTGCAAGGGTCCGATCGGTCGTGACAGACGAGGACGAGAACCGGGCGTGCGCCCTGGGCGGCGCTGGGTGTCTGCGCGTCGACGGGTGTGCACAGCATCGAGGCGGCCGCAACCAGCGCCGCCGTCGAACAACGTCTCAGGACCATGCGGTCTCATCTCCCCGTGAAAACGCTCCACGAGGCCAATATGATGCAAGGCCCTTTCCAAGGAAAGGTAACGTCGTCTAGACCTTGGTCCCCGTCACTTCCACGAGCTTCGGCCACATCCTGTCCTTCCAGCCGGCGTTGCCGGTGACGGTAAGGATGATCTTGCCGTCCTGGAACAGGATGAAGCGCGGGGTCGCCGAGCCGCGCGCCTTGCCTTCGTCGCTGTCGAGGAACATGGCGCGCACCGGTCTGGTCGCGGCCGGCCAACTCGCTTCCGCCGTCACCAGGTCGGCGTTGGCAGGGTAGACCATCTGGTAGTCGAGCTTCGCAAAGGCGTCGGATTTCTTGAAGTCAGGCTCGGACTGGGCACGCCAGATCTTGCAGCCGCCTCAAAGTTCGTGGCCGACGAACACCAGCATCGGCTTCCCAGGCTGGGCTTGCGCGACGCGGGCCAATGACGGGACTGCGGCCATCGCCAGGCCGCCCGCCATCACGGACCTCCGGTTGAACATGGAATCGTCTCTCCTCTGGAACGCTATCGGAGAGAACTATGGGGATGGCGAATGGCTGCGTGGAGCC
>JAEWIV010000356.1 GCA_023386865.1 Pseudomonadota bacterium
GCCATGACCCGTCCAGGGGGCCAGTCGTCGGCAGACTAACGCCGGTCGCTGCCGCCGACCTGCGGACGGAGCGCGGGCGAATCGCTCCAGATCACCTGGAACAGCTGGCGGAACAGCTCGTTGATCCGCGGGTCGGTCGGACCGGTCGCCGCCGTCCAGGCCGTCGTTTCCGACAGGACCTGGTCGTTCCGGCAATAGACGGCGAAGACGTAGAAGACGCCCGGACGGCCCGGCTTGAAGCGCGGCGGCACGCCGGCGCATACCGAGTTCGAGCCGTAGTCGTTGGCCGGATCGAAGGTCAGGACCAGCCGGTAGTAGGGGCGCGGCCGCTCGGGCGGATCGGCATAGGTGAAGGTCAGCGCCGGCCGCGGCTTGGCATCCTGCATCACCGGCAGGAGGTCACGCGCCACCGTGGCGGGATCGACACCGGGCAGGGCGGCGGCGCCGTACAGGACGACCTGGAAGTTGCGGCCGTCCGCGGCGGCGAAGAATTCCCGATAGTCGTATTGCGGCGCGTAGTAGGTGCCGCCGATCACAGCGGCCCAGACGACGGTCGGCAGGGCGGCAAGGCCGAGCAGGGCAGCGGCGATCTTGGTCTTCAGGCGCATCGGATGTTCTCCTCGGAGCGCATCATACACCATAGGCATGGCGGCCGCTCCGCTCACGTCACAATCTCGCGCGCTCCGTCACGCCGCCGTCAGACGTCGAGGTCGCGGGCGAATTTCGCATGCTCCTGGATGAAGGCGTAGCGCTTCTCCGGCTTGCGGCCCATCAGGTTCTCGACCAGCGTCGAGGTCTTCATTGCCTCTCGTCGCGCATCGGCGTCGGCCGCCGTCGGTATGTCGACCTTGAGCAGGGTGCGCTTGCCTACATCCATCGTCGTCTCGCGCAGATGCGCCGATTGCATCTCGCCCAGGCCCTTGAAGCGCGTGATCTCGACCTTGCCGCCGCCGAACACGTCCTTGATCAGCTGGTCCTTGTGCGCGTCGTCGCGGGCATACTCGGTCTGCCCGCCCTTGCTGATGCGATAAAGCGGCGGCTGCGCGAGGAAGAGATGGCCGTGCTCTATGAGCTTGGGCATCTCGCGATAGAAGAACGTCATCAGCAGCGAGGCGATGTGGGCGCCGTCGACGTCGGCGTCGGTCATGATGATGACCCGCTCGTAGCGCAGCCGGTCGTCGTTGTAGTGGGCGCCCGTGCCGCAGCCCAGCGCCTGGATCAGATCCTGGATCTCCTGGTTCTCGCGCAGCTTCTCGGCCGAGGCGCTGGCCACGTTCAGGATCTTGCCGCGCAGCGGCAGGATCGCCTGGGTCTCCCGGTTGCGCGCCGCCTTGGCCGAGCCGCCGGCCGAATCGCCCTCGACCAGGAAGATCTCGGTCCCCTCGGAGGCGCTGTTGGAGCAGTCGGCGAGCTTGCCGGGCAGGCGAAGCTTGCGCGTCGCCGTCTTGCGCTGCTGTTCGCGATCCTGGCGGCGGCGCAGCCGTTCCTCGGCCTTGGCGATGACGTGCTCGAGCAGCACGTTGCCCGCTTCCTTGTCGCCGGTCAGCCAGTGCTCGAAGTTGTCGCCGACGATGGTCTCGACCAGCTTGTTGGCCTCGACGCTGACCAGCTTCTCCTTGGTCTGGCCCTGGAACTGCGGCTGCTCGATGAACACCGAGACCAGCGCCGCCGCGCCGTCGATCACGTCGTCGGCGGTGATCACCGAGCCCTTGCGGTTGCCGGTGAGCTCGGCATAGCGCTTCAGGCCACGCACCAGGGCGCTGCGGAAGCCGGACTCGTGCGTGCCGCCTTCGGCCGTCGGCACGGTGTTGCAGTAGGAGCGGACGAAGCCTTCTTCGTCGCCCGGCCACCACACCGCCCATTCGACCTTGCCGCCAGCCGTGCCGTTGGTCTCGCTCTTGGCCTCGCCGGCGAAGGGCTGCGGCACGATGGTCGCGCGCTCGCCGATCTCCGACTTCACGAAGTCTTCCAGGCCGCCCGGGAAGTGGAACGACTCCTCCTCGGGGATCGAGTCGCCCTTGGGCAGCAGGCTCTTGGCGCACTTCCAGCGGATTTCGACACCGCGGAACAGGTAGGCCTTGGAGCGCGCCATGCGGTAGAGCCGCTCGGGCACGAAGGCCTGCTTGCCGAAGATCTCGGGGTCGGGGTGGAAGGTGACGGTCGTGCCCCGTCGGTTGGGAGCCGGGCCGGCCGACTTGAGCTTGGTCGTGGCCTTGCCGCGCGAAAAGCTCTGCGCCCACGCCTGGCGGTCGCGTGCCACTTCGACGAGGAGCTCATCCGACAACGCATTGACCACCGATACGCCCACGCCGTGCAGACCGCCCGACGTCGCGTAGACCTTGCTGTCGAACTTGCCGCCGGAGTGCAGGGTGGTGAGGATGACTTCGAGTGCCGACTTGTTCTTGAATTTCGGGTGGGGGTCGACCGGGATGCCGCGCCCATTGTCGCGGATCGAGATGCGGTTGCCCTCGAGCAGTTCCAGATAGATCGTGTCGGCGTGACCGGCGACAGCCTCGTCCATGGAGTTGTCGAGCACCTCGGCCACGAGATGATGCATGGCCCGTTCATCGGTGCCGCCGATATACATGCCGGGGCGCTTGCGGACGGGTTCCAACCCTTCCAGCACCTCGATGTGATGGGCCGTGTAGGAATTGTCCTTGGCCGCGGCGGCGCGCTTGCCGCCTGACCGGTCGAACAGATCGCCGTTCTTCGCCATGCTTCTTGTCTTTCCTCGGCCCGCGCGAGGGGTCGCTGGTTGGCCGGTATCTCGCTGATATGGTAGGAAAACCACGAAAAATCAACAATTCCTTGTCATATCGCCTTGTCTCATGTCCTCCCATCATTGTCTCATTTCCTCCCCCGTCATACGGGGGAGGACACAGGAGGGGGTGAGCACCAGGCAGACGCCGGCCGGTTTCAGATCATGATCTCTTTCTTGAGAGGTCGCCTTTGCAGCCTTCCCCCTCCTTTATCCACCCCCGTATGACGGGGGAGGAAACGAGAAAAGGATAGTCTTGCATGTCCAACATCCACCGCGACCCCATCGTCCGAACGGTGCCGCACCCCTCGGACATGAACGGCAATGGCGACATTTTCGGCGGCTGGGTGCTGTCGCAGATGGACACCGCCGGCGGCGCGCTCGCCGCCCGCGTCGCCAAGGGCAGGGTCGCGACCGTCGCCATCACCGCCATGACCTTCGTCGAGCCGATCAAGGTCGGCGACTGGGTGTCGATCTATGGCGAGGTCACCAAGGTCGGCCGGACCTCGATCACCATCGCGCTCGAGACCGTCGTTCAGCGCCGCCACGAGAGCACCGAGCGTCGCGTGACTCACGGCACCTTCGTGTTCGTGGCGATCGACGACGAGGGCAGGCCGCGGACTGTCCCGCAGGCCGCATCGCCGGTGATGACCGCATGAAGTCCGTTATTGCCCTGGCACTTTCGCTGGCCGTGCTGCTCGTCCCGGGCCTGGCGGCGGCGCATCCGCATATCTGGATTCAGCAGGTCGTGCGCGTCGTCGCCAAGGACGGCAAGTACACCCATGTCGAGATCGAATGGCGCTTCGATCCGTTCTCCAGCGAGATCGAGATCCCCCTGATCGACGAGAACAAGGACGGCAAGTTCTCGAGTGCCGAGATCAAGGCGCTCGAAGGCGACATGATGCCGGAGCTGAAGAACTACGGCTTCCTGACCTGGCTCAACGTGGATGGCGGGGCCAAAGACGTGCGGCCGGCCAAGCCACCGGCCTTCGTCGCCCGCATCGACGACCCGGCGAGCTTTACCTTGCCCGACTGGGACCGTTCGGCGGGCGACAAGTCCGGCATGCCGATGCCCGAGAACAAGCGCAACAGCCAGCCGGCCGGGCCGCGACCCACGGGACCGCGCAACCTGGTCTACGTCATGCGCTTCGACCTGCCGCAGCCCGCCAAGTCCTTCTCGATCACGACCTTCGATCCCGATGACTTCATCCGCATCGAGGTCAACAAGGACCAGATCCCCGCCGGCTGCGCGCTGGCCAAGAGCACGAGCTACAAGGCCGAGTTCGTGCGCGGCTATCCCGTCTTCGCCGACACCGTGACATGCCGGCTGCCATGAAGGCCGCCGAGACGAAGGGCGCGGTCCTGCGCTCGCCGTTCCTGTGGGTCGGGCTGCTGTTGCTGGCGGCGCTTGTGGCCGCGCTGGTGTTCAGCGACAGCGTCGCCGATCTGGCGCGCTCCTCGGCCGAGTATCAGCGCCGCATCCAGCAGACCCTGTCGGGATCGTTGCGCGACATCAAGAGCGGCTCGGGCTCGCTCGCGCTGTGGACGCTCGCCACCGTCTGTTTCGGTTACGGCGTGGTCCACACGCTGGGGCCTGGCCACGGCAAGGCCGTGGTCGTGGCCTATTTCCTCGACAGCACGCGGCCGCGCGCCTGGATCGAGGGCGTCTTTGCCGGCGCCTGGATCGCCTTCACCCACACCCTGGCCGCCTTGCTGCTCGCTGGCGCGCTGAAGCTTCTGGGAACGGTCGGCCTGCTCGGCGCGCTGCGCGAGGTGCGCAACGTCGAGATGGTGTCGTACATCCTGATCCTGGCGATCGGCATCTGGCGGCTGTGGGCCGGCATCACCGGCCGGCTGCATGAGCATCATCACGGTGATGACCATCACGATCACCATCACCATCACCATCACCATCACCATCACCA
>JAEWIV010000357.1 GCA_023386865.1 Pseudomonadota bacterium
CATCATGATCATGAGCGGGCCTGGAGGCCCGCGGTCCCATGACTAACGGCGCCCTCGACGGGGTCCGTATCGTCGACCTGACGCAGATGCTGGCCGGTCCCTTCTGCACCATGCTGCTGGCCGACCAGGGGGCGGAGATCATCAAGGTCGAGCCGCTCGACGGCGACCACACGAGGATCGTGGGGCCCTACCATGCCGACGACAAGCTGAAGGCCTTCGGCGGCTACTTCGCCTCGGTCAATCGCAACAAGAAGTCGATCGCCATCGACCTCAAGCAGGCCGCGGGCCGCGAGCTGGTGATGCGGCTGTGCGAGGACGCCGACGCCGTGGTCGAGAACTATCGCGGCGGCGTCATGGATCGCCTGGGGCTCGGCTACGAGACGCTGCACGAGCGCTTCCCCAGGCTGGTCTATGCCACCATCCGCGGCTTCGGCGACTGGCGCACCGGCCGCAGCCCCTACACCGACTGGCCGGCCTACGACGTGGTCGCCCAGGCGTTCGGCGGCGTCATGGCCATCACCGGCCCCGACGCCGACACGCCGATGAAGGTCGGCCCCGGCATCGGCGACCTGATGCCGGCCACCATGTGCGCGGTCGGCATCGTCAGCGCCATCCTGCGCGCCCACAAGACCGGCAAGGGACAGTTCGTCGATGTCGGCATGGTCGACGCCATCCTGTCGATGTGCGAGCGCATCGTGCATCAGCATTCCTTCACCGGCGGCGTGCCGGTACCCGAGGGCAACCACCATCCCCTGCTCTGCCCCTTCGGCATGTTTCCGGCCAAGGACGGGCACGTCACCATCGCCGCCCACGCCGACACGCATTTCCCGATCCTGTGCCGCCTGATCGGTCGACCCGAGATGGGCACCGATCCGCGGCTCGCCACGGTGCAGGACCGGCGCGCCCACCAGGACGAGATCATCGCCGCCGTCTCCGCCTTCACCAGCCAGCGCACCAAGCAGGAGCTGCTGGCGCATCTCGGCGGCCAGGTGCCGTTCGCGCCGGTCAACGACGTGCGCGACGTGTTCGCCAACCCGCATTTCGCCGCCCGCGACATGGTCGTCTCCGTCCCTCACCCGGGCCTCGAGGACGACATGAAGGTCGCGGGCGTTGCCATCAAGATGAGCGAAACGCCCGGCCGCGTGCGCCATCGCGCCCCGTTGCTGGGCGAGCATACTGACGAGTATCTGACCGGCCTCGGCCTCAGCGGCGCGGATATTGCGCGTCTCAGGGCCGAGAAGATCGTTGCCTGAGGGAGATTGACATGACCGACCGTCCGCGCCGCGCTCGCCGCGTGCAGCTGTCCACGCCCGGTTCGAGCGAGAAGATGATGCAGAAGGCCTCGGAGTCGAAGGCCGACCACGTCTTCCTCGACCTCGAGGACGCCGTCGCCCCCAGCCAGAAGCGCGAGGCACGCAAGAAGATCGTCGAGGCGCTGAAGACGCTGAACTGGAAGGGCAAGACGCGCTGCGTGCGCATCAACGACCTCACCACCGAGTACGCCTTCGAGGACATCATCGAGGTGGTCGAGGGGGCGGGCGATCATCTCGACACCATCATGATGACCAAGGTGATGACTCCGGCCGACATCCTGTTCGCCGACAAGCTGCTGCATCAGCTCGAGAAGAAGCTGAAGCTCAAGCGCCGCATCGGCCTCGAAGCCCTGATCGAGGAGGTCGAGGGCATGCAGAATGTCGACGCCATCGCCAAATGCACGCCGCGCCTGGAGTGCCTGGTGTTCGGCATGGGCGACTTCTCGGCCTCGATGGGCGTCACCAACAAGAACGTCGGCGAGTCCGACGGCTATCCCGGCGACATCTGGCACTATGCACGCTTCCGGCTGGTGATGGCCTGCCGCGCCGCCGGCATCGACCCGGTCGACGGCCCCTTCGCCGACTTCAAGAACCCCGAGGCCTATCGCGAGGAGTGCCGCCGCTCGATGATCCTGGGCTGCGTCGGCAAATGGGCGTTCCATCCCAGCCAGATCGATCATGCGCTGGAGATCTACTCGCCCAAGGCGGAGGACGTGGCGCGCGCCCGCCGGCTCGAGAAGGCCTATGCCGAGGCCGAGGCCAAGGGGCTGGGCGCCATCAACGTCGACGGCATCATGGTCGACGTCGCCTCGATCCGGATCCTGCGCAACACGATCCTGAACAAAGCCGACCTGTTCGGGATGTAGTTCATGCATCGCGCGGTCGTCCCGGTGGCCAGCATGCTGGCCATCCAGGCGATGATCTCGCTCTGCGTCCTGGCGCTCGGCGTCATGATGCCGGCGGTCGCTACCGACCTCGCGATCGATCCCAAGCTGGTCGGCGTCTTCACGGCGATCATCTACGCCGTCGCAGCCGTGCTGGCGCTGGTCGCCGCCGAGCCGATCGTTCGGCTGGGCGCCGTCCGCGTCTGCCAGTTCGCGTTGCTGATGGGGGCCATTGGCCTTGCCTTCAATGCCATGGCGTTCGTGGCGACGACGGTGATCGCCGTTCTCTTCATCGGTGCGGCGCAAGGCCCGATCAATCCGGCGGCCGCGCACGTGCTGGCCCAGCGCGTGCCGCGCGAATGGTTCGGCATCGTCTTCTCGATCAAGCAGACCGGCGTACCGCTCGGCTTCGCGCTGGCCGGCGTGCTGTTTCCCTTCCTGCTGGCGCATTTCGGTTGGCGCGGCGCGAGTCTGGTGGCTGCGGCGATGGCGCTCGCGGCGATCCTGGTGGTCGAGCTGATGCGCCCGGGCATCGACGTCGTCGTGGCGGCCGGCCCGCCTTCGCCTGGCATCTGGCGCTCGATCCGTTTCGTGCTGGGCCACGCCCAGCTGCGCGTCCTCGGCTGGTCGGCTTTCGTCTACGTCATTGCCCAGCACACCTTCACCTTCTACCTGGTGACCTATCTCTACGAGCATTGCGGGCTCAGCATCGCGCGCGCCGGCCTGCTGCTCGCGCTGTCGCAGATCGCCGGCACCGTCATGCGGCTGGTGAGCGGCTGGATGGGCGACCGCCTGCCGCGGATGCTGGTGCTGGGCTGGACCGGCATCGCCATGACCGCAGGCTGCATTGCCATCGGGCTCATCCAGCCCGGCAGCCCCTTCTGGGTGATTGCCCTCGTGGTGCTGGCCTACGGTTCCGTCGTGATCAGCTGGAACGGCACCTCGCAGGCCGAATTCGTTCACCTATCGCCGCCGGGACAGGCGGCGGCCGTGGCGGCAGTGCAGACGTCCCTCGCCTTCTCCGGCGCGGTGTTCGGCCCGCCCGTGTTCGCGCTGATCGCCTCGGCCGTCAGCTACCGAGCGGCGTTCATTGCCGTCGCGGCCTGCGTGCTGGTCGCGGCCGTCTGGCAGCTCGCGGCGGCGCGCCTGCCGGCTACGGCTCCTTCATCCCCGCCACCGTGACGATCTCGCCCCACTTCCTGGTCTCGCTGGCCTGGAAGGCGGCGAGTTCCTCCGGCGTGCCGGGAAACGGTATGCCATGGGTGGTCCGCGTCAGCGTGAGGTAGGTCTCCGACTTCATCGCCTCGCGGATCAGCGCATTGAGCTTGTCGACGATGGGGCGCGGTGTGCCGGCAGGTACATAGGCCGCAGTCCAGGCCCACATCTCGAAGCCCGGCACCGTCGAATCCACGGTCGGGAACTGCTCCAGGCCAGGAATGGGCTTCTTGCTGGTGACGGCGATGCCGCGCGCGCGACCGTCGAGCACGGCGGGCAGTCCGGCGGTGAAATCCGAGAAGATGATGTCGATGCGGCCGCCCAGGAGGTCGGAGACGGCCTGCGGCTGCGTCTTGTAGGGCACGCCCAGAAGGTCGATCTTCGCCATGACGCGGAACAACTCGGCGCCGCCGCGGCTCGATCCGTTGCCGCTGCCGAACGAGAGCTTGCCCGGCTCCTTCTTGGCCAGGGCGATGAATTCGGCCACCGTCTTCACCGGCAGCTCGTTCTTCACCATGACGATCTGCGCACCGAGCGTCAGCCCGCACACCGGGGTGAAGCTCTTCACCGGGTCGTAGGTCAGCGACTTGTAGACGTGCTGGTTGATTGCTTGTGTCGTCTGGGTGGTGATGAACACCGTGTAGCCGTCGGGTGCCGCCGCGGCCGCCGCCTGAGCGCCGATCTGGCCTTCGGCGCCGGGCTTGTTTTCGACCACCACCGATTGGCCGCTGAGCTTGCCCATTTCGCTGGCGATCACGCGCGCCACAGTATCGGTCGCGGTGCCTGGGCCGAACGGCGCGATCACGCGGATCGGCTTGGACGGATAGTCCTGCGCCGCCGAGGACAGCGAGACGATTGAAACTATTCCGGCAAGCAAACCGGCGAGGATCGAAGACCGCTTTGTCATGCCGCGACTGTACGCCGGACGCCGGCGAGGTGATAGCGTCTGCGAGCCAAAGACCGGAGGAAACGAAATGCGCCCCATCCTCGCCGTCGCCGCGGCCCTCGTTCTCGGCACGATGGCCGCACCTGCCTTCGGCCAGAAGGCCGGCGGCAACCTGCGCGTCACGCATCGTGACAATCCGCCCAGCGCCTCGATCCACGAGGAAGCCACGATCTCGACCGTCATGCCCTTCATGTCGGTCTACAACAACCTCGTCCTGTTCGATCCCAAGTCCAAGCAGAACGCGCCGGATGCGATCGTTCCCGACCTCGCGACCGAATGGAAATGGAGCGACGATGGCACGAAGCTCACCTTCAAGCTGCGCGACGGCGTGAAGTGGCACGACGGCAAGCCCTTCACCAGCGCCGACGTCAAATGCACCTGGGACATGCTGATCTCGCCGGAAAGCAAGCTGCGCAAGAACCCGCGCAAGAGCTGGTGGTTCAATCTCAAGGAGGTGACCGTTAACGGCGACCACGAGGTCTCGTTCCATCTCGGCCGGCCGCAGCCTTCGGTGCTGACCATGCTGGCCGGCGCCTTCTCGCCGGTCTATCCCTGCCATGTCCCGACGGCGCAGATGCGGACAAAGCCGGTCGGCACCGGCCCGTTCAAGTTTGCCGAGCTGAAGCAGAACGAGTCGATGAAGGTGGTGCGCAATCCCGACTACTGGAAGCCGGGCAGGCCCTACCTCGATTCCATCGAATTCAGCATCATCCCCAATCGCGCCACGTCGATGCTGGCTTTCACCGCCGGCAAGGCCGACATGACCTTCACCGCGGAGATCGCCGCGCCCGCCTTGAAGGATCTCAAGTCCCAGGCGCCGTGGGCGATCTGCGAGATGCTGCCGACGAACACCCAGGCCAACCTGCTGGTCAACCGCGACAAGCCGCCATTCGACGACGCCCGGATACGCAAGGCGATGGTGTTGGCGATCGACCGCGATTCCTTCACCCACATCATCGGCCAGGGCACCAACCGCATCGGCGGCACCATGCTGCCGCCGCCGGAGGGCCGCTGGGGCATGCCGGCGGAATATCTCGCCACCGTTGCCGGCTACGGCGCCGACCACGAGAAGGCCCGCGCGGAAGGCCGCAAGATCATGGGCGAGCTGGGATACAGCGCCGACAAGCCGCTCAAGATCAAGGTCTCGACCCGCAACATCCCGACCTACCGCGACCAGGCCGTGATCCTGATCGACCATCTGAAGCACGTCTTCATCCAGGGTGAACTGGAGCCGCTGGACACCGCGGTCTGGTACATCCGCATGGTCCGCAAGGATTACACCGTCGGCATGAACGTCCAAGGTGTCGGGATCGACGATCCCGACGTGGTGTTCTACGAGACGTTCAGCTGCGGCTCGGAGCGCAACTACACGAACTACTGCAACCCCGAGCTCGAGAAGCTGTTCGAGCAGCAGTCGCGCATGCCTGACGGCGCGGAGCGACGCAAGCTCGTCTGGGAAATCGACAAGAAGCTGCAGGAAGATGGCGCCAGACCGGTGATCCAGCACGACTGGGCCGCCACCTGCTGGCGGCCGGAGGTCAAGGGACTGAACCTCGCCATCAACACGATCTACAATCACTGGCGGTTCGAGGACGTCTGGCTCGACCGCTAGACTCGCACAACCGTGATGAAGAAGAGGTTGTCATCCCGAGCGAAGCGAGGGACCTTTCCCGTCGCCTGAGAGGTCCCTCGCTTCGCTCGGGATGAAAGGCTTACGGAGGCAACGATGAAGCTCTACATGCACCCGGTATCCACCACGAGCCGCCCGGTGATGCAGTTCATCGCCGACAACGACATCAAGTGCGACATGGAAGTCGTCGATATCCTGAAAGGCGCGCACTACGAGCCCGCCTACAGCAAGATCAATCCCAACCACCTGATCCCGATGCTCGAGGACGGCGATTTCCGGCTGACCGAGAGCGCAGCGATCCTGCGGTATCTCGCCGAGAAGATCGATTCGCCGGCTTACCCCAAGGACCTCAAGCAGCGCGCCCGCGTGAACGAGGTCATGGACTGGTTCAACTCCAACTTCTATCGCGACTGGGGCTACGGGATGATCTACCCGCAGCTCTTCCCGCACCTCAAGCGCGAGGATGCCAAGGTGCAGGAAGCCGTGGTCGCCTACGGCAAGGAGAAGTCGAAGATCTGGCTGCAGATCCTGAACGACCATTTCATCGGACCGAACAACAAGTACCTGTGCGGTAACCAGCTTACGGTCGCGGACTACTTCGGCGCTGCCATCACGACGGCGGGCGAGCTTGTCCATTGCGATTTCTCGGCCTATCCCAACATCAAGCGCTGGCTCGACACCTTCAAGGCCGGCCCGAACTACGCCAAGGTCTACGAAACCTTCAACGGCTTCTGCGCCTCGACCAAGGGACAGCCCTGGCAGGCGATCACCTGATTGGGAGCATCCGATGATCAAGGGTCTGCATCACAACGCCTATCGCTGCCGCGATTCGGAGGAGACCCGGAAGTTCTACGAGGACTTCCTCGGCCTGCCGCTGGTCAACGCCTTCAAGATCGAGACCACCCAGACCGGCCGCAAGACAGGCACCGGCGTGCTGCACTCCTTCTTCCAGCTCGACGATGGCTCGTGCCTCGCCTTCTTCGAGGCACCCGACATGCCGTTCGAGTTCAAGGAGCAGCACGACTTCGACCTGCACATCGCGCTCGAGGTCGAGCCCGATGCGCTCGATAGCATGTTCGCCAGGGGCAAGGCGGAAGGCCGCGAGGTGCGCGGCGTGAGCGACCACAAGTTCATCCGCTCGATCTACTTCCGCGATCCCAACGGCTACGTCATCGAGCTCGCCGCCAAGGTTCCGGGCAAGGAACACGACATGGATCCCAAGCAGAACCATGCGCGCGACATCCTGAACGACTGGCAGGTGAAGAAGCGCCAACCGGCAAAGGCGGTGGCGTAGGACATAGCGACGGAGGAGACGATGAACCGTGGCGTTGTGCTGGCGCTCTGCGCCCTGACGAGTGCTGTCGCGTTTTCATCCTCTTCCTCCTTCGCCACCGACCCGCCAAAGTTCCAGGTCGACCCTTTCTGGCC
>JAEWIV010000358.1 GCA_023386865.1 Pseudomonadota bacterium
CGCGCCGTCGGATCCCCGGGCCGCGGGCGGCCGCCGAGCTGCCAGCGCCAGTCGGCGACCGACGGCATCAGCACCCATGTCGGCAGGCCCATGGCCGCCGCGAGATGGGCGATCGGCGCGTCGATCGAGATCAGCAGATCGAGCTGCGACAGCGCGGTGGCGGCCTCGGCGAAGTCGAAGATGCCGCGGCCGACATCGTGCACCAGGCCGCCCGCGCCGAAGGCCGGGATGTCCTTCTGGTGCTGGCCGCCCTGCAGGCTGAACACCAGCAGCTCGGGATCGCCGGCGAGCGCCATGAACTTCTGGAACGGCACCGAGCGCTGGCGATCCTGCGGCCGTCCCGGCATGCCCGCCCAGTAGATGCCGATGCGCAGGCGGGCCTTCTCGATGTGGCCGAGCTTGATGCGGCTGTCGGCGGGGGCCCTGAGGTAGGGCTGCTGCAGCGCCGGCGCCTCGAAGTCGATGCGGCAGAGATGCGGCAGCGACACCATCGAGGCGTGCAGGTCGAACTCCGGCAGCGGCTCGCCTTCGGCGACGACATGGTCGATATAGTCGACCGTCGACAGCAGCTCCTTGAGCAGCGCCTGGCACAGCACCAGCACGGTGGCGCCGCGGCGCTTCAGCTCGCGGGCGAAGCGCACGAACAGCAGCGCATCGCCCAGCCCCTGCTCGGGATAGAGCAGGATGCGCTTGCCGCCGAGCGGACCGCCGTCCCACGCCGGCTGCTTCAAGTCGGGCGTCGGCGTCTCGGGCAGGCGCTTGCGCGCCTCGTAGGCGGCAAAGCCCGGAGCCAGCTCGCCGCGCATCAGCAGCGCGATCGCGAGCTCGACTCGGGCACGCCGGTTGTCGGGGTTGAGCGCCAGGGCGCGGCCGAAGCAGCCGACGGCTTCGTCGAGGCGGCCGAGGTCGCGCAGGCAGAGCGCCAGGTTGAAGAAGCCTTCGCCGTAGTTGCGGTTGAGCGTGATCGACTGGAAGTGATGCTTCACCGCCTCGTCGAGGTGATTGGCGGCGCGCAGCGCATTGCCGAGATTGGAATGCAGCGCGGGATTGTCCGGGTCGGCGGCGAGCGACAGGCGGTGATGGCAGACCGAGGCGTCCAGCTTGCCCGCGAGCCGCAGCGCCACGCCGAGATTGTTGTGCAGCTCGGCGTGATAGGGCCGCACCGCGAGGAGCTTCAGGTAGGAAGCGATCGCCTCGTCGAGGCGGCCGGCGCGATGGGCCTGGGCGGCGAGGCGAAGCTGCTGAACGAACGTATCGTCGCCGCCGAACAGCGGCGTGGGCGCTGCGGAGGCTTGCGATTCCGGCCGGAGGGGATAAAGCGACGGCGACTCGTTCACCCTTCCATATTACATGAAATAGAAGTCTTAAACACCTGTAGTAAAAAGATTTTCGTTTAGTTTCAGAGCCGTAGAACCGATCGGATGCCGATGGGGCCGCAGCTGCTTTCGTCCACTAGATATAGCCGCGGATCAGCTCCTCGGCGATCTGGATGGCGTTCAGCGCGGCGCCCTTGCGCAGGTTGTCGCTGACGATCCAGAGCGCGAGACCGTTATCCACCGTGGGATCGACCCGCACGCGGCTCACGAACACGCCGTCCTGGCCGGTGACTTCCTGCGGCGTCACGTAGCCGCCGTTCTCGCGGCGATCGACCACCAGCACGCCGGGCTGGGCGGCGAGCACGCGGCGCGCCTCGCTCTCGTCGAGCGGACGCTCGAGCTCGAGGTTCACCGCCTCGGCGTGGCCGATGAAGGTCGGCACGCGAACGCACGTCGCATGCACCTTGATCTTGGGGTCGAGGATCTTCTTGGTCTCGACCACCATCTTCCATTCTTCCTTGGTCGAGCCGTCGTCCATGAAGACGTCGATGTGCGGGATGACGTTGAAGGCGATCGACTTGGTGAACTTCTTGGGCTCCAGCGTCTGGTTCACGAAGAAGCTCTTGGTCTGGTTGAGAAGCTCGTCCATGGCGTCCTTGCCGGCGCCGGACGTCGATTGATAGGTCGAAACCACGACGCGCTTGATGGTCGCCGCCTCGTGGATCGGCTTCAGCGCCGTCACCATCTGGATCGTCGAGCAGTTGGGATTGGCGATGATGCCGCGCGCCTTGTAGCCCGCGATCGCCGGGGCATTCACCTCGGGCACGACCAGCGGCACGTCAGGGTCCATGCGCCAGTAGGAGGTGTTGTCGATCACCACCGCGCCGGCCTTGGCGGCGCGCGGGCTGTGCTCGGCCGAGACCTTGGCGCCGGGCGAGCTCAGCACGATGTCGATGCCCTTGAAGTCGAACTTGGCGAGGTCGCGGACCTTCAGCACGCCGTTCTCGCCGAACGAGGTCTGCTTGCCCGCCGACTTCGCCGAGGCCAGCGCCACGACGTCATCGGCCGGAAAGTTCCTCTCGGCCAGGATCTGCAGCATTTCGCGCCCGACATTGCCGGTCGCGCCGACGACGGCGACTCTGTATCCCATGGAACGGGGAGATAAGCGCCGCCGCCGGGCTTTGCAACTATTGGTCCGCCGAGGCGCCCGACGCCTTGATGATGGGCAGCCACAGCGTCAGGTCGTCGCGCACCAGCTTCTGCGCCGCCGCGGGCGGGCCCGGCGGCAGCATGTCGATGCCCTGGGCCAGCATCTTTTCGCGCACCGCCGGCAACTGGCCGATGCGGTTCAGCTCGGCATTGAGCCTGCCGACCACCGCCTCGGGCGTTCCGGCCGGGACGGCATAGCCCATCCAGGTGTTCACGACGTAGTCCGCCACACCCGATTCGATCATGGTCGGCACGTCGGGCAACAGGTCGGAGCGTTTCTCGCTGGTGACGGCGATGGCCTTCAGCTTGCCGCCCTTGACCAGGCCGATGACCGTGGGCGTGTTGAACAGGCCCATGGCGACCTCGCCGTTGGCCACCGCCTGGATGCCGGCGGGCGTGGCGCGATAGGGCACGTGCTGCAGCTTGACGCCGGTGCGCATCTCCAGGAGGACGCCCGACATGTGATGGCTGGTGCCGACGCCGCCCGACGAGAAGGTGAGCTGGCCGGGCTTGGCCCGCGCCTGGGCCAGCACGTCGTCGACCGTCCTGGCGGGATTGTCGGGATGCACGATCAGCACGTTGGAGACGCCGCCGCTCACCGCCACCGCCTGCAGGTCCTTGAGCGAATCGTAGCCGGGCGTCTTGTAGAGGCCCATGTTGAAGACCAGCGTGCCCTGGCTCACCAGCGCGAGGGTGTAGCCGTCGGCCGGCGCGCGCGCCGCCTCGGCGGTGGCGATGGTGCCGCCGGCGCCGGTCTTGTTGTCGACCACCACCGTCTGGCCCAGCGACTTGCCCAGCTCCTCGGCGAAGACGCGCGCCACGATGTCGGCGGTGGCGCCCGGCGCCAGCGGCACGATCAGGCGGATCGATTTGGCGGGATAGGTCTGCGCACGCACCGCACCTGACGCAACAACCAGCGACGCGGCAAGGAATGCTCTCTTGGTCAGCATGGCGGGCCTCCTAGAGTCCGACCGACTGCGCGACCAGCGTGGCGAGCTGCTTGCGCAACCGGGCGACCGTCGCGCGTTCGCCGCGCTTGTCGATCAGGTTGTGCATTTCGTAGGGATCGGTCGCGAGGTCGTAGAGCTCGTCGCACGCCACGCCGTCGAGCGACTTCTGCGTCCAGTGGATGTATTTGTGACGCCGCGTGCGGATCGCCTTGTAGCTCATGCCGATCAGCCACGGCATGGCGTTCTCGCTGAAATACTCGCACATGAACGACGAGCGGATCGCCTTGCCGTTCTTGGCGATCGGTCGGATCGACAATCCCTGCATATGCGCGAAGTCGGCTTTTTTTCCGCCCGCGAGATCGACGATGGTCGGCGCGATGTCGAGCGCCAGCACCAGCTGGTCCTTCACGGTCCCCGGCTTGAACCACGCAGGGTAGCGGATCAGGAACGGCGACCTGATGCCTTCCTCGTAGGCGAAGCGCCGCTCGGGCCCGAGCCCGTGCTCGCCGAAGAAGTAGCCGTTGTCGCCCAGGAACAGGATGAACGTGTCGTCCAGCTGGCCGCTCTCCTCCAGCGCCTCGAACAGCTCGCCCATGCCCTCGTCGACCGACGCCATCATGGCGGCGCGCAGCCGGATCTCCTCGTCGGTGCCCGCCTTGATGCCGTCCAGCACCTTGCGCGAGGCCGCGTTGCCCTTGAGCTGGAAGGCCTCGGCCCACGCCGGCTTGTCCTTCGCCACGTCGGCCGGCGGCAGCGCATTGGGGCGCCGCGGGAAATGCGCCCCCTTGTAGAGGTCGGCGTGGCGGTCGGGCACGCGGTAGCCGCCTTTGCTGAGATCGATCGTGCCGTCGGCGGCCTGGAAGGCGTCGGGATGCACCGCCTTGTGCGCGAGGAACAGGGCGAAGGGTTTCGTGCGCGGCTTGCGCAGGAATTCCACGGCGTGCCGGTTCAGGAGATCGGTGACGTAGCCCTCGTGCCGGCGCTCGTCGCCGTCGATGTTCAGCACCGGATCGACGATCGAGCCGTGACCCGGGAAGCTGACCCAGCGGTCGTAGCCCGGTCGCGGCCCGCCCGAATTGCCCATGTGCCACTTGCCGATATGGGCGGTCTCGTAGCCCAGCCGCTGCAGGATACCGTGGTAGTTGGGCAGACGATGGCTGTGGGCGTCGCGCGCCACGTTGTCGATGATGCCGTGGCGGCTGGCATATTGCCCGGTGATGATCGAGGCCCGGTTGGGCGAGCAGAGCGGCGTGGTATGGAATGCCGAGGTGAACCTCGCGCCCTCGTGGCCGATGCGGTCGATGTGCGGCGTCTTCATGAAGGGATGACCGCAGATCCCGAGCTCGTCGAACCGAAGATCGTCGATCAAGACGACGACGAAGTTCGGCTTCTTTCTCCTTGCCACGATATTTTCCCCCAAAGCACGCCGCGTACCGAAACCAAGCTAATGGGTGGCCTTGACGGAAGCCAGAGGCTCGCGCCCTTAATCGGCCAAAGACCCTGTTGAGGAACTCATGAGCGAGGCTGGCCTGCCGCTGGCAGGATTGCGCGTGCTGGATATCAGTTCGTTCATCGCCGCGCCCGCCGCGGCGGTGGTCCTCGGCGACTGGGGCGCCGACGTGATCAAGGTCGAGGGACCCGATGGCGATCCCAACCGCCGCATCATGCACGATTCGTCGAACTACCCGAAGGGCGCCGTCAACTATCCCTGGCAAATGGACTCGCGCAACAAGCGCTCGATCGTGCTCGACCTCAAGAAGCCCGACGCGCGCGCCGCCCTCGACAAGCTGATCGCCGTGTCGGACGTGCTGATCTGCAACTTCCCGCCGCCGGTGCGCGACAAGCTCGGGCTTAGCTACGACGACGTGAAGCGGGTCAACCCCAGGCTGGTCTACGCCTCGCTCACCGGCTACGGCGAGAGCGGTCCCGACCGCGATAGGCCGGGCTTCGATGCCACGGCCTATTTCGCGCGCTCCGGCCTTCTCGACGCCCAGCGCTACGAAGGCGGGCCGCCCGGCGTGCCGGTCCCGGCACAGGGCGATCGCGCGACCGCGATGGCCCTGGTCTCGTCGATCCTGATGGGGCTGATGCAACGGATGAAGACCGGCGAAGGCTCGTGGGTCGGCACGTCGCTGCTGGGCAACGGCCTGTGGTCGTGCGGCGTCGTCGCCCAGGCGGCCCTGGTCGATGCCTACCTGCCGCATCGCCCGCCGCCCGACCGGCCGCGCTCGGCGCTGGGCAACATCTACCGGACCGCGGACGATCGCTGGCTGCAGCTCACCATCGTGCGCGAGGACAAGATGTGGCCCGGCATCTGCGCCACCATCGGCCGGCCCGAGCTCGAGAACGAGCCGCGCTTCGCCACCGTCGAAGGTCGACGCAAGCACTCGGCCGACCTCGCCGCGATCCTGAGCGAGGCCTTCGCACGGAAGGACTACGAGCACTGGCGCAAGACCATGGCCGGCCACGGCATCACCTTCGGCGTCATCAGCCGGCCGCAGGACGTCCCCGACGACCAGCAGGCCGTGGCCTGCGGCGCCGTCGTAGCGACGGCGATCCCCGAGATGCCTCGCACCATCAGCAATCCCATCCGCCTCGGCTTCGCCGAGCAGCAGGTGGCGCGTCCGGCGCCGGCGCTCGGCCAGCACAGCGACGAGATCCTCGCCGAGGCCGGCCTGTCGGCCGACGAGATCGCGGCCCTGCACAAGAGCGGTGCCGTGCCATGAGCGAGCTGCCGCTGAGCGGTCTCGTCGTCCTCGACGTCAGCTCGTTCATCGCGGCGCCCGCGGCGGCGGTCGCTCTCGCCGACTTCGGCGCCGATGTCGTCAAGATCGAGCCGCCGGGCGACGGCGATCCGCATCGCAACAGCTATCGCAACGCCAGCTACCCGCAGAGCGACAAGAATTTCCCCTGGCAGCTCGACGGGCGGCTGAAGCGGTCGCTGTCGCTCGACCTCAAGAACGCCAAGGCGCGGCCCGTGCTCGAGCGACTGATCGAGCGCGCCGACGTCATGATCGTGAACTTCCCGCCGCCGGCGCGCGAGCGACTCAGGCTGCGCTGGGAGGACATCGAGCCGATCAATCCGCGCCTGGTCTATTGCTCGCTCACCGGCTACGGCGAGACCGGGCCCGACCGCGACCGTCCGGGCTTCGACGTCACCGCCTACTTCGGGCGTTCCGGCATCCTCGACTCGGCACGCTACGAGGGTGGGCCGCCCGGCTTGTCGTTGCCGGCGCAGGGCGACCGCGCCACGGCAATGACCCTGGTCGCGGCGATCCTGCTCGGGCTGCGCCAGCGCGATCGGACGGGCAAGGGCTGCTGGGTCGGCACCTCGCTCTATGCCAACGGCGTGTGGTCCAACGGCACCACGGCCGCGGGCGCGCTGGTCGGCGCCCATCTGCCGCCGCGCCAGGCGCCCGACAAGCCGCGCAACGCGCTGACCAACCTCTACCGCACCAAGGACGATCGCTGGCTGCAGCTCCTGCTGGTGCGCGACGACCGCCTGTGGCCCGGCCTGTGCAAGGCGATCGGGCGCCTTGACCTTCTCACCGACCCGCGCTTCGTCGAGCGTGCCGACCGCCGCACGCGATCCCTCGAGCTGGTGAACGAGCTGATGCCGGTGTTCGCGGCGAAGACCTACGCGGAATGGGAAACGATTCTTGCCGGCACCGGCATTCCCTTCGGCGTCATCGGCCGGGTCGCCGACGTGGTCGACGACGAGCAGGCCGACCATGCCGGCATCTTCTCCGATACGACAAATCCCGACGTGCCGCGCACCGTGAACAACCCCATCCGCCTGGGCTTCGCCGAGCCGCGAAAGGCCGGGCCGCCGCCCGCGGTCGGCCAGCACAACGACGAGATCCTGCGCGAGGCAGGCTTCGGCAGCGCCGAGATCGACGCGCTGAAGGCGTCGGGGGCGTTGGGTTGAGCCATGCCGCACCTCGGCCTCGTCGCTCTCGTCGTGAAGGAGTACGACCCGGCCATCGACTTCTTCGTCCGCATCCTGCGCTTCGAGCTCGTCGAGGACGTCCCCTCGCTCACCAACGACGGGCGGCCGAAGCGGTGGGTGGTCGTGCGCCCGCCGGGAGCCGCGACCGGCATCCTGATCGCCCGGGCGGACGGCGAGGAACAGGAGCGTGTCGTCGGCAACCAGTTCGCCGACCGGGTCGGCCTCTTCCTCCAGGTCGACGACTTCGACGCAGCCTACGAGCGCATGGTCGAGGCGGGCGTCACCTTCGTGAAGCCGCCGCGCGCTGAGCCTTACGGCCGGGTCGCCGTCTTCCTCGATATCGCCGGTAACAAATGGGACTTGCTCGGCGTATGATGGTTGCATGGCCGTCCAGCGCACCTATGCCGAGTTCTGGCCGTTCTATCTGCGCGAGCACCGCAAGCCGCAGACGCGAGGGCTGCACTATGTCGGCTCGATAGCGTCGGTCGTCGTGCTGGTGTGGGCGGTCGCCACCCAGAGCTGGTGGTGGTTGCTGGCGGTTCCGGTGGCGGGCTACTCCTTTGCCTGGTTTGCCCATTTCTTCATCGAGAGGAACAAGCCGGCGACCTTCAAGGCGCCGTTGTGGTCCCTGATCAGCGACTACCGCATGTGCGGCCTGTGGCTCTCCGGCCGGCTCGGCAACGAGCTGATGAAGCATCAGATCCGCGACTGACCGCGGGCCGCGCTGCAGACCCGGCGTTCCGCCCCCCTTGCGCCCTCGGGAAGCGGGGGCCACATTGCAGGACAACGCAAATTCCCCCCGCTCGAGGACCTATGGAACCGATGCTGAAGGGCGCCGCGCCGCAGGCTGCCCCCGCCGATCTCATCAAGGACAGCGACCAGACCAAGTTCGCCAAGGATGTGCTGGAAGCCTCGCGCACAGTGCCGGTGATCGTCGACTTCTGGGCGCCGTGGTGCGGACCGTGCAAGCAGCTGCAGCCGGCGATCGAGAAGGTCGTCAAGGCGGCCAACGGCGCGGTCAAGCTGGTCAAGATCAACATCGACCAGAACCAGATGCTGGCCCAGCAGCTCAGGATCCAGTCGATCCCGGCGGTCTATGCCTTCTTCGGCGGCCGCCCCGTCGACGGCTTCATGGGCGCGGTGCCCGAGAGCCAGGTCAAGCAGTTCGTCGACCGCCTGGTGCAGGCGACCGGCGGCGCAGTGGGCGAAGGCGGCGGCGACGAGATCGCCGAGCTGCTCGAGCACGCCAAGGCCGCCGTGGCGCAGAACGACCAGGACCTCGCCGCCCGCATCTACAGCGAGATCCTGGGCGCCGACCCGAAGAACGTCACCGCGCTGGCCGGCCTTGCGCGCTACAACCTGCAGACCGGCGACGCCGAGCAGGCCAAGGAGCTGCTGGCCCAGGTCGATCCCAAGGACAAGACCAATGCCGAAGTCGTGGCCGTGCAGGCCTCGCTCGATCTTGCCGAGAAGGCCAAGGAAGCCGGCCCGATCGACGAGCTGAAGGCCAAGGCCGCCGCTGACCCCAAGGACATGCAGTCGCGGCTCGACCTCGCCATGGCCTACTGGGCCGGCAACCAGCGCCAGGAGGCGATCGACGAGCTGCTCGCCATGATCAAGGCCGACCGCAAGTGGAACGAGGAAGCCGCGCGCCAGCAGCTCCTGAAGTTCTTCGAGGCGCTGGGCTTCGCCGACCCGCTCGCCGTCGACGGCCGCAAGCGGCTGTCGACCATCCTGTTCTCCTGATCGACGCGCCGGAATGACCGAGCGGGTGCCCGGGCGCAATCCGTTCGAGCCGAGCTTCGAGCAGCTGCCCGAGACGCTGCCGATCTTCCCGCTGTCGGGCGTGCTGCTGCTGCCCGGCGGCAAGCTGCCGCTCAACGTCTTCGAGCCGCGCTATCTCGCGATGATCTTCGATGCGCTGGCCGGCCATCGCATGATCGGCATGGTGCAGCCGATGCAGCCCGGCGGCTATGCCGGCGATGGCCTGCCGACCGAGGAAGGCCCCCCGAAGGTACACAAGATCGGCTGTGCCGGCCGCATCACGAGCTTCAACGAGACCGAGGACGGCCGTCTGCTGCTCGCGCTCTCCGGCGTCTGCCGCTTCGAGATCGTGCGCGAGCTCGACCTCGCCCACGGCGGCTACCGCCGGGTCTCCTCGCTGTTCTCGCCCTATCGCGCCGACCTCGACCATGCCGACGAGCAGGTCGAGCTCGACCGCGAGCGGCTGATGGCGGCGCTAGCCGCCTTCTTCCGCGCCCGCAACCTGTCGACCGACTGGGATGCCGTGAAGCAGGCGGCGGACGCCAACCTCGTGACCTCGCTGTCCATGGTCCTGCCCTTCGGCCCGGCCGAGAAGCAGGCGCTGCTGGAAGCCGCCGATTCGACGGCGCGCGCCAAGCTGCTGGTCGCCTTCCTGGAGATGAACGCCTTCGGCCAATCAGGCGAGACGCCGCCCAAGCGGGCGAATTGACTCATCGGACCGCGGGGGGGCCCGCGCCGGGCGGGGGCGCGCCGCGCCGCGGCGAGCTGGGCGGCCGTG
>JAEWIV010000392.1 GCA_023386865.1 Pseudomonadota bacterium
ATGCCAGGCCGAGCGCCTGCAGGATCATCAGCAGAGCGCCCAGCGCCAGCAGCGCCGCCGACAGCCAGGCGAAGCCCGTCGTTGCGGCGAACACCGCCGTCGCCGCCCCGGCGAGCGCGCCGAGGGCGCTGTAGGTCGTGAGGCGGCCGAGGTGATAGGGCAGCAGCGCGCCGCCTGCCAGGCGCTGCCATTCGCCGTATCCGCCGCGCGCATGCTCGCTGTCGGCGGCGACCTGTCCCAGCACGAAGGGACCGCACATGCCGACGCAATGCACCAGGCTGCCGGCGAGGCCAGCCAGCAGCAAGGCCAGCGCCAGGCCCGACGACGTCGACGCCAATCCATGCAGTCCCTCGCCGCAGAGCGCGGTGAAGGAGGCGATCACTTCCATCGGCCATACCTATCGCGGCATCGCCGACCCGCTCTTGACGTATGTCAAGGGCCGCCGGCCCGGGCCGCTCCATTCTCCCGCTATGGCGTCCGACCGGAGATCGACATGACATACAAGACCATTCTCGTGCATTGCGACGGCCTCCCGAAAGTCACTCAGAGGCTGGCGGTCGCGGTCGATCTGGCGCAGCGGCACGGCGCCCATCTCGTCGGCGTCAACGTCCAGGAGCCGTTCACCGCGCCGGCGATGTTCGACGGCACGGCCGCCCTGGACGACCTGTTCGCCGCGTACGATGCGATGTCGAAGGCGAGGGTGGAGGCGTCGAACCTGGCGTTCGTCAAGGCCGCGAAGGGTGCGCAGGTCTCGACGGAATGGCGGGCCGAAAGCGGCTTTGCCGCCACGCAGCTCGCCGTCCACGCCCGCTATGCCGATCTCCTCGTGCTCGGACAGAGCGATCCCGACGCCGAGGATGAGGTGTCGGCCGATCTTCCGGAAACCCTCGCCCTGTCCAGCGGACGGCCGGTGCTGGTCGTGCCGCATATCGGTGCAAAGGCGCCGGTCGGCAAGAACATCATGCTGTGCTGGAACGCCAGCCGCGAAAGCGCGCGGGCCGCGACGGACGCTCTCCCGCTGCTGCGCGGCGCCGACAAGGTGACCGTGCTGTCGGTCGATCCGAAACCGTCCGACCGCGGCCATGGCGCGGAGCCCGGCGCCGATGTCGCGACCTGGCTGGCCCGCCATGGCGTGAAGGTCGCGGTGCAGCGCGACGTCGCCGCCGACTCCGACATCGGCGGCGTGATCCTGTCGCGCGCCGCCGATCACGACGTCGACCTGATCGTCATGGGCCTCTATGACCATTCGCGCCTGCGCGAGATGGTGCTGGGCGGCGCGAGCCGCACGCTGCTCGCCAGCATGACGGTGCCCGTTCTCATGGCGCACTGAGCCACTGCCGTGGACGCCCGCACCGTCGCGGCCTACGACAGGCCGGTGCCGCGCTACACCAGCTATCCCACGGCGGCCCAGTTCGGGCCGTCGGTCGGGCCTGCGGAGCATGCGGCGTGGCTGGCCGGGTTGGGAGCGCGCCCGGCCACCTTTTATCTCCATGTGCCGTTCTGTCGGCGACTCTGCTTCTACTGCGCCTGCAATACCGTCGCGATGAACCGGCAGGAGTCCCTGGAAGGCTACGCCTCGGCGTTGATGCGCGAGCTCGAGCTGGTGTCGCAGGCCGCGCCGGACGTCGTGGTCGGCGCGGTGCAATGGGGCGGCGGCACGCCGTCCCAGCTCGGCGCGGCCAGGCTGGTGTCCGTCGGCCGCCGGCTCGCGGCGTTGTTCGATGTCCGCTCGGGCCGCGAGATGTCGATGGAGGCCGATCCACGCTTCTGCGACGAGGCGCTGGCCGATGCCATGGCGGCTCTCGGCGTCACGCGCGTCAGCCTCGGCGTGCAGGACTTCGACGTCGCGGTGCAGCAGGCGATCAATCGGTTGCAGTCTGCCGAGGTCACCGCCGCGGCCCTGCAGCAGCTGCGCCGCGTCGGCATCCGGCATTTCAACATCGATCTCGTCTACGGCCTGCCGCGGCAGACGCTGGAGACCCTGTCGCGCACGCTCGATGCGGCGATCGCGCTCGAGCCCGACCGGTTCGCCGTGTTCGGCTACGCCCATGTGCCGTGGATGAAGCCGCGGCAGAAGCTGATCGATGCCGCCACGCTGCCCGACGCGACGGCGCGGGCGGCGATGGCCGACCTCGTCGAGCAGCGCCTGGTCGCGGCGGGCTATGTGAAGGTGGGGCTCGACCACTACGCGCGGCGCGGCGACAGTCTGGTGCGCGCGGCGTCGGCGCGCGCGCTGCGCCGCAGCTTCCAGGGCTACGTCGCCGACGAATCGCCCTGGGTGGTGGGCATCGGCGCCTCGGCGATCTCCTCCCTGCCGCAGGGCTACACCCAGAACGCGGCGCAGGCGGCGGCCTATTCGCAAGCCGTCGCCCAGGGCGGCCTGGCGACGGTCCGCGGCATCGCCTGGTCGGAGACCGACCGGCTGCGCGGCGACATCATCAACGAGCTGATGTGCCACTTCGAGGTCGATCTTGCCGACATCTGCCGGCGCCACGGCACTACGCCGCAGCCCCTGCTGGCCGATGTGCCCTGCCTGCCGACGCTGATCGGCGACGGGCTGGCGACGCTCGACGGCACGCGCCTCAGCGTCACCGAGCGGGGACGGCCGCTGGTGCGCTCGGTCTGTGCCGCCTTCGATCGGCACTACACGGGCGGCGAGGGCCGGCACGCACGCGGGATCTGAAGGCCAGGAGAGAGCATATGAGCACCCACCAACTGGTTGCCCGGCATGTCGAGGCGGCCCTGAATGAAGCGGCCGAACGCAAGATCGGCGAGGATGTCGTCGCCCGCTGCCTCTTGTCCGAGGCCATCAGGCTCTTCAAGCACGCCCGTTCGAACGAGGATATCGCCGCCGAGCTGACGGCAGCGGCGGACAATCTCGATGACGACACCCCGTTGGTCTTCATGCGGCCGTGACGACGAGGCCGATACCCTGGCCAGGCTGGGCTAGAGGTCGTCGATCTCGCGGGACATGACGACGATATTGTTGACCACACGCCGCACGCCGTCGACGTTCTCGACAGCGATGCGGACGGCGTCCTTGGCCACCGATGAGTGGACATGCCCCCACAGGCTCACCACGCCGCTGTCGACGACGATGTTGCTGATGTGGCCGGCCCATGAGTGACGGGCGAGCTCCTTGTAGACGCTGGCTCTGACCTGGTCGTCATCGAGAGTCGAGGCGGCAGGAAAGGGTTCGCGCGCCAACAGGCCCTGCAGGAGATTGGCCCGGCTGACGATGCCGACCACCTTGCCGTCGCGCACTACAGGCAGGCGCTTGACGCCGTGCCGCTGCATCAGGGTCGCGACCTCGTGCAGCGGCGTGCGCTCGTCCGCCGTCACCACCTTGCGGGTCATGACGTCGGCGACATGGTGGGAGTGCGATCTGACATAGTCGCGCGCCAGCCAGACATCGCTGGCGAGCAGCCGCTGCAGCCAGGTGAGGGCCGGCACGGTGCCGATTTCCGGCCGGTTCATGAGATCGGCCTCGCTGACGATGCCGACCATGCGACCGTCCGCATCGATGACAGGGGCCGCACTGATGCGCGCCCCGAGCAAAATGTCGGCTGCGGCGTACACCGTCGCGTCGGCCGGCACGGTCACGACGGATCGCGTCATCACCTGCGAAGCGTGCATGGGCGCTCTCCCGGGCGAAAAGCGCCCCGCGGCTTCCTTCCACGCCGGTGGCAGCGGCGCTTTGCTGCAGATCAAATGCCCCGCCCGGCATGGCGGCGCCTGCCGCCTGTGCTAGATTGACTGCAAAAAAGTGCCACCATGGACCAATCCTCAGCCAGCCAGTCGGACACTCTCGACTTCGGCCGTTCGATCGCGCAGTCGCCCGATGCCGAGTTGGCATTTGCCTCCGACTTCACGGTGATCGCCTGCAACGAGGCCTACGGGCGGGCGATGGGCGTGCCCTGCGAGGCGATGATCGGCCGGCCGGCGCGCGAGGCCTTCGCCGCCGGCCCTGCGCTCGATCGGCTGATCGCGTCGCTCGAGGCCGTGCGGAGATCGCGGCGGCCGTACTGGCTCGCTTCGCCCGCACCGAGGCCTGCCAACGGCGCGTCAGGCGCCGAGGCCGTCGCCGCGCAGTTCGCGATGGTGAACCTGCCGGTGCTGGGCGCCGACAACGAGGTGCAATGGATCCTGCATAGTCTCGAAGCCTCGCCGTCCTCGGCCGATCGCGTGGCCCTGGAGGCGGCCGAGGCGCGCCTGCATTCGATCCTGCAGACCGTGCCCGATGCGATGATCATCATCGACGAGCGCGGGCGCATCGAATCGCTCAGCACGACGGCCGAGCGTCTGTTCGGTTATTCTATGGCCGAGGCCGCCGGCAGGAACATCAACCTGTTCATGCCCTCGCCGGACCGCGAGCAGCACGATTCCTACCTCAAGCGCTACCTCTCGACGGGCGAGCGGCGGATCATCGGCATCGGCCGGATCGTCGTCGGCCAGCGCAAGGACGGCAGCACCTTTCCCATGCACCTCACGGTGGGGGAGCTGCGCTCCGCCGAGCGCCACTACTTCACCGGGTTCATCCGCGATCTCACCGCCCAGCAGCTGACCGAGACCAGGCTCAAGGAGCTGCAGTCGGAGGTGACGTACATGTCGCGCTACACCGCGCTCGGCGAGATGGCGTCGACGCTGGCGCACGAGATCAATCAGCCGCTCACGGCGATCAGCAACTATCTCAGGGGCAGCCAGCGCCTGCTCGATCGCCTCGAGGCCGAGCCCACGCTGATGCTGCGCGATGCGCTGGGCAAGGCGGCCGATCAGGCCTTGCGCGCCGGCCACATCATCCGCCGGCTTCGCGAGTTCGTGTCGCGCGGCGAGAGCGAGCGCCGCGTCGAGGATATCGCGAAACTGATCGAGGATGCGAGCACGCTCGCGCTCGTCGGCGTCCGCGAGGCCGGGATCGCCGTGTCGGTCACCCTCGATCCCGCGGCGACGATGGTGGTCGCCGACCGCATCCAGATCCAGCAGGTGCTGGTCAACCTCATCCGCAACGCCATGGAGATCATGATCGAGACGGCCAACGATCGGCAGCTGAAGATCGCCACCGTCGCGCGCCCCGACGACTTCGTCGAGGTGAGCGTCTCCGATACCGGTGCGGGCCTGGCGCCGGAGGTGGCGGCGAACCTGTTCCGACCATTTGTCACGACCAAGCGGCAAGGCATGGGCCTCGGCCTGTCGATCTGCCGAACGATCGTCGAGGCGCACGGCGGCAAGATCTGGGCCGATTCCCGCCCGGGCGGCGGCACCGTCTTTCGCTTCACCTTGCGCGCGGCGGCGACCGAGGAGGCGGCCGATGTCGGCTGAAGTGGTGCACGTCATCGACGACGATACCGACGTCCGCCAGTCCCTGGCGTTCCTGCTGGCCACGGCGGGCTTCACCGTGCGCGTGCACGAATCCGCCGTGGCGTTTCTGGCGGCGCTGCCCGAGGCGGGGGCGGGCTGCGTCATCACCGACATACGCATGCCGCAGATGAACGGACTGGAACTGCAGCGCCGGCTTGGCGAGCTGAACGCAGGCCTGCCGGTCGTCGTCATGACCGGTCACGGCGACGTGCCGCTGGCGGTCGAGGCGATGAAGGCGGGCGCGGTCGACTTCATCGAGAAGCCGTTCGACGACGAGGTCCTGCTGTCGGCGGTCCGCGCGGCGCTGACGCGTCGCGCGCGCGAGAGCGCCCGCGACGGCCGTGTCCAGGAGATCCAGGCCCGCATCAAGCGGCTGTCCGAGCGCGAGCGCGAGGTGCTGGACCGTCTGGTGGCCGGCAAGCCCAACAAGGTCATCGCCTACGAGCTCGGCATCAGCCCGCGCACCGTCGAGGTCTACCGCGCCAACGTCATGACCAAGATGCAGGCCGACAGCCTTTCCGAGCTGGTCCGCATGGCGCTGATCGAGGATCGCACGCCCTGACCGGCCGGCATCGGGTTTGCGCTAGATCAACGCACGCGAGCCGGTGGGTCGGCAGATTGGTCCGATGTCGCCTGTGCAGGAAACCGTGCTGGTCGTCGACGACGATGCCGCTGTGCGAGCGGCGCTGAAATTCGCCCTCGAGGTCGAAGGATTCCGCGTGCGCCTCTATGACGGTCCCCAGGCCGTGCTGGACGATCCCGAGCTTCCCAAGCGCGCCTGCATGGTCGTCGACTACCGCATGCCGCGGATGGACGGCATCGAGCTGGTCGAACGGCTGCGCGCGCGGCAGGTGGCGCTGCCGGTCATCCTGATCAGCGCCCGCGTCAATCCGCAGCTCCACCGGCTGGCCGAGCAGACCGGGCTGGCGGGGGTGCTCGAAAAGCCGCTGTCGGGTGCAGCGCTGGTCGACAGCATCCGCAGTGCGCTGGGTCCACCCGTCCAACATTGCTTGGGGGACGCGAGACCTACGTAGAATCCCTTAGGTCAAGACCTGAATGGTGTGACGGCCGCCTGGAGGGCTACTCCAGGTCCACCGGACGATTTCCGAGGGAGACACCAAATGCAGGTCCACACCGCCACCGCCACCCAGGCCTCGAAGTACACGTTGGCGGTCGGTCCGCGCACGGCCACGCCGGCCGGCATTCAGATGATGCTGAGCAAGGGCGAGGAGCTGTTCGCCGAAGGCGACGAGGCCGAATATTTCTACAAGGTCGTGTCGGGTGCCATTCGCTCCTACAAGCTGCTGAGCGACGGCCGCCGCCAGATCGACGCCTTCCACCTGCGCGGCGACATCTTCGGCCTGGAAGCCGGCAGCGAGCATCGCTTCTCGGCCGAGGCCGTGGGCGACGTCCAGGTGGTGGCGTATCGCCGCAGCCGGCTCAGCGCCATGATCGAGGAGGATCCGGTCTTCCGCGAAGGCATCATGGCGGCGACGCTGCGCAACCTGCAGCGCGCCCAGGACCACATGCTGCTGCTCGGCCGCAAGACGGCGCAGGAGAAGCTCGCCACCTTCCTGCTCGACATGGCGGGACGCCTGTCCGAGGACGACGAGCACTTCGAGCTGCCCATGCAGCGCTCGGACATCGCCGACCATCTCGGCCTCACGATCGAGACGGTTTCGCGGACGCTCACCCAGTTCACGCGCAGCGGCCTGATCCGGCTGCTCCCGGCCGGCCGCTCGATCGGCTTGTGCAACAAGATGGCCCTCCGCAGCCTTGATGCCTGAACCCTGGCAGACAGTGGAGAGCAGGATGAGCGAGGCGACATATCCCACCGTCACGACATGGATGATGCAGGCTTCGGACGGCTGTCAGGCCTGCCTGGAAGCCTGTATCGGCTGGCAACAGGAGCTGGCCCGCTTCACCGATCTCAGGCTTGCGGGCAATCGCCGTACCTGGGAGGCCCTGGTGGCTTCGCGCGACCTCGCCGGGGCGCTGAAGGCCCAGCAGGAATGGGCCGTGCAGGCCGCGAGCGACTATACCGAGGAGGCCACGCGGCTCGCCCGGCTGGTCACCAGCCTGTCGCTGACCGGCACGACGCCGGCCGTGCAGGAAGCCGCCACGGTGGTCGCCTGACGGCCACGCCGGGCGTCAAGGGTTGAGCCGGTCGTTGCGATCGTAGAGGACCAGCCGCCGGCAGTTGGCCGGCGCCGAACGCGACGGCGGCGCGATGCCCTTGGGGCCGATGGTCACGAGATCGTAGCGGTCCGGGTCGGAGGCCGACAGGCTGACGATCGTATGCAGGTCGTACATTCCCGCGCGGTAGCCACTGATCTCGAACGTGGGGCCGACGATCTCGGGAAGAGGCAGGCCTGCCGCGCGCAGGTCTTCATAGAGGTCCGCCGTCGCGCGGTCGTTGCGCATCACCGAATAGGACGCGAGCTGGTCCGACAGCGCGCCCTTCACCCGGCTCGACATCATGGTGGTCTGCACGGTCTCGAGCAGAAGACGGTGAACGCGACGGGCACTGATCGGCGTGGCACGCAGCGAGTCCGCCGCATCGGCGAGCGACGTCATGTTGTTGCTGATGTTGATCGCTTGCGTTGCCAGGGGAATGTCCGGCCGGGCGAGGTCGAGCGGACAGATCGCGAGCCTCATGAAGTCCCCGGCGGTCTCGACATACTCGAATTCCTCCGTCGGCCGGCCCAGGATGCGGGCAATGAAGTCGGGATCGATGCCCATCCGGGCGGCATAGGCGATCTCGCTCGCGGCCGCACCGCGCGCGCGATTGAAGCCGAGCATGGCGCCGTGGCGTTGCTGCTCCAGGCTGAGCGAGAAGCTGTGGAAGCCGAGCTTGCCGCCGATCTCCAGCCTGCGATCCGGCACGACCGACCGACCGATCGCCGATGCGCCGCCGAGAAACGCCAATGCACAAGCGGAGAGGCAGATGTCACCCTTGCGCACGACGGTCGCGATCGGGAAGTCGTGAACGAGTTCGCCGATCTTCATGCCCTCGTAGAAGTCGCCGCCGCGGCTGCTCAGCTCGACGGCCGGCAGCGGCGCCTGCGTTACCGTTCGTGCAGCCGAACGCAGGCGCGCCAAGACGCTGCGCAGCTTCTCGGCGTCGCCTTCCGCGATGATGCCCGTGAGGCGCACCGTGTGGCGTTGCAGCGCGACACTTTTGGCAGAGCTCGCGTCGCCAATGGTCTCGATCGAGATCGTACCGGCCAACGCCGGCAAAGCGAGAGCCGACATCAGGCAGGCGATCAGACCGATGAGGGCGCAGAACATGGCAAGCGGTCTCCGGACCTGCGCTGATCCCGTAGTTTAGTTTCCAGCGCCTTGTGCAACCTGCCGGCTATGCTACTGCGAACGCGTCCATTCGCACAATGAAACTTACTGCACTCGCATCCCGCCGCCCGAATGCCGGTCGCCGGCGTCGCCGTTATCGATATGCCCCGCGGAAGCTGATCAGAGGTTCCTTGTCCGACGCCGTGTAGGCGACGACCCGGCCCAACGCGATGATGGCGCCGTGGCGCTCGATCGCTTCATCGAGCCGGCAGTCGATCACGCCGACGGAATCGACCAGCGTCGGCGCGCCGGTCGCGAGCTCGCTCCATGCTCCCGGCAGGAAGCGGTCGGCACCCTTGAGCGTTCCCTGGCCGCCGAATTCCTTGACCAGGGAGTCGGCGCCCTTGGGCACATAGTTGATCGCGAAGTGCTGGGAATGCCGCACCGCCGCCAGCGCCGAGGTGGTGAGTCCGATCGACACCATCATCATGGGCGGGCTGGCCGACAGATGGGTGGCCGAAAGGGCGAGGAAGCCGGCGGGCCCGTCGGTGCCTTTGGCGGTCACGATGGCCACGCCGATCGCCCGACAGCCGATCGCCTTCCAGAAGGTCTTTGCGTCGATCTCGGTATCCATGCGGCGCTCCTTTGCTGTCAGCGGCTCGGCCGTCGCGGCTAGACGAAGAACAGGTCGTCGGCGCTGGTGCGGACGGAGATCACGACGTCCTGGAAGTCGCTGTCGCCGCTCGCCTGCACCACGTCCTCGAAGCCGATCAGCAGCTCCCTGCCGCCCAGGGCGGTGCCGGACAGCACCTGTTGTGCCCGGTCGGGATTGAGCTGCTGGAAGGAGTGGAAGATCGGGACGCCGCCGAGGTTGCCGAGCGTCGCGCTGTTGAGCACGACCGGCAGGCCGGCATCGAGATTGGCGAGCCCGCCATCCGGCGTCAGGAAGCTGAGATTGTCGGGCAGGTTGGTGAAGAGGCCGGCGCCGTCCTGGATCAGGAAGAAGCCGATCCGCTCACCGCTGCCGGGCGTTCCCAGGCCGAGGCTGGCCGTGCCGGGATTGTGCGTGTCGGCGAACAGGACGTGGACCGAGCCGATCGTGCCGTCGGCCGCCACCTTGTAGTAGCCGAGCGTGTTGCTGAAGGTCGAGATGGCCGCCTGCAGGCTGAGCGTGAAGCTGACGGAGCCGTCGCCCGTGAGGAACGCCTGGTTGGGGATGCCGTTTATCGCGCTGCCGTCGACCCGCACGCCCTCGAGCAATGTGGGCAGGAAGGGATTGAAGGTGACCGCGGTATGCGCCGCGTCGCCGCTGCCGCGCGCCGCCACCATGAAATCGCCGTCGCCGTAGGCGCCCTTGAGCAGGATCTGCGTATCGCCCAACACCAGCGTCGTATCGCCGCCGAAATGCACTAGGTCGAGCTGGTTGCGCCCGATCAGCACGCCGGTGACGTCGATCGTGGTGCCCTGGCCGAAGTCGAAGACGGTGTCGCCGTTCATGTTCGCCAGCGTGTCACGCAGGACGTTCAGCCCGTCACCCGGATGAAAGGTGTCGGGATCGGCGCCGCCGACCAGGATGTCGCCGGCTGCGCCGCCCCACAGCACGTCCCCGCCGCCGCGCCCTTCGAGCTGCGAGGAGACGCCGGACGCGATGATCGTGTCGTTGCCGTCGCCGCCGATGCCTTTGTCGACGACGGTCCCGTAGGCGATGCCGATGTTGTTGACCTTGCCGCCGGCGCTGCTGAAGCTGCCGGGGTTGAGGTTGATCACCGCGTCGTGGCTGAATTCCGACAGGTCGAGCGTGTTGTGCGAACCCATCGCCCAGAGGGTGACGACGGGATTGCGGTTGATCGAGAAATCGTAGAAGCGGCCGATGGCGCCTCCGATATTGGCGTTGAAGCCGAACTGATGGTTGTCGCCGTTCAGCGGGCTGTCGGCCGGCAGGCCGTAGACCCGCTGCGCCGCCAGGATATCCAGCATCATCGGCGTCTGCGGCGAGTAATCGTTCCAGTTGGTGCCCTGCACCGGATAGAGATTGGAATAGGCCGCGGCCTGGCCGGGCTCGACGTACGACATCAGCGTCCACAGCTTCATGTCGTAGGGGCCGAACTGCTGCGTCAGCGGGTCGACGTAGGTCTCGGTCCCCGGGATCTTGGTATGGTCGTAGGGACCGCCATGACCGAGCCCCAGCATGTGCCCGAGCTCGTGGACCAGCGTCGACTGCATGAAGCCTTTGCGGATCTCGAGATCCGTCCCGACCTGGCCGAAGCCTTCCTGCTCGACCGGGTTGGTGTCGATGCGGATGCGATTGAGCGGGTCGGGCGACAGCACGGGGAGCTGGGTGTCGCCGACCGCCGGCATGACGAACCCCATGTTGTTCCAGTCGGCGCCCTTGGCGCCGAGCTCGCGGATGATCAGGAAGTCCGCCGCGGCCTGGGTGTTCGCCGGCTCGATGACGACGTTGGCGACGGCCGCCCACAGCGCCATCGCCCCTTCGAAGGCGTTGCGCTCGTCGGTCTGCCAGTTCGATGGAACGTCGAACCAGTAGGTGATCGTGGCGGAGGCGCCGATCTGCGGCGGGCCCCATTTGAAGAGATCGGCGGTGGTTCCGTACGCTGCCGGCACCGCCGGATAGGGCTGCTTGGTGCGCCAGGTGGCGTAGGACTGCTCCGCGACGCGGCCGCTCGCATCGATGCCGCTGATGACGGCGACTTCCGGATCGTAGGACATGTCTCGTTGCATACAAGAGCGGGCGCCGGCCCGATCGCGACGAGCCGGTGCCGCCGGTAGGGTACTGGGCACCTCTTCTAGTCGAAGCGGACCGGCGGTGGCTACGCGTTTCGACACATCTCAGGCTAGAGTGAGCGCGAACCGCAGGGGGAGGCGACAGTGGCGGCCCTTACGCTTTGTCATGGCTGGAGATCGTCGGCATCGCGGCGCGTGCGCCTGTGCCTGGCCGAGAAGGGCCTCGACTTCGAGAGCAGGGTGGTCGACCTGGTGAAGGGCGAGCACCATTCGCCGGAGTTCCTGAAGCTCAATCCCAACGGCGTCATTCCTCTGCTCATCCTGGAGGACGGCCGCACGCTCTACGAAAGCGGCACGATCTGCGAGTATGTCGACGAAACGTGGCCCGATCCGCCGCTCAGACCGGCCGATGCCTATGGGCGGGCCCAAATGCGCAACTGGATCCGCCATGTCGATGGGCTGATCGGCAACCTGATCATCTTCAACTGGGTGCACGGCATGGCCCAGGTCGCCCAAAAGTGGACCGACGCCGAACTCGCCGAGCGGCTCGCCCGCGTGCCGAGCAAGGAGCGCCGCGAGGCCTGGCTGCGCACCGCGCGCAAGCCCTATACCGAGGAGGAGCGCGCCGAGGCGCGCGACAAGCTCAAGACCGCTCTGCTCGACCGCATGGAAGAGGCGATCGGCCCAAGCGGCTGGCTGGTCGGCGATCGCTATTCGCTGGCGGACATCGCAGCGGTCCCTTTCGTCAAGCGCATCGACGAGGAGATAGCGCCCGACGAGATGACCAAGACGCGCCATCCCAAGGTGGCGGCCTGGTGGGCCGCGATCCAGGCGCGTCCGGCCTTCGCGACGGCGCGCATCGAAGCCTTCACCGGCGGCGGCTGACCGCCCGACCGGGCGCGGTCGGTTTGGACCTTAGACCAACGCCTGCCGCCACGCCCTCGCGCCCGGCTCCGCCAGGCTGCGGTCGAAATAAATGACGGATGGGCCGCCGCTCAGGCGGATGCGCAAGGCCTGGATGTGGCCCCAGGTCTCGTCGGTCAGCGTGTAGAGCGCCCC
>JAEWIV010000451.1 GCA_023386865.1 Pseudomonadota bacterium
TCAAATCCCACTCGACGTTGCCCGAATCGACCATGGCGCGCAGCTTGCCGAAGTCCACCGGGCTCGTCTCGACGACGCGGATACCGTACTTCTTTTCGAACCCGTTGAAGAAGGCCTTGCGCATGGCGCTGCCCATCGAACCGCCCGAATGGTTGACGACGATCTGCGCAGGCTTGGGCGGCTCGGCCTGGGCAAAGGCTCGACCCGAAGCGCCGACCGCGGCGGCGCCTCCCAGCAGCGAGACGACGTGACGACGACGCAAACGGCTGATCTCCATGACAGGCTCCCTTATATTGGCTGTGCGCGCCTTTGACCCCTGCGCGACTCTAGGAGTGGTGCAGCCGGGTCGCAACATGCATGCCGATGGCCTCCGAACCGCTGGTCCGTCGGCCGGAATTGCAGTCAGACCACATCGTCCGGGAAGACGTGATTGCCATCGGCATCCAGAGGCAGCGGCCGCACCGACAGCACCGCCATCATGGGCAGCGGTCCATGAAGGTGCGGAAACAGATCGCCGCCGCGTGAAGGCTCGTACTTCAGCGCATCGCCGATTTGCGCACCGTCAACCGCCACCAGCACGAGATTGTCCTGGCCTGCAAAGTACAGCTGGGCCGTCCGCCTGGCCTGAGCTGCCGTGGACAAATGGATATAGCCATCGGTCAGGTCCATTCCCGCACCGGCGAATACCCCGCTGCGTTCCGCTTCGTGCCACAGATCGGCGGCGATGATTTTATAGACTGTCGTCATGTCGTGGTCGTCCCGGCTCGACCTGTCATGACAGAGGGGCCGGGCATGAACTAACCCTTACGGCAGTCGGCGCAGGTGCCCGTGACCTCGAGCGTCATGTCGCGGGCGGCGAAGCCGCGGCGGCTGGCGCTGGCGGCAATCGACTCGGCCAGCCCGTCGCTCTGCAGTTCCTCGGCATTGCCGCAGTCGCCGCAAATCAGGAAGAAGCCGCGATGGGCCTCGCCGGGATGGCTGCAACCGACGAAGGCGTTCATGCGCTCGATACGATGGATGAGACCGTTGTCGATCAGGAAATCGAGCGCGCGGTAGACCGTGGGCGGAGCCGACCCCAGCTCCTCGTTGCGCAGCTCGTCGAGCAACGCGTAGGCGCCGACCGGCTTGTGACTCGACCAGACGAGCTCGAGCACGCGCCGGCGCAACGGCGTGAAGCGCAAGTCCTTTTCGGCGCACAGCTTCTCGGCCGCCGCCAGGGCGTCCTCGATGCAGTGCTTGTGGTCGTGGCCGTGCGTCGAGGCTTTGGCGGTCTTCTTCACGCGGTTCCCGATTTGCCAAGCTGGTGTGGGACGATTATACGCCCCGTTCCGTCCGCAGGCCAAGGCTCGCTCCTCCATGCCCAGCACCGCCAACGTCGTCCCGACGACATACGGGCCGGCAGCCATCGATCAGGCGATCGGCGCCATCCAGTTTGATGCGCAGGGCCTGGTCCCGGCCATCGCCCAGCAGCACGATTCAGGCGAGATCCTCATGATGGCCTGGATGGATCGCGACGCCGTCGCCGAGACCATGCGCACGGGGCGTGTCTGTTATTGGTCGCGCTCGCGCAAGGCGCCGTGGCGCAAGGGCGACACGTCGGGCCACATCCAGACCCTGGTCGATCTCCGCATCGACTGCGACGGAGACACGCTGCTGGTGCTGGTCGACCAGGCGGGCGTCGCCTGCCATACCGGACGCCACAACTGCTTCTTCCGCGCCATCCGCAACGGCGCGCTCGAGACCATCGCTCCGGTGATGGTGGACATGGATAAACTCGGGAAGGATCAAGGTTGAACCAGAACAACAGCGTACTCGCGCGGCGCTCCCTCCTCCTCGCCGCTCTCGGCCTGCCTGTCGGAGCCTGCACGACCTCGGGCCTGTTCGGGCAAAGCAAGCCCCGCTACACGCTCTCGCCGCGCGGCGACCGGCTGGTGCTGTGGATCCAGAAGAGCGGCAAGGACAACATGCTGGCGCCCGAGGCGCTGGCTTTGATGGGCATCACCAACGAGGGCCGCGACATCCCGGTGCGCCAGATCGCCCAACAGGACGGCAGCGACCGTTTCGTGGTCAGCCTCACCAACATCCGCAAGATCCACGATCTGGTGTTCATGCGCCGCCAGGGCGACGTGCTGCTGATGCATCTCAGCGACACCAAGTTCGCGCGGCTTGCAAGCGTGCGCTATCCGCGCGACGGCAAGCCCGCGGTGATGACCGACGCGACCTTCGCCGAAAACGATTTCCAGCAACAGATCGCTTTTTGGTTCAGGGCGATGCCGGGCCGGTAGTATTGTGACAGGGAGATGACAGTCGCCGTCACTCCCTCCGTGACACCCCGTCGGACACTGACGGTCTGCGGCGGCGCGCATGCCCTGCACGACGGCTTCACCGATTTGCTCAACGTCCTCTATCCGCTGCTGCAGGCCCAGTTCGGCCTGAGTTATGCGGCGGTCGGTGGCCTGAAGACCGTCTATTCGGGCGCCATGGCTGTCGGCCAGATCCCCTCAGGCAAGCTCGCGGTTCGCTTCGGCGGCGTGCGCGTGCTGGCGATCGGCACGGCGCTGGTCGCGGTCGGCTACGGCCTCGCCGGCCTGACCGGCTCGCTGTACGGCGTCATTGCCGGCCTGCTCCTGGCCGGACTGGGCGGCAGCACCCAGCATCCGATCGGCTCCAGCCTCGTGTCGGCGGCCTTCTCCGGCCTGCGATCCCGCACCGCGCTCGGCACCTACAACTTCACCGGCGACGTCGGCAAGGTGCTGCTGCCGGCGTTATTTGCCGTGATCGTCGCTTCGATCGGCTGGCAACAGGCGCTGACCGTCATCGCTGCGATCGCCGTGCTGGGCGCCGGCGTCATCCTAGGCACGCTGCGGCCGGTGCCGTTGCACGACAAGCACGACGACGCCAAGGCGATGGCCGGACAGGACAAGCCGTGGGCCTACTGGCTCCTCTTCGCCATCCACATCGCCGACAACCTGGTGCGCACCGGTTTCCTCATCTTCCTTCCCTTCCTGCTGCGCGACAAAGGCGCGGACATACCGACGATCGGTCTCGGCCTGTCGTTGATGTTCGCCGGTGGTGCCGCGGGCAAGCTGGTGATGGGCTGGGTCGGCGAGAAGCTCGGCGTCGTGCCGTCGGTTATCCTGACCGAGGTGGCGACGACGATATTGATCGTCCTGCTGCTGCCATTGTCGCTGCCGCTCGCGCTGACGCTGCTTCCAGCGGTCGGCCTGATGCTTAACGGCACGTCGTCGGTGCTGTACGGCACGGTCCCCGAGTTCGTCAGCGCCGAGAAGCGCACGCATGCTTTCGCCATCTTCTATACGGGCGGCTCGGTGGCCGGCGCGACAGGGCCGCTGATCTCGGGCTTCGTCGGTGACGCCGTGGGCCTGCCGATCGCGCTCAGCATCGTGGCCTGCATCGCACTCACGACGGTGCCGATGGTGTGGGCGCTCAGGCCGGCTTTTAGATGACTGTCATCCCGAGTCGCGAAAGTCCCTCGTCGCGCTCGCGATGACAGACGTCAGCCACCGTTCCACACCGGTCCCATCGGCTTCAGCTTGATGCCCTTGCGCAGCTGCTTGTAGGGCATTTCCAGCGGGTCGGTGATATGCGCGCCGGGCGACTGCACCACCAGGATCGTCTCGGCGATGGGCTGGAAGTCGGCGCGGAAGTGCACCGTCGACTTCAGCCCGAGGATCGGCACTTGCGCGGGCTCGACGCCGACGTGGCGGAACATCTCCTGGTCCGCCGCCTGGATACGCTTGCTGGCGAGTACCGCCGACACGCCACTCGCCTCGTCCGTCACCAGCGCCATCGGCCCGATCTGGAACTTGGCGCCGCCATAGAACGGGCCGGTGCCGGTGAACTTGCCGTCCCCCACCTTGACCACGCGCCAGTCGGCCACGACCGGCTTCTCGCCGGCATAGCCGACGACGGCGCCGATGCCACGATGCATGATTTTGCCCTCGCCGGTGGCGACGGCCTCCTTCGCCGCTTCCTCGTCGACGATCATGCCGATCACGGCGCCCTTGGCCTTATGCCGCATGAGTGCCGCCAGCAGCCCGACGGTGTCCGAGGTGCCGCCGGCACCGGGGTTGTCCTGCACGTCGGCCAGCACGATCGGCTTCTTCGCGTTCCTGGAAAGCTCGATGGCGCGCAAGGCCGCGGCGTCGGGATCCAGGAGTTCGCCGTCGAAGGCCCGCTCCCGCGCCTTCACCGTCTGGGCGAGCTTGTCGGCCGCCGCTTCGACCGCTTCCTTGTCGTGGCCGTAGACCACCAGCGCCGGCCCGCACTGGGCGATGTCGGCCGGCGGGAAGCCCGGCGTGTGGGTGACGCTGACGATGCCCTGGTTGTGGCTCTTCTCGCCGGCCTCGAGCTCGCCGACCAGGTCGAAGATGCCCTTGGCCGGCTCGATGAAGGTGCACTGCCAGACCAGCGGGATCAGGAAATCGAGCTGGCGGTAGGCGCGATAGACCGGCCGGTTCTCCTTGAGCAGGCGGTCCAGGAGCTCGGCGGCGCGCTTGCCGGTGACGGCCATGTCGATGTGCGGATAGGTGCGATAGCCGACCAGCGCCGTGGCCAGGCTCGCCATCTCGGCCGTGAGGTTGGCGTGGTAGTCGAGGCTCGCCACGATCGGCATGCCGCCGCCGACGATCGTGCGGATGCGCTTCAGGAGCTCGCCTTCACCGTCCTCGGTGTTCTCCGCGACCATGGCGCCGTGCAGGTCGAGGTAGATCGCGTCGAACGGACCGAGCTTGCGGATGTCCTCGTCAAACAGAGCCCACATCCTCTCGTAGGCATCCTCGGTGACGTAGGAAGCCGGCGCCGCCGCCGCCCAGGCGAGCGGCACGACCTCATGGCCGAGCTCGGCCAGGCGCTTCACGGCGCCCGCGATCGGGATGTTGAAGCCTTCCACGCCCGCGATCATCTCCGGTCCGCGCAGCAGCGGCGGCCAGGCATCGGCGCGCACGAATTCCTCCCAGGTCGCCTGTTGCGGCGCGAAGGTGTTGGTCTCGTGCTGGAATCCACCGACCGCGATTCGCGCCATGAAACCGTTCTCCTTCTTTTTGACCAGGAAAGCCGGCCGAGGGCCGGCCTCTCCTTACTTCTTCGTTGCGTCTTCGATCGCCTTCAGGATCACCGGCCAGTATTCCTTGCCATGGCCGAGCTCGATGGCGCGGTCCATCAGCTCGCGCACGACGTCGGCGCCGAGCGCCGGCACGCCGCGCTCCTCCGCCATCTGGATGGCGTAGGACAGGTCCTTCAGCGCGTACTCCACCGAGAAGGCGCGTTCCGGGAAGACTCCCGGCAGCATCGCCTTCATCCCGTGGTTGCGCAGCGCGAAGGAATCGGCGGAGCCCTTGGTCAGGGTCTCGAACAGCACCTTGCCGTCGACGCCATGGGCGCGGGCGATGGCGAGCGCCTCGGCAAGCGCCACGCCGGTCTGGAACAGGATCATGTTGTTCAGGATCTTGACCGCCTGGCCACTGCCGGCGTCGCCGCAGTAGGTGACCTCGCTCGCCATGCAGCGCAGCAGCGGCTCGATGCGGTCGAAGCACTGCTTGGTGCCGCCGACCATGATCGACAGCGTGCCGTCTATCGCGGCCTGTCGCGTTCGCGCCACCGGCGCATCGGCAAAGGCCGAGGCGCAGCCCTCGAACTCGGCATAGAGCCGCCGCGCCAGGGTGACGGGCGAGGTGCTGAGGTCGATGACCGTCCAGCCGAGCTTCGCCCGGGAGATGAGGCCGCCCTCGCCCAGGCAGACCTGCTCCACTTCCTTGCCGCCCGGCAGGGAAAGCATGAAGGTCCGGCATTCGGCGGCGATCTCGTCGATCGAGGCGCTCCTGACGCCGTCGGCGGCGAGCCGCCCGAGCGGCGCCTCGTCGCGGTCGGCCGCCAGCACCTCCAGGCCGCTCTTGCGGGCGAGGTTCCGACACATCGGCTCGCCCATGGTGCCGACGCCTATGAAGCCGATCTTGTCTGCCATGTCAGTCCACGATGAAGAGTTTGGCGCCGCCCTCGGTGCGCGAGCGGTGCGCGAGATCGCCGTCGGCGACCTGGTAGCTCTGGCCCTTCTTCAGCACCACGGTGCGGCCGTCGGCGAGCTCGGTGTGCAATTCGCCATCCAGCACGAGCAGCACGTGGCCCTTCTGGCACCAGTGGTCGGCGAGATAGCCCGGGGTGTATTCCACCATGCGTACCCGGATGTTGTTGAAGGTGCGGGTGCGCCAGTAGGCCTTGCCGGTCTCGCCGGCATGCTCGGTGCGCTCCACGCCCTCCCAGTCGGTCGTGCCGAACGGAATGTCGAACATCAGCATAGGCGGGCTTTTAGCATAGTTTGCGCCTGCCGCTAGGCGGACAGGCCGGCGCGCGATCAGCCCCAGCTCTCCAGCGCCCGTTTCAGGCTCTCGGGTCCGCGATAGAGCATCGCCCGCCAGCCGCAGGCGCGGGCGCCGTCGACGTTGGCCGCGGTATCGTCGACGAACAGGATCGACTGGGCGACCGTCACGCCCATGCGCGCCTGGGCGTTGGGGCAGCACCCGCGATCGGGTTTGCAGCCGCCCAGCGCCGCCGAATAGATGATCTCGTCGAAATGCCGCGCCAGGTCCGCCTGGTCGCGCAGGTAGGCGATACGATGATGCTCCTGGTTGGCGGCGGTGAAGCAGCGCCCGCCGGTGCGCTGCCGCCAGGCGTCGGCCAGCCCCAGGACCTCGCAGTCAATCACCGCGTCCTTGGCGAACCAGTAGGCGATGAACTCCTCCAGCCGGTCGGCCATGCCCTTCGTCTCCAGCCAGTCATGCAGGGCGACGTGCAGGTCGAGCCGGCCGCGCAAAACTTCCAGGAAATCGCGGCGGAAGAAATCACGCGCCATCTCGTCATGGTCAAAACCCCAGTCGGCCTGCAGGCTGGCGTACCAGGGCGCGGCCGAACCGGGCTGGGCGAGCGAGACGACACCGTCGATGTCGAGCACGAGGACGGGACTGGAACTCATGGCCGGCCATGCTACAGCAGCCGGTCCTTGCCGAGGATAGTCCGTTGCAGCTCCTTGTCCCCTCCCTGGCCCAGCTTGATGCCTACGCCGACGCGCTCCGGCAGCGCTGGTCGCCGGACACTATCCAGCCCGAGGAGACCGCGCTGGAAGAGCTGGAACACATCGACGCCGATCCGGCGGCCTTCGTGGCCATGCTCGACGACCGCGAGGCCAAGGGCGGGCCCATCACCCTGCCCGACGGCACCCAGGTGGCGCGCCTGCCGGGCTATCGACGCTGGATATGGGATGACGGTTTCTGCGGCTCGATCAATTTTCGCTGGCAACCCGGCACCGAGGCTCTGCCGCCGACCTGCCTCGGCCACATCGGCTATGCCGTGGTGCCGTGGAAGCGCGGCCGCGGCTATGCCACCCGCGCTCTGGCGATGATGCTCCCGGACGCGCGCAGGGAGGGGCTCGCGTACGTCGAGCTGACCGCCGACCTCGACAATGTGCCGTCGCAGAAGGTCATCACCAACAATGGCGGCGTGCTCGTGAAGCGCTTCCGCAAGGATCCGGTCTACGGCAGCAAGGAGGCGCTGCTGTTTCGGATCGACCTGCGTTAGGCGGGTTCGCCGCCGGCGCGGACGACGGCCTCGACCATCGCCGACAGGGCCGCCAGGCCCCGTGCCTTGAGGGCGCGGGGCGAGTCCTTGTCACCGAGCTGTCCCTCCAGGACCAGGGTGATGAAGCCGTGCACCGAGGCCCAGGCGAAGTCGACCATGCGCTCCTTCACCTCGCCTGACGCCTGCGGGATGACGCCTTCGACCGCCTCGCGATGGAGGTGGTAGGCCGACCTGGCGGCCTCGGCGAGCTCCGGCGTCTCGAAGCGATTGGCTTCGCGGCTGAACATGATCTGGAACAGCACTGGATTGGCTGCGGCGAAGGCCATGTAGCCCACGCCCTGGCCGACCAGGCGGGCTGCGGCGTCGCTGCCCGACCGCCGCGCCTCCGCCTGCATCGCGGCGGCGAGCTCGTGGTGGCCGCGGGTGGCGATCTCGGCCAGCAGGTCGTCGATCGAGGCGAAGTGATGGGCCGGTGCAGCGTGGGAGACCGCTGCGCGCCGCGCACACTCTCGCAGGGTGAAGCCGCGCAAGCCTCTTTCCTCGAGCAGCTTGCGGCCAGCCGAGACCAACGCCTCGCGCAACTCCCCGTGATGATAAGGTTTTGCCGACTTCGCCCGCGCCATGGGCCATCCCCTCACGCGTCATCCGGGGTGTCAAGCGATCAAGCCGAGACTGGGCAATGTAAAGATAGAAAGCGATTTAATCTTTGCATTGAAAAGATTGGCGCGGCAACCGCGTTTGCCGCTGGACGACCTCTTGCTGCTGGCCTTCGCCAAATCCATCGGCTACGCGCTGGTCGCAACGAGTTCGAGGAGCTGAATGGAAATCGTCGACTTCGCATCGCTCGCGGCGTCTCGGCACGCCGAAGCCGCCACCATCCTGCGCGACGCCCTGGCCCACGTGCCGTCGGCCTACAACGGCCCCGGCGAGGCCGAGGCCGAGGTGGCGTTGCGCTGCGCGGAAGACGGTTGGCTGGGGCACGCGGCCGTGGAAGGTGATCGGCTCGTCGGCTGGATCGGTGCGATCCGCACCTACAGCCACGGCTGGGAGATCCATCCCTTGGTAGTGGCGCCGGACTGCCAGCGCCGTGGCATCGGCTCGGCGCTGATGGCCGCCCTGGAGGCGCGCGCCCGCAGCGAGCGCGTCCTCACCCTGTTCCTCGGCAGCGACGACGATTACGGCGGCACCACCCTTTTCGGCCGGGAGCTCTGGCCCGACGTGCTGAGCCACGTCGCGGGCACCGAGGCGACGGCGCGCGGGCACGCCCTCACCTTCTATCGCCGGCACGGGTACGAGATCGTCGGCCTGCTGCCCGACGTGAACGGCGCCGGCCAGCCCGACGTCATGCTGGCGAAGCGGCTATGACGACGACCAGCCGGTCTTCTGCCTGAGGAACCGATATCCCAACGCCGAGAAGGCGGCGCGCTCCTTGTTGTCCTTGCCGTAGCCGTGGCCGCCGGCCGCGGGCTCGTAGAAGTAGGCCTGGTCGTAGCCCATGGCGTGCAGCTTCGCCGTCATCTTGCGGGCGTGACCGGGATGCACGCGATCGTCGCGACGCGTGGTGGCGATCAGGATCGGCGGATAGGCGCGGCCGGGCACCGCCTGGTGATAGGCCGAATAGCTCTTCAGCCACTCCCATTCCTCCGGCTTGTCGGGGTTGCCGTACTCGGCGATCCAGCTCGCGCCTGCCAAGAGCTTGGAATAGCGACGCATGTCGATCAGCGGGATGGTGCAGAACAAGGCGCCGAACCGCTCCGGATAGCGCGTCAGCATGTTGGTGATCAGGATGCCGCCGTTCGATCCGCCTTCGGCGGCGATGCGGCCCGGCCGCGTCACGCCGCGGCGGACCAGATCGGCGGCGACGGCAGCGAAGTCGTCGTGTGTCAGCCGCTTGCCGGCCCTGCGGCCGGCCTCGTGCCATGCCGTGCCGAACTCGCCGCCACCCCTGATGTTGGCGATCACGCTGGTGCCGCCGCGCTCCAGCCACATCTTGCCGATGCTCGCGTTGTAGTACGGCATGCTCGCAATCCGGAAGCCGCCGTAGCCGGTGAGATGGACCGGCGCCTCGCCGGTCTCGCCGGCCGGGCCGGTCTGGGTATAGGGGATGCGCTCGCCGTCGATCGAGATCGCCTCGTGGCGCGTGACCACCAGGCCCTCGGGCGAGAAGGCCGGCGAGGATCGCTTGATCAGGACCGGCCCCTTGCCTTCGGCAAGCAGCATCAGCGCATGCGGCGTCAGTGGATCCTGCACGGTCGCGACCAGGTCGCCGTTGCTCTCCGACGGCTCGACATCGAGCGGCGAAACGTCGACCACGCCGATCGTCGGCAGGCCGCTCAGGCTGCTTCGCACCCACCTGCCCTCGGACGGTGTGAGGACCTCGAACACCGGCTGCAGGTTGTCCAGGATCGACAGCACGAGCCGGCCGGTGCTCCAGAAGAAGCCCTGCAGCACGCGCCGGCCGGCCGGCTCGAACAGGACAGCAAAGTCCCGGCTGCCGGCCATGAATGCCTGCAGCCGGATGCCGAGCAGCGTGTCGGCTGCCCAGGTCCTGCCGCCCGCCGTCCACGCCTTGCGCGGCTTGATCGCCATCCACGACTGGTGGGGCAGCATCTCGACGTCGGTCGGCAGGTCGAGCTTGACGCGGTCGGCCCCCTCGCCGTCCGCCATCCAGAGCTCGACATCGAAGAAGCCGACATGTTCGGCGTACCACACGAGCTTCGCGGCGTGCTCGCGGTCCACGGCGGCGCCCGCCGACATGCTCTGCCGAGACACATCGAACAACACCGGCGCCCGCGCGGCCTCGCTGCCGCGTCGCCACAGCCGCACCGTGCGGGCGTAGCCCGACGTCGTGACATCGCCGCCCCAGGCGCTGCTGAGCAGCAGCGTATCGGCATCGAGCCAGCTCACGCCGCCCTTGGCTTCCGGCAGCACGAAGCCGTCCTCGACGAAAGTCTTGCTGGTCAGGTCGAACTCGCGCAGCACCACGGCATCGCTGCCGCCGCGCGAGAGGCGGACGATCGCGCGATCGTGCGTGGCGGGCCGCGTCGCGGCGCCAGCCCAGATCCAATCCTCGCCTTCGGCCGCCGCCAAGGCATCGATGTCGAGCACGACGTCCCAGGTCGGCCGGTCGAGGCGATAGCTCTCGAGCGTGGTGCGCCGCCATAGCCCGCGCGGGTTGCCGGAGTCGGTCCAGAAATTGTAGAGCCACGGCCCGCGCCGGGCGACCAGCGGGATCTTGTCCGGCCGGTCGAGGATCGCCGCCAGGATGTCGCGGTCGGCGACGAACGCGGCGCCGCCGAAGGTCTTGAGCGTGCGATCGTTCTCGACGGCCACCCAGGCGAGCGCCCGTTCGCCCTCGACGTCCTCGAGCCAAAGGTACGGATCGTCTTCCGGCTGATCGACAGTCGGCCTGGCGTCGACGAGCGGCAAGCGCCGCCTCCTACCGCGTGGGCTCGCTGACGAAGGCCACCTTGGACAGGCTTGCCTTCGAGAGGTCGGCCAGCGTCTCGGCGACGTAGCGGTAGGGCGCGCTCTGATCGGCCCGCAGGTAGACTTCGGGCTGTGGCCGCTTGCGGCCCTGTTCGGCGAACCTGGCGATCGCCTCCTCGCGGGTGACGCGCTCGCCGTTCCAGTAGAGCGCGCCGCTGGCGTCGATCGCGAACTCGATCCTGTCCGGTTTCTGGATGTCGGCCGACGACGTCGTCTTGGGCAGGTCGAGCTTGACCACGTTGGTCAGGAGCGGCGCCGTCACGATGAAGATCACCAGCAGCACCAAGACGACGTCGATCAGCGGCACCATGTTGATCTCGGCCATGGGCTGCGAAGAGGATTTGCGGTCGAGGCTTCCGAAAGCCAAGTGTTGTCTCCAGCCAAATCGTCGAAGCCGCGACTGATAGTCAGTCGCCCGAGGCGGGGAAATACAC
>JAEWIV010000460.1 GCA_023386865.1 Pseudomonadota bacterium
CTGTGCACCGGGAGGTCACGGATTTTTGGGAAGAGACGCTAGGCGCAGTGCAGGTTAGAACACCGGATCGCGCCATGGACGTCCTGTTGAATGGCCCGCTTCTCTATCAGACCTTGGCCTGCCGTTACTGGGCCCGCGCGGCTTTCTACCAGGCCAGCGGCGCCTATGGCTTTCGCGACCAGCTGCAGGACGTAATGTCGCTCATGGTGGCGAGGCCTGAGCTGGCGCGCGCACACATCCTGCGCGCCGCTGCGCGGCAATTTGTCGAAGGAGACTTCCAGCACTGGTGGTTCGCGCCGGCTGGGCAGGGGGTGCGCACCCGCATATCCGATGACCGGGCGTGGCTCGCGACCGTCGTCGCGCACTACATCGAGACTACGGGCGATGCGGCTATCCTTGATGAAAGGGTGCCGTTCCTCGACGGTCCCACCCTCAAGCCGGGCGAGCACGATCTCTACTTCGAACCTGGCCCATCAGACGAGGTAGCTCCGCTGTATGAACATTGCGCTAGAGGCCTCGATCTCAGCCTCGAGACCGGCTCGCACGGGCTGCCCCTCATCGGCACTGGTGACTGGAACGACGGGATGAACCGCGTTGGCGTGGAAGGCAAGGGTGAGAGCGTGTGGCTGGGTTGGTTTTTCCATGCCGCGCTGACCGCCTTCGCGCCGATCGCCTCCGCCCGCACCGATCGAGCACGGGCGGCGGCATGGACGGCGCATGCCGGCGCGTTAGCCGAGGCACTCGATCGCGAAGGCTGGGACGGCGAGTGGTACCGCCGAGGCTATTACGACGACGGTACGCCGCTAGGTTCCGCGCAGAGCGACGAATGCCGCATCGATTCCATCGCTCAATCGTGGGCGGCCCTGTCGGGCGCTGGCGACCCGGCGCGCGCCGAACAGGCGATGGCGGCCCTGGACCGACAGCTTGTGCATCGCGGCGACCGCTTGATACTGCTTTTCGCACCGCCGTTTGACAAGACCGCGCACGATCCCGGCTACATCAAGGGCTATCCGCCGGGCATCCGGGAGAACGGCGGGCAATACACGCACGCAGCCGCGTGGGCCATCATGGGCTTCGCAGCCGTCGGCCAGGGCGACAAGGCGACTGAGCTCTTCTCGCTGGTCAATCCCGTCAACCACGCGAGCACGCGCTCGGGCGTGCTGCGCTACAAGGTCGAACCCTATGTCGTGGCAGCGGACGTTTACTCTGTGGCCCCGCATGTCGGGCGCGGCGGCTGGACTTGGTACACGGGATCGGCTGGGTGGCTTTATCGCGCTGGCATCGAGTCGATCCTCGGCCTCAGGATCAAGGGTGACTTGATGGAGATCGACCCCTGCATTCCCGCTTCATGGCCGGGCTTCGAGCTGACCCTGCGGTATCGCGGCGCGGTCTACGAGATCTCCATACACAACCCCGGCGGCGTCAGCCGGGGCGTGGTCGCCGCGCAGCTGGACGGAGCAAGCCACCCTTCTTCTGGCGGCAAGGTGCGCCTGAAGCTGGCCGAAGACCGCGGCACGCACAGCGTCATCGTAACCTTGGGCATCGGGGCCTTGGAGTAGCTGGCGGGAGAGGGTGGCGAGGGCGAGATTTCGGCTGCAATAGCGAAGGAATCGGACATTCTGGTCCGCTAGGAAGTCTGGTTCGTGGTTCAAAATCGAGACTATCAGCGAATGTCGGTCTCGGTGGTTGCGGGCCCCCGCAACCAAGTCGAAAAGCCGTTCCCGCAAGGGGACGGCTTTTTGCTTTTGGGCCATCCATCGGCGGCGCTGTATCATCCCGAAGGTGTCGCCCGTGGTCCTCGGCGTCGCCGGGGAGGCTGCATGGCGCTGCTCATCGTCAACCTGGACAAGGTCATCGGCAGTGCCGAGGCGTTCCGGGACTCCTTCGCGGCGCAGATCCCCGGTCTGCCGATCCGCTTCTGGCCCGACGTCGGCGACGTGAACGACATCGAATACCTCGCCTTCATGCATCCGGACTTCGACCAGCTCCCGTCCTTCCCGAACCTGAAAGCCATGTTCAGCCGCTCGGCCGGCGTCGAGGCCTTCGCCCGGCATCCCAAGCTGCCGAAGGTTCCGCTCGGCAAGGTCGAACCGGCGGGCGGCGATCCCATGATGACGGAGTATGTCGTCATGCACGTCCTGCGCCTTCATCGCGACATGCCGGGCTACCACGCGGCCCAGGCCAGGCGCGAGTGGCGTCGCGTGCCGATCGTCCGGCCCGATCAAAGACGCGTCGGCTTCCTGGGCTTGGGCATGATGGCCACGGCGCCGGCGCTGGTCCTGCAGTCGCTGGGCTTCAAGGTCTCCGCCTGGGTCCGCGCGCCGCGACAAGACGCCGAGGTGCCGATCTTCCACGGCGACGATCAGCTCGCGGCCTTCCTCGGTCAGACCGACATCGCCGTCTGCCTTCTGCCGCTGACGGCGGAAACCGAGGGCATCTTTTGCGCCCGGGCATTCGCCATGATGCCGAGAGGCGCCATGCTGGTGAATGTCGGGCGCGGCAAGCACGTCGTCGAAAAGGATCTGATCGCCGCGCTGGAGTCGGGTCAGTTGTCCCATGCGGCCCTGGATGCTCTGTGGCCCGAGCCGCTGCCGCCGGAAAGCCCGCTGTGGCTTCATCCCAAGGTTACGGTGATGCCGCACGTGGCGCGGCGGCCGACCGTCGGCCAGCTAGTCACCGAAGTCGCCGCGAACATCCGCAGCCTCGAGGCAGGAGGCCGCCTTCTGCAGGAGGTCGACGTGGCGCGGGGCTACTGATCGAGGCCGGCGGCGATGCGAGGCGAGGCACGCTCTCAAGGACGCGCGGCTGCAGATCCATCCGCCGTGAGCGCACTGGCATCGTCGATAGGAAAGTGGAGCAGGGCCGCGACCAATCCGGCCACCGCCGTCGCCATCCAGAGCAACGTGAACGAGCCGGTCAGGTCATAGGCGATGCCGCCGATGCCGGCGCCGAGGAACGCGCCCACCTGGTGGCTGAGAAAGCAGATGCCGAACAAGGTCCCGAGGTGTCGAGTGCCGAAGATCTTGGCAACCAGCCCGCTCGTGAGCGGCACGGTCCCGAGCCAGGTCAACCCCATCACCGAGGCGAAGAGGATGACCGACAGGTCCGTCTTGGGCAGGTAGACGAAGGCGCCGATCGCCACCCCGCGAATGAGGTAGAGCCAACCCAGAACGTGCTGCTGGCGCACCCGGCCGCCGAGCCAGCCGCAAGCCCAGGTGCCGACCATGTTGAAAAGACCGATGAGCGCCAGCGCGGTGGCGCCGAGGCCGAGGGGCATGTTGCAGAGGACCAGGTAGCCGGGAAGATAGGTGGCGATAAAGGCCAACTGGAAGCCGCAGGTGAAGAAGCCGAGAGTCAGCAGGACATAGCCGCGGTGCTGCAGGGCCAGGGCCAAAACCTCCTTCAGCGAGTAGGCAAGCTCGGATTGCTGTGTCGCCGGGACGGCCGCTCGACGGTCGAGGAAAAGCCCGAGGGGCGAGACAACGAGCATCAAGGCGGCCAGCGCGAAGAGGGCGATGGCAAACCCGGAGGCCTCGCTGACGAGCTGCGCCAGCGGCACCATGAAGAACTGACCGAACGACCCGCCAGCGCTCGCAATGCCCATGGCCATGCTCCGCTGCTCGGGCGATGCCACGCGACCCACCGAGGTCAGGACCACGGCAAACGTCGTGCAGCTCACACCAATGCCGACAAGCAGGCCCATGCCGAGGACGAGTAGGATGCCCGACGAGGCGACGGCCGCCAGCGCCAGCCCGCCGGCAAAAGCGACGGCGCCGAAGGCCACGACCGGCGCCGCGCCATAGCGATCGGCGGCGGCACCGGCAAAGGGCTGGGCAAGCCCCCAGACGAGGTTATGAAGAGCGATCGCGACGGCTATCACCGAAAGGGAGAGGCCACGATCCAGGGAGAATGGGCCGACGAACAACCCGAATGTCTGGCGAACGCCCATGGCCGCACTCAGGATCACCGCGGCGGCTACGATCACGATCGTCGCCGGGCTGCCCGACGCCGCGAACGGCCGGCCATTCAGCATTGGCATGGTGTGTCCTCCACCTGAGCCGACAGTGGCCTCAGCTTCCGGTGAAAGTCGGCCTGCGTTTCTCGACGAAAGCCGCCACTCCCTCTCGACCGTCATGCCGTGCCATGGCCGACGTGATGGTGGCGCCCTCGAGCTCGGCAGCCTGCTCCAGCGGCATTTCGCAGCCGCAGTAGACGACGCGCTTTGCGTGCCCGACGGCCCACGACGCGCCCTCTGCGAGCTGCTGGGCGATCTCGGCCGCTGCCCCGTCGACCTCGTCGTCGGGCACCACCCTGTTGACCAGGCCCCAGGCTTCGGCTTCGGAGGCCGACAGAACGCGGTTGGTGAGCGTGAGGTCGAGCATCCGGCGCAGCCCGATATGGCGCGCCAGGAAATAGCTGGACGTCCCGTCCGGCGTGACGCCTGCCCGCGTATAGGCCATGGTGAACTTGGCGCTCTCGCCGCACACGACGAGATCGAAGGCGCCTACCATGGACAGGCCCGCGCCGCCTGCGGCCCCCTTCACGCCGGCCACGAATGGCTTCGGCATGCGGTTCATCTTGTAGATGGCGCCGTGATAGTCGATGAGCATGTCCGAGGCGAGCCGGGGCATCCTGTCGCCGGCTGCGTGCAGTTCCTCGAGGTCGCCGCCGGCGCAGAACACCGGACCTTCCGCGGTCACGCAGACCGCCTTGACCTGGTCGTCGAACTCGATGGCGACCATGATCTCGCGGAACTCGCGTGAGAAGGCGGGATTGATGGCATTCGCCCGCTCGGGGCGCGCCAATCGCACATGGGCGACACCCGTGCGCACGTCGTACCGCATCGTTTCGAAGGTCATGGCCGTCAGCCTTCTCGGTCTGGCCGCTCGTGACAGGCACGCCGTGGCGACCCAGGCCGCGTACGAACCGTGCGGCGCCGCTCTCGACTCCACGGGCGGCGAGGCTGCAGGCGAACTCGGCGTCGATCGCGTCCTTCAGTGAAAGTCCGGCCTGGCGATAGATCGCTTGCCGGTCGAGGTTCATGGCGTCCTGCGGCAAGGCGCCGAGCGTGTCGGCGATCGCCAGGGCGCGCTCGAGCGCGCGACCCGGGGCCGTCACCTCGTTGACCAGGCCGATCCGGAGGGCCTCGGCGGCGGGAACGGGGCGGCCGGTCATGGCGATGTCGAGCGCTCGACCGACGCCGACCAGCCGAGGCAAGCGGACCGTGCCGCCATCCATCAAAGGCACTCCCCAACGACGGTTGAAGACACCGAAGACCGCGTTGTCGGCGGCGACCCTGAGATCGCACCACAAGGCGAGCTCGAAGCCGCCGGCGACGGCATAGCCTTCGATCGCACCGACGACGGGCTTCGACAGCGAAAGGCGTGTTGGCCCCATGGGGCCGTCGGAACTCTCGTGCCAGCGCTTGCGGCGTGCACCGCTTGCCATTTCGTTGAGGTCGGCGCCGGCGCAGAAATGCGATCCCGCTCCGGTCAGGATCGCGACTTTCATGACGGGATCCGCATCGAACGCCTTGAAGGCTTCCGCCAATGCTTCTGCCGTTTCGTTGTCGACGGCGTTGCGGACGGCCGGACGGTCGATGGTGACGATCAGCGTCGAATTCTTCGACGTCACGGCGACTTTGGACGACGACATGGCGTTCAGCCCACACGAGTTGTGTCGGCGCGACATTGCCCATCGGGTGCCGCCGCCATCAAACGACTATCGCTCATCGGACGTGAGCGGCATTCTCCGGAATTGGAGCGAACGCGGGACGCAAACCCGATGGGTTGGCTCAGAGCGCGCGCAGTCCAAGCGCGATCTGCAGCGCTGCCTGGACATGGGCCGCCGTCGTGTCGATGAAGTGGAACCCATCCGACGTGAAGCTCGCCTCCCAGCCGTGGTCGGGAAAGGCCAGCGGCAACTCCGTGCAGGCGAGGAGAACGACCGTGCTCTCCCGATCGGCGACGTGGTCGCTGCAGAGTTCGATCAGCCTCCGGCGGCCGAGAGCCGTCGCCCCCTGATCGAATTCCTGATCGATCAACAGCTGCAGCGCGTCGATCACGTTGTCCGCCAGCCGGGCGTTGGGGGTGATCCCCCTGTCGCGCAGGACGTTGGCGTAGTCATCGGCGCGCATCGTCACGTCCGTGCCGAGAACGAGAGCCCTGGTGGCGCCGCTGGCCTGTGCCGCGTTGGCGGTCTCCTCGAGGATGCTCACGATCGGCAGCTTCAGGCCCCTCCGGATCGAGTGAAGCCGCGTGTGCGACGTGTTGTTGGCGATGATGCCGAAGTCGCACCCCGTCCCCTCCAGCCGCAGCAGTGCGTCCCGGAAGGCGCCATCGTAGCGCGCCCAGGCGGCGTCGCTGTCGCCAGGGCTGGCCCGCGAGCGTCGCGTCTCGTGCATGACGAGGGATTCGATCGTCATTGGCGGCGTCGGATACGGAAGGCCCGTCCCCAATGCCTTGAAGTGGGCGTTCGCCGCCATGCAGATCAGACGGTAGTAGTCGAGAGTCGACGGCCATCCTACGCCGCCGACAATTCCAATCTTCTTCATGTGTCCTGATCGCAATACGAGTGAGGCAGGCAAGTCGGAAGCCAAACGCCGCCTTTCTTGGTCGGCAACCGAGAAGCCTTCAATCCAGGAGAAGAGAACTCACGCGAACGGCGCTGGCCTTGCGGCTCCGCGCGCGCCAGTACTCGCAGGCGGGGTCTAAAGCGCCTCGAAAACGAGACCATCGAAGGAACACCGACGTGAAGCATGCGGGAGCCGAGACGGCATTGGCGCCTGCCGGCTTGTTCTACGGCTGGATCATCGTCGCGGCTGTGTTCTTCACGACCGCGACGGCCGCGGGAACGATCTACGCCTTTCCCGCCTTCTTCGACGCCTTCTCGAAGGATCTCGGGGCGAACAGGTTCGAGATCTCGCTCGTCTTTGCGATCAGCGAATGCCTCTGGTTTTCGATCGGGTTCGTCGCCGGCTATCTGGCGGACAGGATCGGGCCTCGTCTCGTCGTCATGGCCGGCAGCGTGCTCATGGCGGGCGGTCTGGCCCTTGCGGCATCCGCCAGCTCCATCGAGGCACTCTACCTTGCCTATGGAGGCGGCGTAGGCATTGGCGGCGGCATGATGTACGTGCCGTCAGTCAGTGTCGTCCAGCGCTGGTTCAAGAGGCACAGAGGCCTCGCATCCGGACTTGCGATCTGTGGCACGGGCGTGGGCACGCTGGTGGTGCCGTTCCTTGCCGCTTTCGCGATCGGCGACGTCGGGTGGAGGACGACACATTGCCTGCTGGCAGCGGGCGTCCTTGGAATCTGCGGAACGGCCAGCCTGCTCCTGGTGGGGAGCCCCGGCCAGATCGGCCTCGCGCCCGACGGCGATCGGGATGGTCGGGAAGCCGCCGGCCAGCCGCCTGCCGGTGCAACGTTGGGGGAAGCGCTGTCGACCCGGGCGTTCTGGCTGCTCTATGTCGCGAGCCTGGTGTCGTCGGCATCGGTCTTCATCACCTATGTCCATCTCGTGCCCGATGCGATCGACAAAGGGATCTCTGCCCAGAGCAGCATCACGCTTGTCGGTGCTCTGGGGATTGCCGGCACGTTCGGCCGGTTCCTGCTGGGTGGGATCGCCGACCGTGTCGGACGCCGACGCGCACTCGGCCTGATGTTCGTCGGCCTCACTGCGGCGATGGCCTGGTGGCTGCTGGCGCCGCCGACCTTCGCGGCACTGATGGTCTATGCCATTGTCTTTGGCGCATTCTATGGCGGGTACATCACGATTCTGCCTGCCCTGACGATGGACTTCTTCGGGGGCAAGCGCATCTCGAGCATCATCGGCTCCCTCTACACCTCGTGGGCCATCGGTGCCCTCGGCGGTCCGCCGCTGGCCGGCTTCCTCTACGAAGCGAGCGGCAGCTACTTCCATGCGATCCTGGCCGGCGGTCTTTTCATGGGCCTGGCGGCGCTCAGCTGCCTCGCCATCCGCGAGCCGGAGCGTCAGTATTGAGCAGGCACGCTCCTCGAACGCGGACTGGCGCCGCTTGCGACCTCCTGGTTCGATGACTTGAGCTCGGCGTTGATCCAGTTTCGGAATGTGTTCACTTCGGGCCGAAGCACGGTCTCGCGCTGCATCACCAACCAGTATCCCGTCGAGCAGAATTGCGGCGGGCCGAGCACCTGGACAAGCCGCTTCGCTGTCAGGTCCTGCTCGATCAATGGCAGGCGGCCGAGTGCGACGCCGAAACCGCCGACCGCGGCTTCGAGCGCCATCTGAATCGTATCGAAGCGCAACCCCCCGGCGGCGTCTGCGAGATCGACGCCGGCCAGCGCGCCCCATTCAGCCCAGTCCTCGCCGGCCTTGGTGACATGCAACAGCGTGTTCCTGGAGAGGTCCGCGGCCGACCGGATGGACGGCGCAAGGTGAGGGGCGCAGACGGGAATCAGCTTCTCGCGCACGAGGCACGTCGAATGCAGGCCGGGCCAGTCTCCTTTGCCCATCCGGATGGCGACGTCTATGCCATCGCGGGAGAAATCGACACGGCGATGGGACGTATCGACCGTCACTTCGATTCCCGGATGGCGTTCGTTGAACCGCAGCAGGCGCGGCAACAACCATCGCATGCCGAAGGTCGGCGGAACGCTCACGGCGAGACGACCGGTCGGCTTGCGGCCCGGCACCGTCTCGCTGGCACGGGCCAGCATCTCGAGCGCCGCCTGAACCTGCGGCAGGTACGCCGCGCCTGCTTCGGTCAGCACGAGCGACCGGTTGCCGCGAACGAAGAGTTCCACGCCCAGCCAGTCCTCGAGCGTCTGCACGCCGTGGCTGATCGCGCTCGGCGTGATGTTGAGGTCTTCGGCAGCGGCCTTGAAGCTGAGATGACGGCCTGCGGCCTCGAACAGGCGCATCGAACTGAGAGGAGGGAGCCGGTAAGCCATGTGATATCGCGGGTTAGCCGCGCGGAGAGGCGGAGAACCCCTGCGCAAGACGCGGCCGACCATAGGGTCAAAGCCGGCGGTGCGGAGTCGAGAAAAAATAGCGGTGAGGGTGAGAAATTTGTTGAAAGCCGGCAGCGGGGTGCGGCGCGAACCAGGCCCCGAGGGGATGCTTCGAGCGAGAAACCAAGCCCCGACTTGAACAACCGTCATGTGATGAGCGCGGCTCGATCCGGTATGGTTCGACCGACAGTCGAGGACAAGCCATGAGCAGTGCGCCGCCGGTAAGACGTACGGACAAGTCGATGTCCGATGAGGGAGCGCGCGCGCTGCTGGCGCGAGGGCACTGCGCCCGCGTGGCGACTGTCGGAACGGACGGAGCTCCCTACTGCACGCCGCTGCTCTATGTCTGGATGGACGGGGAGATCTACCTGCACAACAGCGCGGCGCGGGGACACTTCCGCACCAATATCGATTCGGAGCCGCGTGTTTGTGTCGTCGTCGATGAGCCGGGCGAAATCTTCGACTATGGCCGCTTCGAGTGCGACGTCTCCATCGCCCATGCCAGCGTGGTCGTTCACGGCCGTATTCGCGTGATCGAAGATCGCGCGGCCAAACGGAGGTTTTGCGATCGGCTGATGGCGAAGTACCACGGCCGTGACGTTGGCCGCCCGAAGGGCTTTTATCCGCGCCTCGACCACATCTCCGTCTATGCGATTTCGGCCGATCGGGTGACCGGGAAGGAAACGGCGCTTCCCGCCTCCGCCGACCAGTGGCCGGCCAGGGACAATACGAAGACGCCGGGCGCGGTCGCCCCCTAACTGGTCATCGGCACTCGGCCGAGACGAGTCCCGTCACGACATTGCCGTTCCTCCGATCAACCACAAGGCTCCGGACAGATGCTGAAGCTCTACTACATGCCAGGAACGTGCGCTCTGGCATCGCACATCGCCCTGGCAGATGCAGGCGCCTCGTATGGGATCGAGAAGGTCGACTTCGCGGTCAGCCAGCAGAGAAGTCCCGAATACCTGAAGCTCAATCCCAAAGGGCGAGTCCCGGCTCTCCTGACACCTCATGGAACGCTCACGGAGACGCCGGCGATCCTCGCTTACGTTGCCCAGACCCATCCGCAAGCCGCGCTGGCGCCCCTCGACGATCCGTTCGAGTTCGCGCGGTGCCAGGCTTTCAACAGCTATCTCTGCTCGACCGTGCACATCGCCCACGCCCATCGCATGCGGGGAGGCCGCTGGGCCGACGAGCCCGAGGCGATCGCGGCCATGCAGCGCAAGGTCCCGAAGTCGGTCTTCGACAGCTTCGTCGTCATCGAAGACGTGCTGGCGGAAGGGCCGTGGCTGCTCGGCAAGGCTTATTCGATCTGCGACCCCTACCTTTTCACCATGGCCGGATGGCTGGAAGCCGACGGCGTCGATCCGCGCCGGCTGCCTCGGATACTGGAGCACCGTCAGCGCATGCGCGAACGCCCGAGCGTGCGGCGCGCCCTGGCCGAACAGGGCTTGTGACGGCGCCGGCGACCGGCGCTCGCCAGTCTATTGCCGGCCGCCGGCGGGCACGATGGCGAGCTCTTCCATGATCGCCCGTGCGGTCGCGACGCGCCCGAGCAGCCGGGCAAAATTGCGGCAGGCGCCGTCGTGCAGCTCCGCCGAGGCCGCGCCGCAGCCGTCCTCCACGATCACGCATTGGAAGCCACGGTCGGCGGCGTCGCGCGCGGTGCCCTCGACACAGGAGTTGGTCGACACGCCGGTGAAGCAGAGCTGCGTCCGCCCCATCGCCTGGGCGAGGCGCTCGAAGCCGGAGGAATGGAAGGCGCTCATCGTCGTCTTGTTGACGACGGCCTCGCCCGGCAACGGCGCCAGCGCGTCGAGGATGCGATGTTCCTTGGCGCCCTCGGTGTTGCCGATCGCCTCGGCAAAGCGGCGCATCCCCGGCAGCATGTCGCTGAAATCCGGCAACTCCGACCCGACCGTGAGGTAGATCACCGGCAGCGTCTCGCGTCTGAAGGCGACGAGCAGGCTCTGAATCGTCGGCGTCACGACCTGCTCGATGCGGTCGAAGCGATAGGTGCCTCTGTCCTCGAGGCCCTTGGCTTTCAGCAGCGCGCCGAGCCCGTCGCTGCGCGAGGCGCTGGCATACTGCATGTCGACCACGACCAGCGCCACGCGGCCCCGGTCCAGCGCGAACGGCGGGTTGAAGAGGCTCGCATAGTCGCGGGCGGCAGCGTCGGAGACCGGCTGATCGGGCATCGGGATGTCCCTCGATGGACGGGAATGTCAGGGCGTGAAGAGTTCCATGGCGAAGGGCGCACACGGATCCTCGACCTTGACCAGGTGATGGATCGAGAACTCGTAGACCGGGCCGACTGCGATATCCGACGGCGAGAACGGAAAGGCGAGATTGCCGGCGATCCCCTTCCTGCCGGGGTAGGTGACATGCAGTGCGGCCGACCGGGTGAGCGCCAGGACCGCCGCCGAGGTCTCGGGATCGTCGGCGATGACCTCGAACACCAGGCCGAGCTCGAACGGCTGCTCGGCCCGCGCCGCCTCGAGCGGACCCATGACGCCGTTGCGCCCGTAGCTGTGGATGGTGAGGCGGTAGCCGTCGGGATAACGCTCCGCCACCCGGCTGCGGATGTTGGCGACATAGTCGTCGAAGTGCGCGATCAGGATGGGGTCGCGGACGCCTGCAATGGCGATGGTGCGGTAGCCGACGCGCTCGACGCCTTCGAGCTTGATGGTGTAGTGCGGCGCCTCGACATAGCGCGTGCCCGAGATGCGCACCACGCGGTCGCTCGCCTGCTCGAAGCGCGTGGCCCTGAGGTCGATGGCGCCGCCGGGAAACTCCATGTGATACGGATTGGCGCGCTCATAGAGCGAATGCGCGGCGACCGACGCCACGGTGCAGACCTTGTCGGGATTGGGCGGCTCGACGGTGAACGAGTCGCGGTGCAGCGTGGCGAGCAGCCCGTCGGAGCCGTGCCGCGGGTAGGCGGCGGCGCCGCCGCATTCCAGCAGCTTGCCCATGTGCACGGTGAGGCCGCGATCGAAGCCGCGTAGCAGGGCGTGCGCGCCCATCATCGCCGGATCGAAGGCGCGGCCGGCGATGACCACCTCGGCGCCCGCCTCGATCGCCCGCATGAAAGGCTCGTAGCCCATCTGGCCGACGATCCGAGTCGCCCGTTCGAGATGACCCGTCGTCAGGGCATTGTCGTGGTCGAGCGGGGAGATGGCGCCGTCGGCGAGCCGCTGGCGCAGCCAGTCGCGGGAGATCTCGGCGCTGATGCGCGCCGTTCGAAAGCTGTAGCCGCGCTCGCGGCAGATCTCGCGGTAGACCTCGATCAGCCAGTCGAGATGGGCGTCGCCGCCGGCGCCGCCGGCGCTGCCGATCAGCACCGGGATGCGATGCGCGTGCGCGGCATCGAGGATCATCTCGAGGTCCTTCCGCACCGAGCGACGGTTGGTGAAGGAGGTGCCGGAGCCGAGGTAGTGCGGGCCCGGATCGATCGATCCGGCATCGACGGCGAGGACGTCGGGGCGGCGGTCCATGCCGAGACGCATCGACCGATCGGGAATGCCGTAGCCGAGCATCCCCTGCGGGGCGAAGACGGTGAGGCTGTCGGGTGCCATTACCATGCTATCCGATGTTGCATGAGAGGGACGTGCTGCTGTGCGCCGTAGACGTCGCTGTCGCCCGGCGCGCCGGCGGTGATGCGCCGCCGCAGGGTGACTTTGACGGCGAAAGCCGGCGCGAAGTGGATGACGTCGAGCACATCGGCCGGCGGGATGCCGTAGATTGCGGCGACCGTCTTCCGGTCGAGCCCGGCCTGGGAGACGAAGCGCTCGTAGTCGGCGGCGGTCGAGAAGACGATGTCGAGCGCCACCTTGTAGGGGCCGGCATTCTTGCTCGTCACGAAGGCGGCGACGTCGCCGATCGTGACGGTGTTGGCGAGGGCGCCGGACGGGCGGGTCGAGCGTTCAGGCAAGTCTGTATTTCCACGCGACGCGGGCGGCGAAGGCTCGGAAGCTCGAGTCGGCCAGGAAGCCGATGACTCCCAGCAGGAAGATGGCGACATAGGCGAGTTCTGTCGACAGGCTGATGCGGCTGTTGATGATCAGGAAGCCCAGACCTTCGTTGGCAGCCAGCATCTCGGCCACCACCAGCGTCTGCAGCGAGTTGGCCATGCCGATCTGCATGCCGTTCAGGATGTGGGGCAGGGCTGTCGGGATGATGACGTGGCGGAAGGCTTGCCAGCGCGTCGCGCCCAGGCAGCGCGCGGCTCGGAGCTGGTTCGGCCGAATGCCGGCGACGCCCGCAAAGGTGTTGATCATCACCATGAAGGTCGTGGTGTAGGCGATCAGCACGTACTTGCCGTTCTCGCCGATGCCGAACCAGATCAGCACCGGCGTCAGCCAGGCGATCGGCGGGATGAAGCGGAAGAACTGCAGGGGCGGCTCGAGCAGCCACTGCGACGCCTTGAACGAGCCGAGCAGCAGCCCGAGCGTTGCGCCCAACAGGCTGCCGATGGCGAAGCCAACCAGCACGCGCTGGCCGCTCATCAGCAGGTCGTGGCCGAGCCTGCCGGTCGAGGAATAGGAGACCAGCTCGGCGGCGATCTGGCTCGGGGCCGGCAGCACGGCCGGCACCAGGAACAGGCGAGCCCCGACCTCCCACAGGACCATGAGGGTCACGATGCTTGCGGCGCCACGATAGAACGATTTTCGGGTCGCGCTCATGTCTGTCACTGGAAGCTGAAGCGCCGGAGCAGGGTGCGGCTGATCAGGACGAAGAGCCGGTCCGCCATCAGCCCGACGATGCCGAGCGTCAGCATGCCGACGAAGATCGAATCGGTCTCCATCCACTGCCGCGAATTGTAGATCAGATAACCCAGTCCCGCCTCGGCGGCGATCATCTCGGCGGCGACGACGGTCATGAAGGCGTTCATCAGCGCCATGCGCATGCCGGTCAGCACGTAGGTGAGGGCGCCGGGCAGAGTCACCAGGAAGAAGATCTGCCGGTCGGTGGCGCCGAGACAGCGGGCGGCGCGGATCTTGTTCCGCGCCACGGCACCGACGCCGATCATCGAGCTCAGCAGCACGACGAACACCGTGGAGTAGATGATCAGCGAAATCTTGCTGGCCTCACCCAGCCCGAACCAGACCATGGCGGTGGCGATCCACGCGGTGGGCGCGATGAAGCGGAAGAAGTTGACCAGCGGCCGAAAGAGGTCGGCGACCAGTTGCGAGGATCCCATCGCCAGGCCCGCCAGCGCGCCGATCACGCTGCCGACGGCAAAGCCGATCAGGATGCGCTGCAGGCTGACCAGGATGTCGGCCTGCAGGCGGCCTTCCTCGATCAGCTCGATGGCCCGCGCTGCGGTCTTGGCCGGGCCGGGGAACAGCACGGGCGAATCGAAGCGGACGCTGAACAGCTCCCATGCCAGCCCGATTGCGGCGGCGGCGATGGCGTAGCGCAACACCAGCGAGGCGGTGCCGCCCAGCCGTCCCAGCATTGCGGCCCTGGCGCGCGCCGCGCGGGCGTTGCCGGTCGCGCTGGCTGTCGTGGCCATGGCGTCGGAGCTGGAACTCACTAGTTCGCCTGCTCGCGCCGCAGGACGCGGGTCACTTCTTCCGAAAGGATCGCGTGGATGCGGTCGTAGAGCTCGCCGAACGCCGGATCGCCGCGGCGGCGCGGCCGCGGCAGCGGGATCTCGATCTCCTCCTTCAACCCCGATCCCGGACCGGAGCGCATGATGCCGACGCGATCGGCCAGGATGATGGCCTCGCCGATGTCATGGGTGATGAACAGCACCGTGCTCGCGGTGCGCTGCTGGATGGTCGTCAGCTCGTCCTGCAGGATGGCGCGCGTTTGCGCATCGAGCGCGGCAAACGGCTCGTCCATGAGCAGGATCGGACTCTCGCAGACCAGCGCGCGCGCGATCTGGATGCGCTGCTTCATGCCGCCCGAGAGCTGCGAGGGGAACTTGTGGCCCTGCTTGCCGAGGCCGACGAAGTCGAGCTGCTGCTGGGCCTTCCGGCGTCGTTCCGCCGCCGGCACGCCGGCGAGCTTGAGGCCGAACTCGACGTTCTCCTGGGCGGTGAGCCAGCCGTAGAGCGAATCGTCGCCCTGGAAGATGACGACGCGGTCGACGCCCGGCGCCGTCACTGGGCGCCCGCCGACGGTGAGCGATCCGCCATGTGCGTGCTCGAACCCGGCCAGCAGGTTCAGCGCGGTGGTCTTGCCGCAGCCGGAAGGGCCGAGCAGGACGTAGAATTCGCCCCGCTCGATGGTCAGGTCCAGACCCTTGAGGATCCAGTTGGGCATGCCCAGGCCGGCATCGTACCGGAAGTCGACCTGGCGGAAGTCGATATAGGGACCGGCCACGCGCGCCAACCTAGAAGTCGGTGCGCGACGGCGCGTACTTGCGCGCGATGTCGGGGTAGTAGGCCTCGGTCACGAACTTGTCGAGATTGTCGATCTTGAGGTAGCCCTTGTTGATCGCCCAGGTCAGCATCACCTTGTAGCGGTCGTAGTATTCCTTCTTGGTGTCGAAGACGCAGTCGACGCCGGCGACCTGCTGGGCGAAGTCGGCCCTGTTCAGGCGGAACTTCTTGGCGCACATGTCGATCGCCTCTTCCTTGTTGGCGTTCGTCCAGTCGGTGGCGTCGGCCAGCGAGTTGTAGACGGCCCCGGCGAGTTCCGGGTTCTGCTTCGCCCAGTCCTCGCGGAAGGCGGTGAACAGCCACTGATTGTAGAGGTTGTCGTCGCTGGCCCAGGCGTAGACCTTGGCGCCCTTGATGATCTGCGGCAGCTTCGAGAGCCAGGGCTCCCAGCCGAAGAAGCCGTTGAGATCGCCGCGCTGGATGGCGGGGATCCATTCCGCCGGCTGCACGGTGATGATCTTCACCTCGTCCGGCCCCGTACCCTCGCGCAGATTGTGCTTCTCGAGGAAGCGCGACAGCAGATAGTCGGCGCCGGTGGTCCGGATGACGGCGAAGGTCTTGCCCTTGAAGTCTGCCGGCTTCTCGATGCCCGGGCCGACGCCGATGCCCTGGTCGCGGCGCGCCACCAGGCTGCGCGCGACCGACACGATGCTGCCGCCGCTCAGCCGTGGGCGGGACATGTTGACCTCGCTGCCGACGCAGACGTGGCCGTTGTTGGCGACGACGGCCTCGACGCCGCCGAGCCCGCTTTCGAAGATCTTGTATTCCGCGTTGATGCCATGCTTGGCGGCGATGCCCTTGTCGACCCATGGCACGAAGGCCAGGAATGGCGCGCTGAGGCCGATGCCGAACAGCACCTTGGAGGCGTTGCCCTTCACCGCCGGCGCCGCCAGGCCGCAGGCCGCGCCGGCGGCCAGGGTGGCGGCGATGCCGCTCGCGCCGGCGATGGCGTGACGGCGCCCGATTGTCGTGATCTTGCGATGCTTGCTCATGTCGTTTCCCCAATCGTTTGAGCTGAACTCGACGCGTTGTGGCTCAGGGCATGTAGCCGCCGCCATTGGCGTGCAGCACCTGGCCGGTGATGAAGCGGGCCCTGGACGATGCCAGGAAGACGATGGCGTCGGCGATGTCCTCGGGCGTGCCGAGGCGGCCGAGCGGCAGGGCGCGACCCATGGCGTGCAGCTCCTCGTCGCTGTGCTCATGGCGCGGCTGCGCGGTGTCGGTGAGGCCGGGCGCGACGGCGTTGACGCGGATGCCGTGCGGGGCGAGCTCGAGCGCCATCGCGCGCGTCATCGACACGACGCCGCCCTTGCTGGCGCTGTAGTGCACGCCGAGCTTCACGCCGCGCAGCGCCCCGGAGGAGAGGTTGACGATGGCGCCGCCGTGGCCGGCCGCCACCATCTGCCGGGCGGCGGCCTGGGCGCAGAGGAAGCCGCCCTTGAGGTTGATGTCGATCAGGTGGTCCCAGTCGGCGTCGGTCATGTCGAGGAACTTCACGCGCGGGAAGACGCCGGCGTTGTTGACCAGGATGTCGATGCGGCCGAGCCCGGCCACGCACTCGGCGACCATGCGGCCGGCATCCTCCCGGCGCGCGACGTCGCCCTGCACGATCACCGCGCGGCGGCCCTCCTTGCGGCAACGCTCGGCACCGTCAGCGGCGCCGGCTTCGTCGTCGAGATAGTTCAGTGCGACGTCGGCGCCGTCGCGGGCCAGCGCGACGGCGGCGGCCCGGCCGATCCCCTGTTGTGCGCCCGTCACGAGGGCGACGCTTCCGCGCAGATCCATGTCCGCGACTCCAAGTCCCGGCGGCGACATCGCGTGCCGACGGCGGCGACGTTAACGCGGCGACAAAACCGGCCGCAACAACTTTATACGTACAATTCCGTTTTTTGTACGGACAAATAGGTTGACCCCTTCTTGCCCGGCGTGGCACTTCTCGGGGCGTTCGCCGCCGACAGGGGATGATGACCCGCACGTTCGTCCCGATCTATGCCCGCATCATCGACACGCTCCGGCAGCGCATCGCCAAGGGCGTCTATCGGGTCGGCGAGAGCCTGCCGACCGAGGCCGAGCTGGTGCTGGAATTCAACGTCAGCCGGCAGACCGTGCGGTCGGCGCTTCAGAACCTGGTGGCGGAAGGCATCGTCGAGCGCACCGCCGGCCGCGGCACCTTCCTCAAGCGCGGCGGCGCCGCCGCCGGCGGCGAATGGAATATCGGCGGCATCGAGGACATCATCGACATCGGCTTCGCCGGCAGCTACGCCGTGAAAGCGGTGCAAATGGTCACCGCGGCGCGCAACGCCCGTATCGCCGGCGTGCTCGATGTCGCACCGACCGGCCGCATGCTGAACGTGCGGGCCACGCGCTCGACCCAGGAAGGGCCTTTCGCCTATTCGAGCCTGTACTTCCCCGAGGAGATCGGCCGGCGCCTGCCGCGCCACCTGTTCGATCAGCGGCCGCTGGTCCTCCTGGTCGAGGAATATTGCGGCATTCCGGCGTTCCGCAGCCGGCAGGTCGCGTCGGCGACCCTGGCCGACCGCGGCGTGGCGCGGGTGCTGGGCGTCAAGGTCGGCGAGCCGCTGCTGGTGCTCGAGCGCACGCATTTTGCGCGCAACGGGCGACCCTTCCAGTTCGCGCGCGTGCTCTATCGCACCGATCGCTACCAGCAGGTCGTTTATTTCTCGCGGCGCGACGAGGGCCCGTACCGCACGCCCCAGCAGCGCGCCGCCCAGATGGAAGAGGTCGCGGAGCCGATCGTGCGGCGCCGCGCCGCCGGCAATGGAGGGACGAGGTAGCATGCAAAGAAGCAATGGCGCGCGTCTTCGCCAGCGGATCGCCCGCGGCGATCTGCTGCTGATGCCATCCTGTCCCGATCCGTTCGCGGCGCGCATCGCCGAGGAGGCCGGGTTCGAGGCGGTGGCGCTGGGCGGCTACGCGATGGGGGCGGGGACGACGATCACCGAGCCGCTGCTCACGATGAGCGAGGTGGTGGAGCTCTCGCGGCGCATCACCCAGGCGGTCGACGTGCCGCTGATCGTCGATGGCGGCGCGGGCTTCGGCGACCCGATGCATTCGATGCGGACCGTGCGGGAGCTGGAGCACGTCGGCGTCGCGGCGGTCCATATCGAGGACCAGCTTTTTCCCAAGCGGGCCCATTATCATCGGGAGTATCGCGAGCACATCATCCCGGCCGACGAGATGGCGACCAAGATCGCCTATGCGGTCAAGGCGCGACGCGACCCGGATTTCGTGGTGATCGCCCGGACCGACGCCATGCAGACCGACGGCTACGCCGAGGGCGTGCGGCGAGCCAACCTCTACGCCGAGGCCGGCGCCGACATGGTCATGATCTTCCCCAAGACGCTGCAAGAGGCGACCGCCGCGCCGCGCGACTGCAAGGCGCCATTGATCTACGTCAACAGCACGGGCAACCGCACTGGCCGGCCGCTCCTCACCACCCAGCAGCTGGCCGAGTTCGGCTATGCCGCGTGCATGGACGCGATCAGCGTGGTCGTCGCCCAGTACATGGCCGTGCGTGACGTCATGCTGCGCTTCCGCCAGTCGGGCCTGGCCGGCATCGACGAAGCGCCGGCGCGCGAGGCGCGGCTCGGCATCGAGCGCCTGATCGGGCTCGAGACCTACTACCGGATCGAGGAAGAGACGGTGGAACGGCGCGCCTGACCTCTGTCGAAACCAAGGAGTGAGACGATGGTTCGCCTCGAAGGAAAGACGGCGCTCGTCGTGGGCGCCGGCGGCGGCATCGGCCGCGCGAGCGCCAGGCTGCTGGCGAAGGAAGGCGCGCAGGTCGTCGTCGCCGATCTCGACGGCGCGGCGGCCGCCGCCACCGCACAGTCGATCACGCAGGCCGGCGGTCGCGCGACCTCGCTGGCAGTCGACGTCACGTCCTCGTCGGCGGCCGACACGCTGGTGAAAGCGCCGCTCGAGGCCTTTGGCGCCCTCGACGTGTTCGTCTACAGCGCCGGCACGACGGCGACCGCCAGCATCCTCGAGCACAGCCGCTCCGACTGGGACCGTGTGCTCGGCGTCAACCTGACGGCGCCCTTCGTGATCGGCCAAGCCGTCGCCCGCCGCATGGTCGAAGGCAAGACGGGCGGCTCGATCGTCTTCGTGACGTCGCAGCTCGCGCATGCGGCGGTGCGCGACAAGGCGGCCTATCTCGCCTCCAAGGGCGGCCTGCGTTCGCTGACCATGGGAATGGCGCTCGACCTCGCGCCGTACGCAATACGAGTCAACGCGGTTGCGCCGGGGCCCGTGCTGACGGGCTTCACCGAGCGTCGCTTCGCCGACCCCGCCCTGCGACAGTGGACGGTCGACCGCATTCCGGCCGGCCGGCTCGGCACGCCCGAGGATCTCGCCGGAGCCGTCGTCTATCTGGCCAGCGACGAATCGCGCTGGACCATGGGCACGACCATCGTCGTCGATGGCGGCTATCTGGCGGAATAACCGTCCGCACCAAGGGAGAGGGGACGATGGCTCATGTTCGCGATCTCGTCGGATATGGTGGCAACCCGCCCCATGCGCGGTGGCCGGGCGACGCGCGGCTCGCCGTCAACTTCGTGCTGAACTACGAGGAAGGCTCGGAGTATTCGGTCGCCAATGGCGACGCCTTCAGCGAGACGACGCTGACCGATGCCGGCCCGCCGCGCAACATGAAGACGCGCGACCTCGGCGCCGAGTCCCTGTTCGAGTACGGCGCCCGTGCCGGCTTCTGGCGCATCCACCGCGCCTTCACCGAGCGCGGCGTGCCGCTCACCCTCTATGGCTGCGCTATGGCGCTGGAGGCCAACCCGCCCGCCGCCGCGGCGATCCGCGAGACGGACTGGGACATCGCCGGGCACGGGTGGCGGTGGATGAACCATTTCGACCTCGACGAGGCGGAGGAAAGGACCCTGATCGCCAGGACGGTGGCGTCGTTCGAAAAGTCGGTCGGCCGCCGACCCTACGGCTGGTATTGCCGCTACGCGCCCAGCATCAACACGCGGCGCCTGCTCGTCGAGGAAGGCGGCTTCCTCTACGATTCCGATTCCTATGCCGACGACCTTCCGTTCTGGCTGAAGGTCGCCGGGCGTGCGCACCTCGTGCTGCCCTACAGCATGACCACCAACGATCAGATGTTCTATCGCGGCAACGTGGCCAAGGCCGATGATTGGCTGCAAATGATGCGCGACGCCATCGACGTGCTGTATCGCGAAGGCGCGTCGCGCCCGAAGATGATGTCGATCGGGCTGCATGCGCGGATCATCGGCAACCCGATGCGTTTCGTAGCCTTGGAGCGGTTGCTCGATCACGTGCTGTCGTTGCAGGGAATCTGGATTGCGCGGCGCCAGGATATCGCCCGGCATTGGATCGGATCGCATCCGGCCCCGCCCTGAGCGATTGACCGCGCCACCCGAAAAAGCCATTCCTTGGATCGAGCTGATTCCAGCTGGACCCGTCATGCTTTAGGATGCGATCCGTCATCGAGGAGACGCCAAGGCATGGTCAAGACGGTTTTGTACGCGGAGAAGCTGTACGACAACGACAAGGTCGAGCGCGAGGTCTTCGGGTCCGACGTGCGCGTGGTGTGGCGCAACGTCGCCAACCTCTCGCAGCTCGAGGAGCGCGACTGTGCCGAGGTGGACGGCCTCATGGTGATGCGCCATGCGGTCACTCCCGAGCACTTCGCCAAATTCCCCAAGCTCGCCTGCGTCGTGCGCATGGGCGTCGGCTACGACAAGATCGATCGCAAGGCGGCCGCCGAGCGCAAGGTGATGGTGTGCAACGTGCCGGACTACGGCACCACCGAGGTGGCCGACCACGCGCTGGCGCTGGCCCTGGCGCTGCGTCGCGGCATCGCCCTCCACCTCGAGGCGCAGCGCCGGCCGCAGCCCGCGCCGTGGAGCTACGTCCGCGACCCGCTGCTGCGGCGCAATGGGGTGCAGACCTTCGGCATCGTCGGCCTCGGCCGCATCGGCACGGCGGCGGCGCTCAGGGCGAAAGCCTTCCAGTTCCGCGTCGTCGCCTACGACCCCTACATGCCGAACGGCACCGAGCTCGGCGTCGGCGTCGAACGCGTGCGCTCTCTCGAGGCGCTGATGGAGCAGACCGATACGTTGTCGATCCATGCGCCGCTGACGCCGGAGACGCGCGGCATGATCTCGCGCGCGATGCTGGAGCGCATGCCGAAGGGCGGCGTGGTGGTCAACACCGCGCGCGGACCGATCGTCGATGTCGACGCGCTCGCCGACCTGCTGAAGCGCGGCCATCTCGCCGGCGTCGGGCTCGACGTTCTTCCCGTGGAGCCTCCGGTCGAGCCCATTCCCGAGCTGCTGCGCGCATACCGGGCGCGCGAATCGTGGTGCGAGGGGCGGCTCATCATCACGCCGCACTCTGCCTTCTTCACGCCCGAGGCGTGGGACGACACCAGACTCAAGGCTGCGGAAACCATGCGCGCGGCGTTGATCGGGCCCAGGGCGCAAAACGTTATTGAGCCGGACATGTTCTGACCGCGGCCGGCTTTCGGACGCACGATCTCCAGAAGGGAGTTCAGGACGATGCGACGATTTCTTCTCGCACTGGCGGCCGGTTCGGCCGTGATCGCCCCGGCCGGCCAGGCCCTGGCCGGCAAGGATCTCGAGACGGTCAAGGCCCGCGGCACCTTGGTCTGCGGCGTGGCCGTGGGCGGCATCGCCGGCTTCATGATGGTCGACAATCAAGGCAAGTGGACCGGACTGAACGTCGACATCTGCCGCGCCGTCTCGGCGGCGATCTTCGGCGATTCGGAGAAGGTGAAGTATGTGCCGGTGTCGGGCCAGCAGCGCTTCACAGCCTTGCAATCGGGCGAACTCGACCTGCTGTCGAACAACTCGACCTGGACGTTGACGCGCGACACCGCGCTCGGCCTCGATTTCGTCGGCGTCACCTATTACGACGGCCAGGGCTTCATGGTGCCGAAGAAGCTCGGCGTGAAGGGCGCCAAGGAGCTCGACGGCGCCTCGATCTGCGTCCTGACCGGCAGCACGTCCGAGCTCAACATCGCCGACTATTTCCGCGCCAACAAGATCACCTTCAAGCCGGTGCTCTTCGAGGATCCCGACCAGAGTCGTCAGGCCTTTTTCGGCGGCAGGTGCGACGCCTATTCCGGCGACCAGGCCCGCCTCTACGCCACCCGCGCGGCCAACGCCCCCGATCCGGCCGCCTACGTGGTGCTGCCGGAGATCATCTCCAAGGAACCGCTCGGGCCGGTCGTGCGCCATGGCGACAACCAGTTCGCCGACATCGTGCGCTGGGCGCAGTACGCGATGCTCGAAGCCGAGGAGCACGGCATCAGTTCCAAGAACGTCGACGAGATGCTGAAGAGCGACAATCCCGCCATCAAGCGCATCCTCGGCGTCACCCCGGGCATGGGCAAGGCGCTCGGCGTCGACGAGAAGTGGGTCTACAACATCGTCAAGCAGGTCGGGAACTACGGTGAATCCTTCGAGCGCAACCTCGGCGAGGCCACGCCGCTCAAGATCGACCGCGGCATGAACAAGCTCTGGACCCAGGGCGGCCTGCACTACGCCCCGCCCATCCGCTGAGGCGGTCGCGGGCAGCTGCCATTCGGAAAAGCCGCCCACTCGGGGCGGCTTTTTCGCTTTCGGCCTGCTATCGTGCCCGCCTCGTCAACGGGAACGGGACCGACAATGCACGACATCGTCATTCGCGGCGGCACGATCGTCGATGGCACGGGAGCACCTGCATCGCAGGGCGACGTCGCCATCGATGGCGATCGCATCGTCCAGGTCGGCGGCAAGGCGGGTCCCGGTCGGCGCGAGGTCAACGCCGACGCCCGGATCGTCACCCCGGGCTGGGTCGATGTGCATACGCACTATGACGGCCAGGCGACCTGGGATCCTGTCCTCGCGCCGTCCTCCTGGCACGGCGCCACGACCATCGCCTTCGGCAACTGCGGCGTGGGCTTCGCGCCCGTCCGCCGCCACCACCACAAGGCGCTGATCGACCTGATGGAGGGCGTGGAGGACATTCCCGGCATCACCCTGTCGGAAGGCCTCAGGTGGGACTGGGAAAGCTTCCCGGACTACCTCGACGCGCTGGCGCGGCTGCCGCGCACCATCGACATCGCGGCCCAGCTCGCCCACCACCCCTTGCGGGTCTACGTCATGGGCGAGCGCGCGATCGCCCGCGAGCAGGCGACGGCCGAGGATATCGAGGCGATGGCCCGGCTGACGGAGGAGGCGCTGACGGCCGGCGCCATCGGCTTCACCACCAGCCGCACCGATCAGCACAAGACGCTGGCGGGCGACCTGGTGCCGGGTCGTTACGCCGAGCACGAGGAACTGCTCGCCATCGGCAAGGCGATGGGTCGCGCCGGCCGCGGCGCGTTCGGCATGCTCTCCGATTTCGAGGACGAGGCCGCCGAGTTCCGCTGGATGCGGCAGATCGCGAAAGACAGCGGCCGGCCCGTCTGGTTCCTGCTGACCGATCGCAGCTACGATCCGGAGCGCTGGCGTCGCCTGATGGACGGCGTCCGCTCTGCCCGCGCCGACAACCTGCCGCTTTCCGCCCAGGTCGCGGGTCGCCCCGTGGGCCTGACCTTGGGGCTCGGCACCTCGCTCAATCCCTTTGCGCTGCGCGAGGCCTTCGCCGAAGCGGCCAAGCTGCCGCCGGCCGAGATGCTGGAAAGGCTGCGCGATCCCGAGATGCGCCGCACGATCCTGGCGCAAGATGCCTCGCCGCGGCTGCTCGAGGTGCTGCCGCCGCTGTCGCGCCAGATCGCGACGCGCTGGGACCGCATGTACCTGCTGGGCGACCCGCCGGACTACGAGCCGCCGCCGGAGCGCAGCATCGCCGCCATGGCTCGGCGCGCCGGCGTGAGCCCGCAGGAATTCTGTTACGACTACCTGGTCGGCGGCGACGGCGGGCGCATGATCTACTTCCCCGTCACCAACTACGTGCAGGGCGATCTCGAAGTGGTGCGGGAAATGATCGAAGACCCGCACACCCTGCTCGGCCTGTCGGACGGCGGGGCGCATTGCGGCGTGATCTGCGATGCCTCGCTCAACACCTCGATGCTGAGCCACTGGGTCCGCGACCGCACGCGCGGGCCGCGCCTGCCGCTCGAGTTCGTGGTCAAGCGGCAGACCAGCGAGACGGCGGATTTCTTCGGGTTCCGCGACCGCGGTCGGCTGCAACCGGGTCTCAAGGCGGACGTGAACGTCATCGACTTCGACGGGCTGCACCTGCATGCCCCGAAGATGATCTTCGACCTGCCGGCCGGCGGACGGCGTCTCGTCCAGCATGTCGACGGTTACGACATGACGATCTGCTCGGGGGTGCCGATCTTCGAGAAGGGCGAGGAAACCGGCGCCAGGCCCGGAAAGCTGGTC
>JAEWIV010000490.1 GCA_023386865.1 Pseudomonadota bacterium
CCCTTCAGGCGCAGGCCGACGATGGCGGCGAGGCCGACGGGCCCGCAGCCCACGACCAGCGGGACATCGTCGCCGGCGAGCGCCGCCTTCTCGACGGCATGGATGCCGACGGCCAGGGGCTCCGTCAGCGCGGCATGGTCGGCGGGAAGGCCGTTGGGCACTTCCAGGAGCAGAGGCGCCGCCAGCACCATGCGTTCGGCGTAGCCGCCCGGATAGTCGTTGGAATAGCCCACGGTGGTCCGCAGGTCTGGTCCCAGCGGCATGACCGGCATGGAGACGGCACGCGCCCCGGGCCGCAGCCGGCGCTCGGTGTCGGCGCCGTACTCCAGGACCTCGCAGCAGAATTCGTGGCCGAACACGACGTCACGCGAGAGATCCATGGGGATGCGGCCGGACACGCGCTTGGACATCTCGACCATGCGCGGCGCGTGCTGGGCGGCATGGAGATCCGAGCCGCAGATGCCGCAGGCGAGGGTGCGGACGAGGACCTGCCCTGGACCCGGCCTGGGCTCGGGGATGTCGCCGACGACGATGTCGCCGCCGCGGAAGACCGCCGCCTTCATTTGATGAAGTCCCGCGTCGTGTCGAGGAAGTCGTGCAGCCGGTCGTGGTGAACCCAGTGCCCGGCCTGGTCGAACTCGATCACCTCGGCGTTCTTGAAGTGCTTCAGGCGGCCGTCCTTCTCCGGATTGGAGGCCCAGCTCTCCTTGCCATAGATCAGGAGCGTCGGGCAGACGATCTCCGACCACAGCTCCTCGATGGCGCGATAGCTCATGTCGTAAGGCGGCCAGGCGCGGACGTAGTTGTCGAACTTCCAGCTGTAGGTGCCATCCTCGTTCTGGTTGACGCCCTGCTCCGTCAGGTGCCGCGCCTGCTCGGCCGACAGGTGCGCGTTCTCGTCCTGCATGCGCTTGAAGGCGTCCTCGATGGAGGGGTAGCGCCGCGGCAGGCGGCCCGAGAGCTTGCGCTGCTCGGCCACCCATTCGCGCATGCGCTCGCTCATGGGCTTGTCGCGGCGCTCGGCGATCACCTTGGGCGACGGACCCAGCCCCTCGATGGCCACCAGCTTGCGCACCTTCTCGGGAAAGATGCCGGCATAGCGCAGGCAGATGTTGCCGCCCAGGGAATGGGCGACGATGGTCACCGGCGCCAATCCCTGCTGATGAACGAGCTGGTCGAGATCGTAGATGTAGGACGACATGGCGTAGTTGCCGTCCGGCGACCAGTTGCTGTCGCCGTGCCCGCGCAGGTCGGGGCAGATGATGTGCCAGTCGTCGCGCAGCGCCTGGGCCACCCAGTCCCAGTTCCGGCAGTGGTCGCGGCCGCCATGCACCAGCAGGAGCGGCGGCGCCTCGGGATTGCCCCAGTCGACATAGTGCAGGCGCAGGCGCTGGGAGAAATAGTGCCTGGACGTCGGTCCCGGCATGCCGTTGAGAGAAGAGGTCATGGACCTTCTATAGACCGGCGTTCCAGACGAGCAATCCCCTGACCTGTGCCTGCCAGGCGAGAGCGGCAGCCTATGACTATAATAACTATAGTTCTTCTTCCCGTCAAGGAAGTACTGAAGTGAGATCGATCGGCAATATAATTCTTTCGCACCGTAAGAGGCCTTGAGACCGTTGCCAGCAGTGCTGTCAAATCACGGCCAGCTCGACCCGGAGCACCGGCAGGACCAAGGCAGGATGAATGATCCATATGGAACGAATGTTCGTTAAGGTAACACGCCGCCTTGTCCTATAGTCGCCCGGAGGACGCAGCCGCCATGATGAGCCCCGAGCAGAACGACCTGATCACCCGCGTCGGCCCCGGCACGAGGTGCGGCGCGCTGATGCGTCATTACTGGCATCCGGTCGCCCTGACCGACGAATTGCCCGACGAGCGCCCGGCCAAGGCCGTCCGCGTTCTCGGCCAGGATTTCGTGCTGTTCCGCGACGAGCGCGGCCGCCACGGCCTGCTCGACCGCGGTTGCCCGCATCGGGGCGCCGATCTCGCCTACGGCCGCCTGGAGGATGGCGGCCTGCGCTGCCTGTTCCACGGCTGGCTGTTCGACGTCGACGGCAAATGCCTGGAGACCCCGGCCGAGCCCGACGGCAGCGTGCTCTGCCAGCGCGTGCGACAGAAGAGCTATCCGGTCGTGGTCAAGAACGGCATCATCTTCGCCTGGCTGGGCGAAGGCGAGGCTCCGGCCTTCCCGGACTTCGACTGCTTCCTGGCGCCCGGCACCCACGCCTTCGCGTTCAAGGGCATGATCGACTGCAACTGGCTGCAGGCGCTGGAGGTGGGCATCGATCCCGCCCATGCCTCGTACCTGCACCGCTTCTACGAGGACGAGGATCCGTCGGGCGAGGCCTACGGCAAGCAGTTCCGCGCCAACTCCGCCGATTCGAACATCCCGATGAGCCGCATGATGCGCGAGTACGCGCGGCCGACCATCGACGTCGAGGGCACCGACTACGGGCTGCGCCTTTTCACCTTGCGCAGGATCAGCGAGAAGCACACGCACGTGCGCGTGACCAATCTCGTCTTCCCCTATGCCTTCGTGATCCCGATGAGCACGGAGATGACGATCACCCAGTGGCATGTGCCGATCGATGATACGTCGTGCTACTGGTATGCGATCTTCACCAGCTTCGGCAGGCCGGTCGATCACCAGCAGATGCGCGAGCAGCGGCTGAAGCTCTACGAGCTGCCGGATTACAAGCCGCGCATCGGCCGGCAGAACAACTACGGCTACGACATCGCCGAGCAGAAGACCCAGACCTTCACCGGCATGGGCTTCGACATCAACGTGCACGATCAATGGGCGATCGAGAGCCAGGGCCGCATCCAGGACCGCACCAAGGAGCATCTCGGCTACAGCGACAAGGCGATCGTCGCCTATCGCCGCCTGCTGCTGTCGGCGATCGGCCAGGTCGGCCGCGGCGAGAAGCCGCCGATGTGGCTCGACGCGGCGCGCGCCGCCACCATCCGCGGCCCGGCGACCGTCGACGGCATGGGGCCGAGCGAGGGCTGGGAATCCTACTGGAAGGAATTCGACGAGCGTCGCCGCAAGGAGTCGAGCTGGGCGGCGCACACGCGTTCGCCTCTGGTGGCCTAGCCGCATGACCCTGGTCGAACGGGCCGGTCTGTGGACGGACGAACGCAGGACGGCAACGCGCGAAGCCGAGCGCCGCATCCAGGCCGGCGAAATGTCGGTCGTGCGGCTGGCCTTCGCCGACCAGCACGGCGTGCTGCGCGGCAAGACCTTTGCCGCGAGCGAGATCGACGCCGCCCTGAAGAACGGCGTCGGCTTCTCGGCCACCATGTTGTTGAAGGACACCGCCCATCGCACCGTGTTCCCGGTCTGGCAACCCGGCGCGGGCTTCGGGATGAAGGAGCTGGAAGGCGCTGCCGACGTGCTGATGTTGCCCGATCCCACGACGTTCCGGGCGCTGCCCTGGGCGCCGCATTCGGGCTGGATGCTGTGCGACATCTTCTTCGCCGACGGCCGGCCGATGCCGCTCGACACGCGCCACGTCTACAAGCGCGCGCTGAAGGCGCTGGCCGATCGCGGTTACGACTTGTTCGCCGGCCTGGAAGTCGAGTTCCATCTGTTCAAGCTGGAGAAAACCAAGCTCGGCATCGGCGATGCCGGCCAACCCGGCCACCCGGGCGAGGCGCCCGACGTGTCGCTCCTGAACCAGGGCTACCAGTACCTGACCGAGCAGCGTTACGACGAGATGGACCCCATCCTGGAGATCCTGCGCACCAACATCGTCGATCTCGGCCTGCCGCTGCGCTCCATCGAGGTCGAGTTCGGGCCGAGCCAGGTCGAGTTCACCTTCCGCGCCGGCACCGGCCTGGAGCCGGCCGACGCCATGGTGCTGTTCAGAAGCGCCGCCAAGCAGATCGCCCAGCGCCACGGCTATCACCTCACCTTCATGTGCCGGCCGCGGCTCGCCAATGTCATGTCGAGCGGCTGGCACCTGCACCAGTCGCTGAAGGACCGCAAGACCCACGCCAACGCCTTCATGGACGGGCGTGAGCCGCTGTCGCCGCTCGGCATGCACTACATGGCCGGCCTGCTGCAGCACGCGCGCGGCGCCGCGGCGTTCTCGACGCCGACGCTCAACGGCTACAAGCGCTACCGCCCCTTCTCGCTGGCGCCCGACCATGCGGTCTGGGGCCAGGACAATCGCGGCGTCATGGTGCGCGTGCTGGGCGGCCCGGGCGATCCCGCCACCCACCTGGAGAACCGCGTCGGCGAGCCCGCCGCCAATCCCTATCTTTACATGGCGAGCCAGATCGTGAGCGGCCTCGACGGGCTCGACCGCAAGCTCGACCCCGGTCCGTCGGCCGACACGCCCTATGGCAGCAACGCGCCGGCTCTGCCGCGCTCGCTCGCGGAGGCGCTGGCTGCGCTCCAGGAGGACAAGGCGTTGCGTGCCGGCTTCGGCGACTTCTTCGTCGATTACTATCTCAGGCTGAAGCAGGCCGAGATCGACCGCTTCGAATCCGAGGTCAGCGACTGGGAGCAGCGCGAATACTTCTCCCTGTTCTGACGGCGTTAAGAGGTCCCGTGCTCGGGACCTTTAGAGGCTACACACCGCTCCCCATATAGGAGCATGTTCGACTTCCAGCCTCTCCTCGTCTCCGACGAGCTCAGCCCGTCGGAAGCAAGTATCCCATCGGAAACCAGCCGGGACGATCGGCCCCTGTTCGACGCCTATTCCCAGGCGGTGGTCGATGTCGTCGAGCTGGTGGGCTCGGCGGTCGTCCGGGTCGAAACTCCGCCCGACCGCCAGAAGCGCCAGCGCGGCGGCACCGGCTCGGGCGTCGTGATATCGCCCGACGGCCTGGTGCTGACCAACAGCCACGTCGTGCAGGGCGCCGCCGCCGTGCGGCTGGCGCTGGCCGACACGCGCACCGTCAAGGCGCGCGTGCTGGGCGACGATCCGCACACCGACCTTGCGTTGCTGCGCGTGGTCGACGACGTGTCGCTGCCAGCGGCCAGGCTCGGCAATTCCAAGGAGCTGCGCCGAGGCCAGCTCGTGGTCGCCATCGGCAAACCGCTGGGCTTCGAATCGACGGTGACCGCAGGCGTCGTCTCCGCACTCGGCCGCTCGCTGCGTTCCTACAGCGGCCGGCTGATCGACGACGTCATCCAGACCGACGCCGCGCTCAATCCCGGCAATTCCGGCGGCCCGCTGGTTTCCTCGCGGGGCGAGGTCATCGGTATCAACACCGCCGTGATCGCCGGCACGCAAGGCATCTGCTTCGCCGTCGCCAGCAACACGGCGAGCCACGTCGTGAGCGAGATCGTGCGCCACGGCCGGGTGCGCCGCGCCTTCATCGGCGTCGCCGGCCAGACCGTGCCATTGCCGCGCCGGCTCGCCCTTGCGCTGGGGCTCGAGCAGGCGCACGGCGTGGCGATCGCCAGCCTCGAGCCCGACAGCCCTGCCGCCAGGGCCGGCCTTCAGGCGGGCAACATCGTGCTCGCGCTGGACGGCGAGCCGGTGACCGGCGCCGATGATCTGGTGCGGCTGTTGGGCGGGACGCGAATCGGCGTCGCCACATCTTTCACCGTCATTGCCGGCAGGGAGCTCAGGCACTTAGTCGTGTTGCCGGCGGAGCGCACCGAAGGACAAGGCAAATGAAGCCCATCGCCGTCGTCACCACCGTCGCCAACCGCGAAGACGCGCACCGCCTCGCGCGCACGCTGGTCGAGCGCAAGCTCGCGGCGTGCGCGCAGATCTCGGAAATCGAGAGCATCTATCGCTGGCAGGGCGAGGTGCAGCAGGAGCGCGAGCTGCGGGTGCTGTTCAAGACGACCGACGAACGCTACGCCCTGGTCGAGAGCACACTCCGCGAGCTGCATCCCTACGAGCTTCCCGCGATCCACGCCTTCGCCTTCGAGCACGTCCATCCGGCCTATGCCGAATGGATCTCGGAGAATGCCGGCGGCTGATCCGGCCGGCGGTCCTCGACACGCGACCGCCGGGCGGCCCAGCGACCGGAACCGGCAGCCATTTGACATTGACGCATGCTGCTGGCGCGAGAGACACTGTCGCGTCGATTGTCTGCCTCGATCTTGTCCTGCTCGCGCGGCGCAGCGATGTGTATGCCGGCTTTGTCACTTGTCGTGGGGACCCGATGGCCTTGACCAATCGCTACGGCAACGCGCTCCTTGCCCTGACCACCAGCCGACCTCCGGATACGGAACGGGGCACTGGCATCGTTCACCTCGACGTCGTGCTGCCCGACGTCGTCGCCAATGAGGTCGAGCGCGCCGAGCAGGGCGCTCGCGCTCCGCTCGAACCAAAGCAGGCCGCGCAACTCCTGTGGAGCGCACCCGCCGCCGCATACGTCGTTGGGCGGCCGGATGCCTGGCGCAGCTTGCCGGGTCTCGGGCTCCTGCTCCCGGGCCACGAAGCGTTGGCCAAGCTGAAGCCCGAGGAATGGCCCGTCGATCGCAACGCGTTGCGCGCATTCGTTGCGCGCGCCGCCGGGCACTCGACTGTCGAGGCCTGGTCGGACGAGGTCGAGCGCATGCGGCTCTTGCCGGTGCTGAACGATCTGGTCCTGATCTTCAAGTACGCCACGCTCGGTCGCCGTCGTCCCCTGCAAGAGGTGGCAGGGCTTTTCCGGCTCGCCGCGACCTGCGCCGCCACCCCCGGCCCGACCAATCGGGCCGAAGTCGTCGCGTGGCTGAATGCGCCACTCGTGATACCGAAGGTCTTTACCGGGCCGACGACGCCGCCCCTGACGCGGCCCGAGCCATCCGACGACCACACGCGACCGCGCCCCTGGCGGTTTTCGTTCGACTCGCCCGCCGCCAAGGCCGCACTGAAGCGCGTCGAAAGCGAGCTCGCGCTCATCGAGAAGGGACGACAGGCGACCGCGGTGTCCGACGCATTGCGTGCCGAGGGCGTCACGGATCCCAACGTCGTTGCGCGCATCACCCGCGCTGTCAGCACCTTCGGCGTCGGCGAGCGCCTCATGCCCGGCAATCTCGGCACGCCTGCGGTCGATCTCCAGCCAGAGCGAATCGCCGTGCCGCCGGCACGCGCGGTCCGCCAGCGCATTGTCCGCACCTACATCGCGGGTCATCCGGTGCTGGTGGATGTCGATGTCATCGACCAGCGCGCCCAGCGCTTCCGGCAGGCCATCGCGCAGGACCTCACGTCTGCGCTGCCTTCTCTTCTGCGCGATCGCCTGGCGCGAGCAGGCGTGGCGCTGGAAACCTTGTCCGGTTGGGGCGATCTCGTCACGGCCGCATCGCAGTCGCCGAGCTATCTCGAGCCGATCGGCCGCAGCGATTTGCTCGTGGTGCGTCAAACCACGATCGGCTACCGCCGTGCCGAACTCGCGTACGTCGAGAACATCCTGGTCGGCGAGACGCGTGATCGCCAGCACACACAGCGCATCTTCACCCGGCGCGAGGTCTTCGAGAGCACGGTGCGCGAGCAGGAGGAGACCCGCGATCTGCAGACCACCGACCGCTCCGAGCTGAGCCGGGAGGTGAGTGACGTCGTGAACGAGGACCTGCGCGCGCAGGGAAGTGTGGAGGTGACGAGCCGTGGACCGACCAAGGTCGTCGCCTCGGCCGCCGTATCCTTCGCCCGCTCCACCGAGGAAGCGGCGAAAAGCGTGGAGGAATATTCCAGGGAAACCGTCGAGCGGGCGGTCAAGCGCACGCTTGACCGTGTCACGCGGGAAATCCGCTCGGTCATCGAACAGGAAACGACGGAGGCCAACCGGCATACCTTCACACGCGATTCGAACGCGGCCGATCACGTCTCCGGCCTGTATCAGTATCTGGAGCGGGTCAGCCGCGCGCGCGTCTTCTGGTACGGCGAGCGGGAGCTCTACGACCTCCTGATTCCCGAGCCCGCGGCGCTGATCTGGCATCTGTCCATCTCGCGCAAGGAGCTGCACAACCCCCTCGAACGACCGGATGCGGAGCTCTTCGCCTCGCTCACGCTCGGGAACATCGCGCAGAAACGGGAGGAGGTCATCCGCGCGTTCCGCGTCACGGACATGCCCGATCTGCCACCCGACGTCCGTCGGATTTCGCTGCCTTTCTATGCAACGGGCGATGGCGACGGCGCCAAGCACGCCGCTGGCAAGGAGCTGCAGGTGCCCGACGGCTATGAAGTCGTCAAGGGGACCTTCACCGTGTCCGCGGAGGTGGAGGACAGCGACGACAAGCCGAACGGCGGCTGGGTCGCCGGAACCCAGGTGGGAACGTGGATCATCCAGAACCTCCCCAACAACCAGGGCGAGTTCCGGGAGGATATCGCGTTCCCGGCGCCGCTCGCGGGTCCGACGATCGGTGTCGCGGTGAATATCGACAATTTCACGTCCATTTCCGGCTCCATCGATCTCGAGCTCCAGCTGACGCAGAAGGCTCGCGAGGCGTGGGCGCTCCAGGCGTTCGGCCGCGTGGTGGAACGCTACGAGCAGCTGCGGCGCGAGTACGAAACCACGCTGATCCAGCTCACCCAGTCATTCGAGCGCGAGGTCACGGAACTGCCCGAGGGGTCGCGGCAGCGCCTGCAGCAGGTCGTGCGCTTCGAGCTGCAGCGCGCAGCGATCGACTTGATGCGGAACGAGCCAGTCGACTACGACCTGATCGCCGATCATCCCTACACCGCGAGCGACGGTTCACTCGCGTCGCATCCGGTGGCGGACGTCGCGGCCCTGCGCGCCGCGGAGCCGGAAGTGCGCTTCCTGCAGCAGGCGTTCGAGTGGGAACACATGTCGTGGATTGTGTACCCGTACTTCTGGGGACGTCGCAGCGAGTGGCATCGGACGGTCCTGCAGAACCATCCCGACCCCGACTTCTCCGCGTTCCTGAACGCAGGCGCGGCGCGGGTGCAGATCTCGGTGCGGCCCGGCTTCGAGCATCTGGTGAAGCACTTCATGGAGACGCGCGAAGTCTACGGCGGCGGCCTGCCGCGGATCGGCGATCCCGGCTACGTCTCCTTTATCGACGAGCAGATGGCATCGCTCGGCGCACCAGGCGAGGAGATCCAGTGGCCGCCGGACGCGCCCATCGAATGGGATATCGTCGCGCCGACCTCGCTGGTCCTCGCGCGCTCCCTCGCGCTACCGCAGCTGCCGACGTGGAACCCGGAGGACGGCGAGGAGACGTGACCCGACCTGGACGACTCAAAGACGTCCCGCATCAAACGTCAGCGACCGGGTGGACGGCACCGCCGAGAAGCCCTCCCGGATGCCGGGAACGAACGGCTGAAGCCTGTCGATTACGCAAAACTCGTGCACCACCCGATCGCGAGCCTGATCGACAGTGACCACGCCGAGGTTGCAGCGGGCGTTCACCGGCGCGTAGGCTTCCGTCACCGTATCGCGGAAATTGCGGCCGATCTCCACCCATTGGATCGACATCATCTTGCTCAGGCCTGAGGGCATTTGCGCCGGCCCCCACGGCGTGCCCACCAGCGCCCACCTTTCCTCGTTCATGTCGATGGAAGGAATGAGGTCGGTGACACCCTTCTTCACGAAGAACGTCGCTGCCTTGGCGTTTTCGTTCTTCAGCGCACTGGAGGTGAGCTGGACGAACCGTCCGCAACGATCGGCAGGCAGCTTGACCTTCAACCTGCTCAAAACATCGAGATAGGGAGGATCGAGGTAGTAGTCCACCGCGGCAGTGACACCGAAATGCACTTCGCCCGAAAGAAAGACGCAGAACGACGGCTTCAGAGTCTCGATGATGAAGCGCAGGAACTCCGCCTTCTTGAGCGG
>JAEWIV010000493.1 GCA_023386865.1 Pseudomonadota bacterium
GCTACGCTCAGGATGACAAGAGGCGGGCCTGGAGGCCCGCAGTCCGGCGAGGCTCAGTCCCGCCTCTCCTTCTCCCGTTTGCGCTCCTCGTGCTCAGCGGAGACGCCGCGGTAGGCGCGCCATGCCAGCACCAGCGCGACCAGCGAGCAGGCCACGCCGACGATCATCGCCATCTGGTCACCCATGTTCGAAGAACCTCGCTACCACAAGGTCGCTCCACGGCTGGCGGTTGCCGATGCCATGGAAGCCGACATGGCCGCCATGCTCGGTCAGCACCGGCGCGAGCGACGGGTTCTGCGCCCAATCATAGCCACGATAGAGCGCCCCGGGAATCCAGGGATCGTCGAATGCCGCCAGCACCAGCGTCGGGATGCCGATGCCGCCCATGAAGCGCGTCGGCCGGCAGCGTTCGTAGTAGTCCTCGGCGCTGGCGAAGCCGTAGCGCGGTGCGATGAAGACATCGTCGTAATCCCACACCGAGCGCGAGCCCAGGATGGCGTCGCGTTCGACGGCCGAGACGACGGCCCCCTGACCCGTAGCCTCGACCTTCATCTGATCGAGGATGTATCGGTGATAGAGCCGGTTGCGCGGCCGCATCATGTGCCGGCAGGTGACGGCAAGATCGATGGGCGCCGACACGCTGGCGGCTGCGAGCAGCGGCGTGGCCTTGCCCTCCTCGCCGAGATACTTCAGCAGCATGGCGCCGCCCAGCGAGTAGCCCACGGCGACAAGGCCGTCGGCGGTCAGCTCCTTCGGCAGCTCCGACAGCAGGGTGCGGAAGTCCTGGCTGCGGCCGGCGTAGTAGTGCTGGCCGCAGACCGCGCGTGAGGGCCCCGCGCCGCGGAGATTGAGCCGCAGCACGCGGCTTCCCCGGTCGAGCAGCAGCCGCGCCATGCTGAACATGTAGCGGCTGTCCTCCGACCCGGTCAGTCCATGGATCAGGATGACGAGCGGCGCGCCCGCTCGCGGGAGCGCCGGCCGATCCAAGATCGCCAGCAGGGTATCGCCGGTGCCGTCGGGCATCGCGAATCTCACGCGCTCGCTGCGATGCGGCGCCAGCGTATCGGCGCTGCGCAGGCGGTTGGCGATGGTTTGCATATCGCCGGTCCACCACGGAAAGCGCGGCTGGAACGGCGGCAGGTCGGTTCGGCTCACTCCGGAAGTCTATCAGACCCGTTCCAGGAATTTCTCGAGGACCGTGTCGCACCACGGCCGGTTGCTGTCGGCCGAGTGGAAGCCGAGATGCCCGCCGCCCTCCGCCATCACCGACAGGAGCGACGGATTGTCCGACCATTTGAAATCGCGGTAGTAGCCGACCGGGATCCAGGGATCGTCGCTCGCAGCCAGCACCAGGGTGGGCACACGGATCTCCGGCATGTAGGCGAGCGGCGTGCACAGCGAATAGTAGTCGTCGGCGCCGCGGAATCCGTAGCGCGGCGAGATGAAGCGATCGTCGAACTCGCGCACGGTGCGCGCCGCCCGCACGATCCCGCGTTCCTCGTCCGACAGCCTGCCGCCTTCGCCCAAGGTTTCCTTCTTCAGATCGGTGAGGATGTAGTTGTGATACAGCCAGTTCCTCGGCCGCAGCATGTGCTCGCAGGTCTGTGCGAGGTCGAGCGGCGCGCAGATCGTCGCCGCCGCCCGCAGCGGCGAGAACGAACCCTCCTCGCCGAGATACTTCAGCAGCATTGCGCCGCCCATCGAGTAGCCCACCGCGACGACGCCGTCATTCGTCAGCTCGTCGGGCAATTGGCGCAGGACACGTCGGAAGTCGGCAGTCCGGCCGATGTGATAGTGCTCGCGGCAATGCGGCCGGGAGGCGCCGCAGCCGCGAAGGTTCAGCCGAAGAACGTGATAGCCGCGATCGAGCAGATGTCGCGCCGCGTTGAGGATGTGCGAGCTGTTCTCGCAGCCGGTGAGGCCGTGCACGAGAATGACGAGGGGTCGGTTCGTGCGTTTGTATTGCGGCCGATCGAGCATGCCGACCAGGATGTCGCCGCTGGTATCGGCCATGCAGAAACATACGCGTTCGCTCGTATGCGGCGACATATCGGATTGGAACGTGCCGAGCAGGACCGCGATCGTCTGCAGATCGGCGCCCCACCACGGGAAGCGCGGCTTGAAGGGCGTCAACTCCAGAGAATCGATGGACGGGGGCACATCTAATCCGTAATCACAGCTCTTGCCATGAAAACGCACACCATTCCCGGGAGTTCCACGGCTGCGGTCGGCGTGCTTTGCGCCGTCGCCGCGGCGACGATTTTCAGCACGGCGGGCGTCATCGTGCGCCGCGTCGATCTGCCGGCATGGGACGTGTCTTTCTGGCGCTCCGCTCTCCTTGTCGCCACGATGTTGCCACTGCTTTTCTGGCAACGGCGCGGCGTTCTGGTCGATGTCCGCAATGCCGGACTGGCGCTGGTCGCCAGTGCCGTGCTGCTGGCAGGCGCCTTCGTCGCCTTCATCCTGGCGCTGGGCCTCGCGCCGGTAGCCAACGTGCTGCTGATGTTCGGCGCCACACCCTTCATCACCGCACTGCTGGCGCGCGTCTGTCTCGGAGAGCCGCTCCATGGTCACACGATCCTCACCATGGCGGCCGCCGTCGTCGGCCTCGCCATCAGCGTCGCCGGGTCACTGCAGGCGGGCGCCCTGGCTGGCATGGCGGTGGCCTTCATCGTCGTGCTGTGCATGAGCGGCAACTACGTCATGGTGCGGCATCGGCGCGACGTCGGGATGGCGCCGGCGATCTGGCTGGCGGGAGTCGTCTCCGGTCTCGTCGCCCTGCCCTTCGCGCATCCCGAGAACGTCACGTGGGCCCAGCTTCCGTGGTTGCTGGCGCTCAGCCCCGGCCAGCTGGTCGGCGGGTTGCTGCTCTACATGGCGAGCCTCAAGCGCATCCCGGCGGGACAAGCCGCGCTGCTCGGCCTGCTCGAGCTGGTGCTCGGCCCGATCTGGGTATGGCTGTTCGACGGCGAGAAGCCGGACGACCTGACCTTGCTGGGCGGCGTGATCGTGGTCGGCGCGGCAGCCGCCAACGTCTGGCTCGATTCACGACGCGTGGCGCGCTGAGGCTGGCCGGACCGCAGGCCTCCAGGCCCGCGATCCGGCGAGAATCGTCGGCACCCGCCCCCTGCATCCCGTGCGGTGAAATGGCCGGCTGGATTCGCAGCGGGCCACTGGTTAAGAACCCCTCATGACCCATGCTTCCAAGGGCCCGTTGTCGGGCGTCGTCGTCGTCGACCTGTCGCGCATCCTGGCCGGTCCCTACTGCACCTTGCTGATGGCCGAGATGGGCGCCCGGGTGATCAAGGTCGAACCGCCCAAGGGCGGCGACGATGCGCGGGCCTACGGCCCGTTCGTCAATGGCAAGTCGACCTACTTCGCCTCGGTCAACCGCGGCAAGGAAAGCATCGCCCTCGACCTCAAGGCAGAGGCCGATCGCAAGATCTTCGAGAAGCTGCTCGAGAAGGCCGACGTCATCGTCGAGAACTTCCGCCCCGGCACGATGGAGAAGCTGGGCTACGGCTGGGATACGCTGCACAAGAAGTACCCCAAGCTGATCTACGCCTCGGCCTCGGGCTTCGGCCATACCGGCCCCAACTCCAAGGATCCCGCCTACGACATGGTGGTCCAGGGCATGGGCGGCATCATGAGCATCACCGGCAACGAAGGGCAGCCGCCGGCGCGCGTCGGCATGTCGATCGGCGACGTCGGCGCAGGGCTGTTCACCGCCGTCGCGGTCAACGCCGCGCTGGTGCACCGCCTCAAGACCGGCGAATCGACCAAGGTCGACATCGCCATGTTCGACTGTCAGCTCGCGCTGCTCGAGAACGCCATCATGCGCTACACGGTCGAGGGCGAGGTGCCGGGCCCGCTAGGCGCACGCCATCCCACCATCACGCCCTTTCAGGCCTTCAAGACGTCGGACGGCGCCATCATCATCGCCGCCGGTAATGACGGCCTTTTCATTAAGACGTGCGAGGCGCTCGGCCTGGCCCACCTCGCCTCCCATGCGGACTACAAGACCAACGCGCTGCGCCTGAAGCATCACCACAAGCTCGAGCAGGAGCTCGAGGCGGTCCTCAACGGCAACACCACGGCGCATTGGCTCGCGGTCATCGGCAAGGCCGGCGTCCCGTGCGGGCCGATCAACAACATCAAGCAGGCGCTCGAGCACCCGCAGGTCGCCGCGCGCAACATGCTGATCGAGGCACCCGACGGCAGCGGCGGCACGCTGAAGCTCGCGGGCAATCCGCTGAAGATGTCGGCTTTCGAAGATCCCAAGACCCGGCGGCCCGCGCCCGACCTCGACAGCGACCGCGACGCCATCCTGTCCTTCCTCGGCGGCTAGGTGACGGCGTCGATGCCACGCCGCCTCACCTTCAGGGTGCTCCTCGGGTGAGGAATCGATGATCGTGCGCTTCCTGCTCCGATTGGCCGCGAACCTCGGCAAGGTCCTGGCCGGCACCGCGCTTGCGATCGTGGTGTTCCTGCTCGGCACCTATTTCCAGGGGCGCGGGGCGCTGCCGCCGTACAGCGGCCATGTCGCCGCGGCTGGCCTCAAGGCGCCGGTGGAGATCCTGCGCGACAAGAACGCCGTGCCGCACATCATCGCGGGGTCGCTCGAGGATGCCGCCTTCGGCCTGGGTTACGTCCATGCGCAGGACCGCTTCTGGCAAATGGAGTTCCTGCGCCGACTGGGCCAGGGACGCCTGGCGGAGCTGCTGCCGCCAAGGCTGATCGGGTCCGGCCTGATCGACAGCGATCGCACGATGCGCGGGCTCGGCCTCTATCGTCGCGCGACCGACAGCCTGAATGCCCTGTCGCCCGGCATGCGCGCCATCATCGATGCCTATGCGGCCGGCGTGAACGCCTGGATCGGCGACGATGACCAGCAGTTCGGCCTCGAGCTCACCCTGATCAAGCTGCTGTCGGGCGGCTCCTACAAGCCCGAGCCGTGGCAGGCGGCGGATTCGCTGGTTTGGGCCAAGCTGATGGCCCTCGGCCTCGACGGCAACTGGCGCTCCGAGCTGCTGCGCCTCAGGCTCTCGCGCAAGATCGGGGCGGACACGGTCAAGTTCCTGATCGAGCCGGTCGGCAACAACCAGGACTCCACGCTGATGATGGCCAACGAGGTCCTCAAGGGCACCGACCTCGATCGCCTCTATCGCGAGACCGACAATATCGCGACGCGCAAGCGCGAAGCCTCCAACGAATGGGTGCTGTCGGGCGGCCATTCCGTATCGGACAAGCCCCTGCTCGCCAACGATCCGCATCTCAGCCTCGGCTTTCCCGGCACCTGGTACCTGGCGCGTCTGGTCGGGCCGGGCTTCGACATCCGCGGCGCCACCTCGCCCGGCTCGCCGGCCGTCGTGCTGGGGCACAACGGGACGATCGGCTGGGGTTTCACCACGACCAACCTCGACAGCCAGGACCTGTTCATCGAGCGCGTCGATCCGACCGATCCCAATCGCTACATCACGCCCGACGGCCCCCGCCCCTTTGCCGTGCGCGAGGAGACGATCAACATCCGCTGGGGCCGGCCGATCACCATGCGCGTGCGAGAGACGCGGCATGGGCCCGTGATCGACGACATCGTCAGTCGCACCGGCAGCGAGGACCTGACGCCGCAAGGTCATGTCCTGGCGCTGCAGGCGACGGCACTCGACGGCGCCGACACCTCGGCCGAGGGCTTCGGTCGCCTCGGCCTGGCCCAGAACTGGGAAGAGTTCCTGGGCGCTGCACGGCGCATCGTCTCGCCGATGCAGAACATGGTCTACGCCGACACTGCGGGCAACGTCGGACTGATCGCGCCAGCCCGCGTACCGATCCGGCGCAAGGGCGACGGTTCGATGCCGGTGCCGGGCTGGACCTCGGAGTTCGACTGGGCGGGCTTCGTGCCGTTCGACGAGTTGCCGCGGCTCTACAATCCGGCGAGCGGCATCATCGTCAACGCCAACGCCCGCCTGGTGCCCGACGACTATCGGCACTTCATCAGCCGCGACTGGGCCGAACCCTACCGCCAACGCCGCGCCAACCAGCTCCTGCGCGAGGTCGAGCGCCACCCGGTCTACGGCATGATCGTCATGCAGGCCGACAACCGCACGCTCGACGCCGACGACATGCTGCCGGTGCTGCTGAAGGTACAGCCGCGCAACGCGCGCGCCGCCAAGGCGCACGCCATGCTGGCGAGCTGGAACCGCTTCATGCTGGCGAGCCGTCCCGAGCCGTTGATCTACACGGCATGGATCTGGGAGCTGCAGCGCGGGATCATGGCCGACGAGCTGGGCGAGGACCTGTTCCGGACCATGGCGACTCCGGACGTGCCCCTGCTGCTGCGCATCATCCGCGAGCGGCCGGGCTGGTGTGACGACGGCGGTACGCCCCAGGTCGAGAGCTGCGAGGACGCCATCGCGCTGGCGCTCGATCGCGCGCTGGCGTGGATCGCGCGCCGTCAGGGCGCGGATATCGAGAGCTGGCAATGGGGCATCGAGCACGACGCCGCCCACCGCCATCCGATGTTCGACGCCGTCCCCCTGTTGCGCGACATCGCGTCGGTGCGCTTCCCCTCGGATGGCGGTGCCCAGACGCTGAACCGTGCTCAGCCGTCCTACCGCGGCAGCCGGCCGTTCGAGGCGATCCACGGTGCGGGCTATCGCGGCGTCTACGACTTCAGCGATCTCGACAACAGCCGCTTCGCCATGCCGCTCGGCCAATCCGGCAACATGTTCTCGCCATGGGCCCGCAACTTCGTGCAGCGCTGGCAGAACCTGAGCTACATAGAGATCGCCGGCCGCCGTGCCGAGCTCAGCCGGACCGCCGTCGGCACGATCACGCTCACGCCGCCCACCGAGCGCCGTTGACGGCCCGGCGAGCCAACACCATATTCGGACCATGGTTAAGCGGCCACGCACCACCTTCCAGCGAATGCGCCGCCCCCTTCGACAGGACGGGGCGGAACGCTGACGCGCGGGCGCTGAAAGCCCGATCGGTCTCTCCGGCCCTTCCTCGCGAAGGGCTTTTTCATGTCCAGACGCGACACGACGGAGAGTCCCTTGAGCAAGTTCCTGATCACCAGCGCGTTGCCTTACGTCAACGGCGTCAAGCATCTCGGCAATCTCGCCGGCTCGCTTCTGCCGGCCGACATTCACGCGCGTTTTCGGCGCCAGACCGGCCATGAAGTCCTGTTCCTGTGCGGCACGGACGAGCACGGCACGCCGGTCGAACTCGCCGCGCACGCCGCCGGACTGCCGGTGGCCGACTACTGCGCGCATCAGCATGCTATCCAGGCCGACATCTACCGCCGGTTCGGCTTGTCGTTCGACCACTTCTCCCGGACGTCCGGCGTCGCCAACCGCCAACTGACACAGGACATCTTCCGGCAACTGGACAAGGCGGGCTTCATCGCGGAACGCACGATCCGACAGGCCTACTCAGCCACCGACAGGCGTTTCCTGCCCGATCGCTACGTCGTCGGCACCTGCCCGCACTGCGGCCATCCCAACGCGCGCGGCGACCAGTGCGAGAGCTGCACCACGCTGCTCGATCCCGACGATCTTCGCTCGCCGCGCTCGGCGATCTCGGGCGCGACCGACGTCGAGTTCCGCGCGAGCCGCCATCTGTTCCTCAGGCTCTCGGCTTTCGATGGCCGCCTGCGCGACTGGTTGGCGACGCGCCACGACTGGTCGCCGCTCGTCCGCTCGATCGCGCTCAAATGGCTCGACGAAGGCCTGCGTGACCGCTGCATCACCCGCGACCTGGAATGGGGCGTGCCGGTGCCCAAGGCAGGCTTCGAGGACAAGGTCTTCTATGTCTGGTTCGACGCTCCGATCGGCTATATCGCCGCCGCGATCGAGTGGAGCGAGGCGGGGGCCGGTCGCAACTGGCGCGACTGGTGGCAAGGCGGCGACGACGTCACCTATGTCCAGTTCCTCGCCAAGGACAACGTGCCCTTTCATGCGGTGAGCTTCCCGGCGACATTGCTGGGATCGGGCCTGCCCTTCAAGCTCGTCGACACGATCAAGGGGTTCAGCTGGCTGACCTTCGAAGGCGGCAAGTTCTCGACCAGCGCCGGCCACGGCATCTTCACCGACACGGCCCTGACCCTGCTGCCGGCGGATGCCTGGCGCTGGTGGCTGGCGGCCAACGCCCCCGAGACGGCCGATGCGGACTTCACATTCGCCCGTTTCGTCGACGGCGTGAACAAGGACCTGGCCGACCTGTTCGGCAATCTCGTAAACCGCTGCCTGACTTTCACAGTGGCGCGCTTCGACGGCATCGTGCCGGCGGCGGACCACGCCGGCCCCCTCGAGCATCAGCTTGTCCGATCGCTCGACACGCTCCTGGCAGACCTGCGTCGCCACCACGAAAGCCTGGCGCTGCGCAAGGCCGCCGACGACGTGCGCGCGATCTGGCGGCTGTCAAATGCCTATCTTGCTCAAGCGGCGCCATGGTCGGCGATCAAGGACGATGCCGGCCGGGCGGCCACCATCGTCAGGGCGGGCATCAACCTCGTGCGCGCCTCGGCCATCGCCGCCTGGCCGTTCATTCCATCGACCGCGGAGACGGTTCTGCGCAGTCTGGGCGAGAGGGCGGACGCCGTTCTTTGGCCGGGCGACGGCAAGCAGGCGCTTTGTGCAATTCCCGGCGGCCGTCGGGTCTCCGTGCCGCCGCTGCCGTTCCCGAAGATAGCCGTAGCCGACCTCGTCGCAAATCAGCCCATCTGAGCGTCCGGTGATTCGCGCTTCACCAGCAGCTTGTCGATCCGCCGGCCATCCATGTCGACGACCTCGAAGCGCCAGCCGTCGTAGCTGAACCAATCGCCGGTCGCCGGCAGCCGTCCGAGCTCGGCCAGCACGAATCCGGCGATGGTGTGGAAGCCCGTGTGATGCGGCCGCAGACCGACGCCGAGCCGGCCGAGGATGCCGTTCACCGGCGCCATGCCGTCGACCAGCAGCGAGCCGTCGTCGCGCTCGACAATGTCGGGTGTATCGCCCTCGTCGTCGGGCAGATCGCCCGCCAGCGCCTCCAGGAGGTCGGCCTGCGTCACGATGCCTTCGAGGCCGCCATACTCGTCGACCACAACGGCCAGGCGCACCGGCGCCTGCTTGAAGAGTTCAAGCACCTTGAAGATCGGCAGGCCTTCATGGATCAGCAACGGCTCGCCCAACGCCGCGGCGGGATCGAGCTCGCGGCCGGCGAGCACCTGGCCCAGGAGATCCTTCTTGGCGACCACGCCCACGATCTCGTCGATGCTGCCACGCCCAACCAGCAGCTCGCCGTGCCGGCTTTCGATCACCACCCGGCGCATCGCCTCGCGGTCGTCGTTGATGTCGATCCAGTCGATCTCCGTGCGCGGCGTCATGATCTCGCCGATCACCCGGGTGCCGATGTCGAGAGTCCGCGCGACGATCTCCTCCTGCGCCTCCTGCAGCAGCCCCGCCTCCTGGCTTTGGGCGACGATCAGCTTCAGCTCGCTGGCAGAATGCAGCGACGCCTCGCCGGTGCCCGGCCGCAGGCCGAACAGACGCAGGATCAAGTTGCCGAGGCCGTTCAGCACGGTGATCGCCGGGCTCAGCAGCCAGCGGAACAGGCCGAGCGGCCGGACGACCCATAGAGCGGTTCCTTCGCTGCGCTGCAAAGCGAGGCTTTTGGGCGCAAGCTCGCCCAGCACGATGTGCAAGGCCGTGATGATGATGAACGAGAGTCCGACAGCGATGGCATAGACGCTGACACCGGCAAAGGACCCTGCCACACGCGCGAGAGGCGCTTCGATCAGATGGGCGATCGCGGGCTCGCCGACCCAACCCAGCGCCAGCGACGAGATGGTGATGCCGAGCTGGGTAGCCGCGAGGTTGGCGTCGAGATTGCCGAGCGCATGCTCCAGAGCCTTGGCGTTCATCCGCCCCGCGGCAACCAGCTCGATCACCCGGCTGCGCCGGACCGCGACGAGCGAGAACTCGGCGGCGACGAAGAAGCCGTTGGCAATGACAAGGACGAAAACGGCCAGCAGGCCGCCGAGGTCGGACATGGTCTTTCTCCGAGGACGGACGCCGGGTGCGTCGTTCCTCCCCCGTCATACGGGGGAGGCCGGGGGGAGGAAAGATGCGACTATGACGGTCTGTCGCCCGCGAGCGTGATGCGGTGCATCACTCGCCGATAGCCGTGATAGTCGTTGATGGGGTTGTGCATGGCGCAGCGATTGTCCCAAAAAGCCAGCGAGCCGACCCCCCAACGGAAACGGCAGGTGAATTCCGGCCGCACCTGGTGCTCCCACAGGAACTCCAGCAAGGGCAGGCTCTCCGCCTCGGTCCAGCCCTTGATGTGCGAAGTATGCGCTCGCGAGGTGTAAAGCGCCTTGCGCCCGGTCTCCGGATGGGTGCGCACCAGCGGATGCTCGGCGCTGAGCGGCTTGTGATCGACCCCGGCAGCCTTGAGGCGGTCCTCGCGCGTCTTGGTCACGTCGGCCTTCATCGACGAGCTGACCGTGATCAGGCCTTCGAGGGTGGCCTTCAGCCCGTCCGACAACGCGTCGTAGGCGAGATATTGATTGGCGAACATGGTGTCGCCGCCATAGGGCGGGATCTCGCGGGCCAGCAGCATGCTGCCCATCGGCGGGCTCTCCAGGTACGTCGTGTCGGAATGCCAGATGCCACCGAAATTGTTTCGTTCGTGCTCCAGCTTGATGACCGGCGTGATCAACGGCGATTCGGGCAGGCCCTTGAGCTGCGGATATTCGATCGGTGCGCCGAACTTCTTGGCGAAAGCGAGCTGCTGGGGCGGCGTCACCTTCTGGTCGCGCAGGAAGATCACGAGATGATCGAGGAAGGCCTGGCGAACCTCGCCCACCACCTCGTCATCGAGATCGCGCGACATGTCGACGCCGTGCAGCTCGGCACCCAGGGCGCCGGCGATCGGCCTGACCTCGATATGGCGATAGTTGCGCATCGCTGCCTACCTCGTTGGTTCGCCCTAGTCCTGCGCCCAGGGCGGCCGCGTCTTGGCCATGAAATGCCGGATGCCCTCGGCCGCCTCCGGGCGACGCAAAAGCCCGACCAGGCTTTCGGCGGCGTCGTTCAGCACGGCGCGATCATCCCGCGTCGCGCAGCTCAGCACCAGACGCTTCACGGCGGCGACCGCGCCGGGTTCCAGCCGCAAGACGTCGTCGAGCACGGCCTTGAGGGTGCGGTTGATCTCGGCCGTGTTGGCGCAGAAATGGCGGCCGACGCCGAGACGATGAGCCTCGCGGGCCTCTATGACGCGGCCGGTCACGGCAAGGTCGCGTGCCGGCCCCTCGCCGATGCGGCGCACGACGAACGGGATGATCTGAGACGGAATGAACCCGACCTTGGGCTCGGGCATGCCGAAGGCCGCACTCTCGTGCAGGATCGCCACATCCGAGCAGCAGGCCATGCCAAAGCCGCCGCCGACGGCGGAGCCCTCGACGATAGAGATGGTGACCTGCGGCAACTCGTTCAGCGCCAGCAAGGCGTCGCCGAACTGGCGGTAGGCCGCGACCAGCGGATCGGCGGCACCGTTGGCCGGCTTGGCCGGCATGCAGGCCATGGCGTCGAGATCCCCGCCGGCGCAGAAGTGGCCGCCGGCGCCGCGAATGACCAGGGCGCGGCACCGATTGTCCTGGCGCAAGCGGACAAAGGCGTCCTCGAGCTCGACCATCATGGCATGGGTGAGCGCGTTGCGCCGCTCCGGCCGGTTCAGCATCAACCGGGCGACCGCGCCGTCGCGCTCGAGCGTGATGTTGGCGTAATCGGCCATGGGCAAAGTCTTAGCGGGCGGGTATCGTCCCAACAAGATGACGCGTTTCGCGGTTTCGCTGCTCGCGGCGATGCTCTCGACCTTCGCCGCCGCGGCCCAGGATTGGGCCCAGGTGACGGCGCCGGCTCCCGGACCGACCCAATCCATCGGCTTCTACACCGCAGGCTGCCTGCAGGGCGCGCAAGCCCTGCCGCTCGACGGGCCGGGCTACGAGGCCATCCGCGTCAGCCGCAATCGCTATTGGGGGCAGTCCGTCACCATCGACTTCATCAAGCGATTCAGCGAGCAGGTGCGCGCCGCGGGCCAAGCCGCGCTTTACATCGGCGACATCGGCCAACCGCGCGGCGGCCCGGCACCCAGCGGCCATGCCAGTCATCAGACCGGCCTGGATGTCGACATCTGGTTCGAACGTCAGCCCGGCGCGCGCCGCGCCCCGGCCGAACGCGAGAATCCGCGCCTGCGCTCGCTGGTACGACCCGCCGACGACGGCATCGACGATACGGTCTTCTCCGACCAGCACGTGGCGCTCCTGCGCATGGCCGCGACGGCCCCCGGGGTCGACCGCATCTTCGCGAACAAGTGGATCAAGCAACGCCTCTGCCAGACCGTGACCGGCAACCGCTCCTGGCTGAACAAGATCGTGGTCTGGGTGGGCCACGACGAGCACTTCCATGTCCGCATGTATTGCCCGCCGGGCAATCCGCAGTGTCAGGCGCAGACCGGGTACTACGCCGACGACGGATGCGGCGAGCAGCTCGATCTGTGGTTCACCAGGCCGCCGGTGCGCCTGCCGCCGCCGGGAACAGTCCTTCCGCCATACCGGCCCAAGCTGCCGGCGGCTTGCCAGGCGATCTTGCAGGCTCCTTGATTTCGTTGCCGCCCTGCGGGCGCGGCGCGCAGCTTTTACTTCCTGGCGCAGGCGTCGGCGCGCTTGCGAGCCTCGCCATCGAGCCAGTCGAGCCCGCGGACGTTGCCGAAGCGCTTCCAGCTCACCATGCTGTTGTTGCCGACCATCCGCAGCACGACGTACTCCGATCTCGCCTGCGGTGTGTTGGCCGGAATGAACACGATCCGCGCCATTCCCGCCTCGGGATAGGCCGGAGCGTACACTTGGAAGGCGCCCTGCGGCGGCGCGGCGAGGCAGGCCACCATGACGTCGAACGGCACGTTGTAGTTGGCTGACCATACGTCGGGTTGAGGCTGATTCTGCTGGGTCTGGCAAGCGGTGGCAGCCAAGGCGACTGCGGCAGACAGGAAAAGCTTCTTCATTGTTCAATCACCTCCGAACCCGCCGCCACTTTGCCGATCAAGGCGGCCGGCAGGAAGAAGAAATCCTCCCTTCACTCACCCTGGCCGAGCAGCGAGCCGGCGCGGCGGGAGAGACGGAAGAACCATTGGAAGATCTGGAAGCCCACGACCAGGTAGACGGCCGACAGGACGAAGGCGATGCCGAGCATGTCCCAGTGCACCGTCTTCTCGGCCAGGATGGCGCGCATGCCCTCGAAGACATAGGCGGGTGGCAGACCCCAGGAGATCACCTGCATCCAGTGCGGCAGCACCGAGATCGGATAGTAGACGCCACTCACCGGCAGCAGGATGAACACGGCCGCCCAGGCGAAGCTCTCCGCGCTCTGGCCAACGCGCATGATCATGCCTGACATGGCAAGGCCGATCGACCAGGAGAACATCTGCAGGATGGCGAAGAAAGCGATCAGCGGCAGGCCGAGCGCATAGATCGAATAGCCGAAGAAAGCCCAGGCCATCAGCGATACCGGCACCAGGCCAAGCAAGGTCCGCAACAGAGCCGCGATGATAATTCCGGTCGCCATTTCCCACGAGCGGATCGGGCTCACGAACAGGTGGCCGAGGTTGCGCGACCACATCTCCTCGAGAAAGGCGATCGACAGGGAAAGATTGCCGCGAACGACGACCTCCCACAGCAGCAGGCCCGACAGCAGCACGCCCGCCGCCTGGGCGACGAACGAGGCCTGCGGCAGCAGGTACTGCGTCATGAATCCCCACATCACCATCTGCACGGCCGGCCAGTAGATCGAATCGACCAGCCGCATCACCGAGCTGCGCCAGATGTAGATGTGACGCATAACCAGCGCCCAGATGCGCTGAACCGAGCCGCTCACGACGCCGCCTCCTTGCGGTTCAAGGCATCCAGCCCGCGGGCGCGGCCGCGCGCCATGTCCAGGAACACCTCCTCCATGTCCTCGCGGCCGAAACGCTCGATGAGCTCGCGCGGGCTGCCGCGGTCGAAGACGCGACCGGCCTGCAGCAGGACGACGTCGTCGCACAGCCGCTCGACCTCGCCCATGTTGTGCGAGGCGAGCAGGATCGTGGCGTGGGTCTCGCTCTGGTATTCCTTGAGATAGCTTCTGACCCAGTCGGCGGTATCGGGATCGAGCGAGGCCGTCGGCTCGTCGAGCAGCAGCACGTCGGGCTTGTTGATCAGCGCCTTGGCCAGCGCCACGCGCGTCTTCTGTCCGGCCGACAGCTTGCCGGCCTGGCGGTCCAGGAACGGCGTCACCTGCATGTGATCGGCGATTTCATCGACCCGTTTCCCGACGTTCCGCACTCCGTAGAGGCGTCCATAGAACAGCAGGTTCTGGCGCACGGTCAGCCGATGCGGAAGGTCGACATAGGGCGACGAGAAGTTCATGCGCGGCAGGGCGGCGTAACGCCGCTTCTTCATGTCGATGCCCAGCACATGGATGTCGCCCGCCGTCGGCTCGAGCAGGCCCAAGAGCATGGCGATGGTCGTGGTCTTGCCCGCGCCGTTGCCGCCCAGCAGCCCCAGCACCGCGCCGCGCGGCACGGCGAAGGTGAGATCGTCGACGGCGACGACCTCGCCGTACACCTTTCGCAGGTGTTTCACTTCTATGGACGGAGTTGCCGACACTGCTGTCATCCCGAGCGTGGCGAGGGACCTTTACGGCCGAGGAAAGGTCCCTTGGCCTCCGGCCTCGGAATGACAGCAACGCTGTCATCCCCTCAAGTGCGTAGTCTACAGCGCCTTGATCGCGGCTTCGATGCGATCGAGACCTTTACTCAGTCGCTCCGCACCGGCGGCAAAGCAAAGCCTTACGTTGCCCTGGCCGCCCGGACCGAACGCCTCGCCCGGCGCCAGGCCGACCTTGTAGTCCTTCGCGAGCTTCTTGCAGAAGGCCATGGTGTCGGTGACGCCATCGACCGAGAAGAAGTTGTAGAAGGCCGCTTCAGGCCGAGCGATCTTTACGCGGGGCTGGGCGGACAGGCGCTGGAACACCAATTCGCCGCCGGCGCGGCAGCGGTCGACCATCTCGGCGATGAAGCCGTCCCCCTTCTCGAGCGCGGCGATGGCGCCTCTCTGCAGGAAATGCGGGACACCCGAGGTGTTGATCTGCACCAGCTTGGCGAACTGTTCGCCGAGGGCGGCCGGGTGGGTCAGCCAGCCGATGCGCCAGCCGGTCATCGCCCACGGCTTGGAAAAGGAGTTGAGCACGAGCAACGGGTCGTCGGGCCCGGCCAACTCGAGGAACGAGGGGGCGACGGGCCGCGTGTAGATCAGCCGGGCATAGACCTCGTCGGCCATGATCCAGATGCCGCGCCGGCGCGCGAAGTCGAGCAGCGCCCTTTGTTCCTCCGACGTCATCGTCCATCCCGTCGGATTGCCGGGCGAGTTGACGAAAACCGCCCGGGTGCGGCCGTCGACGGCGTCGAACACCTTCTGGATATCGAGCTTCCAGCTGCCGTCCGGCTCGCGGTCGAGCGCCACGTACCTGGGCTCGGCGCGGACGAGCTTCGCCGCCGAGGTGATGTTCGGCCAGATCGGCGAGACAATCACGATGTTGTCACCGGGATCGAGCAGAAGCTGGCAGGCAAGCAGGATCGACTGCATCCCTCCCGTCGTTACCGAGATGCGGTCGGTCGGGCATTTGATGCCGTAGAGCCGCTCGCTATAGGTCGACAGCGCCGCTCGCAGCTCAGGTATGCCGCGTTGCCACGTGTAGAAGGTCTCTCCCGCGCGCAAGCCCTCGGCCGCCGCGTCGCGCACGAACTCGGGCGTCACGAGATCGCCTTCGCCGAACCACAACGGCACGACGTCGGGATCCCCGAACACGGTCATCGCCACTTCGGCAATGGGGGTTTCGGGAAGACCGGCGATCGGGCCGCTCAACGACGCGCCGAGACCGGGAAGCTGGATGCGGGAACTGTCGGGCATGACTGGGACCTACCGCATCGCCGGCCCTTTCGCCAGCCGGCAGCCTGCACGACAATTGTTGGCGGCGAGACCAAGCCTGTCTTATCGCTGTCGAACAGGCACGCTATGATTCGGAGTCGAGCGATGAAGCACTCTGCCCTCGTCCTGTCGATCATCCCGATACTGGCCGGCTGCGCGACGGTGCCGGCCAGGAGCATCGATCGCGTCCAGGCCGGCATGGATCGCGAGCAGGTGCGCGCGATCATGGGTCAGCCCGATACCGTGTCGCACGCGCCGGGCAAGGAATGCGCCTACTACTCGCTGCTCAAGGACTTCTGGAGCCGCGTGCCGTGGTCGGTCTCGGATCGCTATTACGTCTGCTACGACGAAGGCAAGGTCGCATCGTTCGGCAGGGTCGACGCGGCACCGTCCGGATGACGGCAAGGGATGACAGCCACCGGTGCGCGCGATACCTTGCATTCAGGGAGAGTGAATGGAAGGCGACAAGCACGGACTGTTGCTGCCGGCGTGGTTTGCCGAGCGTTATGACGGCACCTATGTCGACGGCAGACGCTTCGACGATCTGCGCTACCTGCAGTGCAAGCTGATCCTGAAGCCGGACCGCTTCACCTCCGCCCGCGTCTTCAGGGAGTTCGCCCGCCTCGTCCACCGCGCCGCCGACGCCACCGGCATCGGCTACCACCACACGCCGCAGCTGGACAAGCGCCCGCAGGTGCGCGAGGTCCTGTTCCTCGATACCGGCGACTTCCATCTCTACAACCACGCCTTCATCCTGCGGCGACGCATCGCCTACGAGGACGGCTTTCCGGTCGGCGATCCCGAGATCGTCTTCAAGTACCGCACGCCGGAGATGATGACCGCCCAGGCGATGGACGTGCGGCCGCGCATTTCCGGTGACTACAAGATCAAGTTCAAGATCGAGCTGCTGCCGCTCAAGGACCGTATCGGCGGTGTCCGCCGGCTGCTGGCACACAATGTCGAGTTCGGCTTGAGCCAGGCTCCCGAAGCCGACCGCCTTGCCATGTCGTCGCTCGATCACATGACCCTGCCCGAGCTGCAGCACCTCTTCCCGCCGCTGGAGGTCATCTCGTGCGACGGTCCGGCCGACGTGGCGCTGGTCAATCAGTGCATCGTCGAAGAGCTGATGCAGGATATCTGCGAGCTCGACTTCGGCCATCGCCGCCGCGCCACTGCCAACGTCGCCCTGTGGCGCTCGCGCGGCGACCACCATCCGTTCGTCGGCGAATTCGCCTATCAGCTCCGCTTCGATGGTCCTGACGACATCGGTCACAAGGCGTTGCACGCCTGCGAGCGCTTCTTCATCGAGTTGCAGCAGGTCGCCGGCGACTGGCTGTCTCTCACCACCACCAAGACCGGCGCAGTCTATCGATTGAAGGGCAACCCACCGCAGGCACACGAATGAACGAAACCTCGTCACCGGCCGAACCGCTTTCACCGCCACCGCCGTCTCTGGGCAAAATCTTCTGGGTCTTCCTGGTCATGGGCGCCACCAGCCTGGGCGGCGGCGTCGTGGGCTACCTGCGTACCGGCCTGGTGGTGCGCAACAACTGGCTGGACGACGTCACCTTCGTCGAGCTGCTGTCGATAAGCCAGACCCTGCCGGGCTTGAACGCGACCAACATGTCGATCCTGGTCGGCGACCGCCTGCGCGGTGCCTGGGGAGCGGTGCTCGCCACCCTGGGCATGTGCTTGCCCGGCGCCGCGCTCATGACCGCGGCCGCCTATGCCTATGGCGTCGGCGGCGACGATCCCTGGTCGAAGGCCTTCCTGCACGGCATCGCCGCCGGCGCCCTCGGGCTGATCGTGGTGGTCATGGTGCAGCTCGGCTCGAGGGTGCTGAAGGAAATCGCCGACTACGTCATCGTCCTGGCGACTGCCGCTGCCGTCGCCTTCTTCCACGTGCAGGTCCCCTACGCCCTGATCGGAGCCGGCATCGTCGCCATCTGGTGGCACCGCCCGCGCGAGGGCAAGGTCCACAAGCCGCACAATGCACCGGGCGGCGAGAGGCACCACGAATGAAGCAGCTCGGCGACATCGCGGGCGTATTCGCCTATCTCTCGCTGCTCACCGTCGGCGGCGGCATGGCGGCGTTCCCCGAGCTGAAGACGCTCACGGTCGACACCTATCATTGGGTGACCTTCCCCGAGATGCTGCACTTCTACAGCCTGGGCCAGCTCGCGCCCGGGCCCAACATGATGATGGTGGTGTCGATCGGCGCCGTGGTCGCGGGTCTCCCCGGCGCGGCCGTTGCCTTGATTGCGTTTTTCCTGCCGACCGGCATCCTGACCTGGGCAATCGGGCGGATCTGGACGCGGCTGGCGGACTGGCGCTGGCGGCCGGCGATCCAGACCGGGCTGGGCTCGGTCTCGGTAGGCCTGGTGCTGGCCGGCGCCATCATCATGGGCCGGGGCGCCGTCACCGATGCGCTCTACGCGGCGATCGCGATCGTCGTGTTCTTCCTGCTGCTGAAGACCAAGATCAATCCCGCCTACCCGATCGTGGCGTCAGGCCTGGTCGGCGTCCTGGCGCACTGGCTGTAGCGGATCGTCGATCGGCCGTCGCATCGGTCCACAGGTGCAAGCGTGGTAGGCTTCGGCCATGAACCTGCTGATTCTCGGCCTGGTCCTGTTCCTCGGGATCCACATCCTCACGACCCTTCGCGAGCCGCGTGCGGCACTGATCCGTCGACTGGGCGAAGGAGCCTACAAGGGGCTTTACTCCCTTGTCGCCGCCGTCGGCCTCATCCTGATCGTGTGGGGCTTCAGTCGCTATCGCAGCGAGGGCTATATCCAGGTCTGGAATCCACCTTTCGCCGTGTTCCACCCTATCGCGCTTGTCTTGCTGTGGTTCGCCCTGGTGGCGCTGGCCGCGACCTATGCGCCACCCAGCCGGATCAAGTCGATCCTGCGCCACCCCATGCTGGTGGCGGTGAAGGCCTGGGCGCTGTCGCACCTGCTCGTGAACGGCGATCTCGGCTCGCTGCTGCTGTTCGGCAGCCTGCTCGTCTGGGCAATCTACGATCGAATCGCCGTCAAGCGCCGCGGCGATCAAGGTGCGCCCGTTGTCGACTCGTTCGGTCGCAACGACGGGATCGTCGTGGTGATCGGCACGATCGCCTACGGCATCGTCCTCTGGCTGCACGAGTCTTTGATCGGGGTCGCCGCCGCCTGACAGTTGGCTGACAAGCAGCATGGCTGCTGCTTCTTTGCATCACGATGTCGCCGTATTCCTGGGCAGGATCACGGGCGTTCATCAGCCTGTGTAAAGGAGTAATCATCAAATGACCCGCCCCCTCCTCGCCTCCATCCTGGTCCTCGCCGCAGCCGTCACGCAGGCCGAGGCGCGCTCGCCGATCGGCGGCGCGACCATGCCGCGCGACCCGGTCCAGAGCGACACGCTCGGTCCCCGTAGCAACCCGACCCCGACCGTCGCCGAATCCGTGGCGCGTACGCAGATCGAGAAGAGCGGCTACACGAGCGTGCGCGGCCTGCAGCGCGGCGCCAACGGCACCTGGCATGCCATGGCGCGCGACCAGCGCAACGCCCCTGTCGTGGTCGCCCTCGACAACCAGGGCAACGTCACGCAGACCCGCTGAGGCCTGAGGCGGTCTCGACGCAATCCGGCCCGCCCCGTTCCGACGGGGCGGGCTTTTTTGCTGGCGCGCGGGCGGTCTATCCTCCACCCATGACCGACGACTACCAGCGCCGAAGCTATGGCGAGATCTCCGTGGGCACCGGCGAGAAGCCGGGCATCGTCGTTGTCGACTTCCAGCTCGGCTTCACCGATCCGAGATATCCGCTCGGCGGCGCGCCGCTGGTGATGCGGGCGGTCGAGAACACGGCCAGGCTGCTCGAGGTCGCGCGGCGCGTCGGCGCCCCGGTGGCGGTATGCAACACCGCCTACATGAATGAACGCGAGATGCCCTACTGGAAGATCACCGCCGTGAAGCAGACCTTCCTGCACGACCATCCCAGCACCGCGCTCGATCCCCGCATCTACGACCCGTCCTACGACCTCAAGGTGACCAAGAAAGGCCCATCGATCTTCTTCGAGACGGGCGTGGCCAACTATTTCATGAAGGAACGCGTCGACACGATGATCGTGACCGGCTGCAACACCTCGGGCTGCATCCGCGGCAGTGCGCTCGACTCCTTCAGTCATCGCTTCCGTACTCTCGTACCCGAGGATTGCGTCGGCGACATCGAGGAAGGCCCGCATCGCGACAACCTGCGCGATATTGGCCGGCGCTATGTCGACGTCACCGACCTCGCCTTTTGCATCGACTACCTGGAACGCTGGTGCAGGCGCAACGCGGCCTAGATTAGCCCGGTGTCGAGCGTGCGGCTCTTCGATGATGTTGGTCCCCCCGAGGCCCCGTTGCGGCTCGTCGCGGTGCCCAACAACTACGCTCTATGGAATGTTCGCTGCGGCTGTCGCGCGGGATCACGCCGAAGAACACCCACACACGGCCTAAAGCCGGGCAGACGAGTCGCAAACGTCGACCCATTCAGCGTCGACAAGCTCCGCCATGCGCAGCGGGTCTATGCGCAACGCCGAACGCGTCGAACCCGCCGCCGGCACGACTTCGTCGAACGCCTTCAGCGAGATGTCGCAATAGACCGGCAGCGGCGTTGCCAGCCCGAAAGGGCAGACGCCGCCAACCGGATGGCCGGTGATCGCCACCACCTCCTCCGCCGTCAGCATGCGTGGCTTGCCACCGAACACCGCCTTGGCCTTCTTGTTGTCCAGGCGCGCCTCGCCGCTGGTGACGACCAGCAGGTTGCGCTCGCGCACCCGCAGCGACAGCGTCTTGGCGATCTGCGCCGGCTGCACACCGTGGCCCGCTGCGGCGAGCGCCACCGTGGCAGTGCTGCCGTCCAGTTCCACGATGGTGATATCCGGGGCACGGCTCGCGAAAAAGGCGCGGACTGATTCGAGGCTCATGCCCCTTGATAGCAACGCCGCGCCGCAATCGCACGTTCGATGAGCCGACGAACCCTCGCTGGAGGAAGCACCATGCGTATCGCCCTGCTCGCCGCCGTCGTGATCGCAGCCGCCAACGTCGCCGTGGCACAAAGCCCGGCCGCCAGGCTTCCCGGTCAGGCCGAGCCGTCCACGGGCCCATTCTCGTCCGGCAGCGCAATGGATGAGGTCACGGCCCGGCGCAAGCTGGAGGACCGGGGCTACCGCGACCTGCGCAATGTCACGCCCAACGGCGATGGCGGCTTTTCCGCGCAGGCCGTCCGGCAGAACCCGCCTGGCCGGCAACTGCCTGGCACCGATCGCGACATCCGCATCGAGATCGACTCGGCGGGCAATGTGCGCGAGCGCTGACGAAATGGACAAAGCGGCCCGGCGGGGGCAGCGTTCAGGCGAAGGAGAACCCTCATGTTCGGCAGGCCAGTCGCTGCCCTGGTGTTCCTGACCGCAGGTGCCACCCTGGCGCAGGCCCCGTCGGCGCCGGTGGCGACCGTCCACTACGATTGCGCGGGGGGCAAATCGCTTTCAGCCGAATATTTCGATGGCCCGACGCGCACCGCACCCGATGGCCGACCAATCCCGGGCGGCCGGGTCGTCCTCACGCTGGCGGACGGCAAGAAGCTCACTCTGCCGCAGACGCTGTCTGGCTCGGGCGTTCGCTACGCCAACGACGGCGAGACGTTCGTCTTCTGGAGCAAGGGCGACACGGCCTTCGTCGAGGAAGGCCAGACGGCGACCTACAAGGATTGCGTCGGCCGCAGGACGTAGCGTCAGACCTGGAAGAGCAGGAAGCCACCGAAGCCCATGGCCGTCAGCGCCATGCCGAGACAGCGGAAGAAGCGCGTCGACTGGGTTCGAAGCAGCTGACGGCCGTGCAGCGCCGCCCGTTCTGCGCGCGACATCTCGGCCCTGACCTTGACCTGCTGAGCGAGGAAGCCCGGCGAGAAACCCGACCCGACCACGCTGCCCTCATCCTCCATGTCGACGCGGGCCGTGACGAACCAGATCATCAGGCCGATCACGCCGATGCCGAAGAAGCTCGCATAGGCGACGATCATGAAGGCGATCACGGAAGCGATCAGCCAGCCGCTCCAGACGAACGCCATGACGAAGGCCTTGCCGGGCACGGGCATCTCCTGTGCGCTATGCCACGATCAATCGTGATCGTTCCGCACCGGGTGCGCAAGCGTGACCGGGGCCGGCCGTAGACGAAGTAGATTGCCAGACTGACGGCGTGTTCCATACTTCTCGCGGACCCATCCTCGCCGCATTGCAGCCGGCGTGCCATCGCGATTGTGGCGGCCCTGCGGCCGATGCCGCCGGCACAGGATATTTGTCATGCAACACCTCGTGCCGCGCCGCGTTCACTGGGCGTCCAAAACCCACCCAACAGCAAGGAGGACGACCATGATCCGCACGACCCTGGCGACCCTCGCCTTCATCGCCGCGGCCGGAGTGGCTCACGCGCAAATGCAGGCTCCCAGCACCCCGGAAGGCCGCGACCAGCGTTCGATGCCCGGCGCCACCAGCAATCCCACCACGGGCCAGCCTAAGAGCCCGATGAACCCGTCGGCGGCCGAGGCTGCAGCCAAGGCGGAGCTGGAAAAGCGAGGCTATACGGGCGTGAAGAGCCTGACCCGCGACCCCGCCGGCAACTGGGCCGCGAAGGCGATGCGTAACAACGTCGAAATCGCCGTGATCCTCGAGCCCAACGGCACGATCAGGGAGCAGTAGCCGAGAGGTTGCTGCGACCCGGCCTGGCGGGACGGTTTACTCCTCGTTTGCGTCCCGCCAGCGCTGCCGCTCTCGGACACGTGTATGGACTTGCAGGTGCCTCCGGACCGACCATATCCGGAGAATGCGTCTGTTCCTCGTCATTGCCCTTGCGACCGTAGCTTTGATGACGCCGGCTTCGGCGCAATACGCGCCGGGCTCCATCGGCAATGGTGGTCGTATGCCCGAAACCATGTCGCCGGGCGCCCTGCCCCCGCCACCGACCATCGTCGCGCCCTCCGCGCCCGCTCCTCAACCTTCCGCTTCCTACGGTGGCCGCTATCCCAACACCGAATCGCTATCGCGCGAGCGGATCCAGTCCGAAGGCTACCGCGTGAGGAACATGACCCGGCAGAATGACGGCTCATGGAAAGCCGACGTCTCGCGCGATCCCGTGCCGACACGCCCGAGCGGCGTGCCGAGCAAGATCACGATCTACCCCGACGGCCGCATCGTCGAGGAGCGCTGAACACGTCGGCATGGTCGCCTGTCACTTAGCCTGCCGCGATGCGATCGAGTACGGGCAGCAGATAGCGACGGAACTCGGCCGGACTCTCCGACATCGGGAAGTGCCCCATGCCCTTCATGACCTCGAAGTGACGGGCGCCCGTCACGCGCGCAAGCTCGGCCGTGAGCTCAGGCGTCGCCGACAAGTCGTACTCGCCCGTCAGCAGGTACAGTGGGCATTTGCCGTCGAGGCCCGCGAGATCGGCGTTCCGGAGGTCACCCTCGGCGAAATAGTAGTGCAGGTCACCCAGGAAGACCGCCGGGCCGCCTTGCATGTAGTGCCACAGCGTCTCCCACTTGTGAGCGGAGGGCGAGGTCGGGGCGATCAGGCAGGCCACCGTGCCGGCGGCCGCCTCCTGGCCGTGGATGTCGGGGCGGTACAGCACGCCGAGATCGCGCAGCCGAGTGTCGGCGCCGGGCTCGGCATGCGTCGCCGACTGCAAACCGATGGCAGCGCGGAAATGTGCACCGTGCCGCAACGCCAAGTGCAGCACGGCCCGCCCGCCGATCGAGCAGCCCATCACCACTGGCCGCTCGAGACCGAGGGCGCGCGACACAGCCATGACGGTGTCGACGTATAGCCCGGTGGTGAGCTGGTGGACTTCGGTCTCGTAGCCGGCCGGGGGCGACGACTTGCCGTGCCACGGCAGATCGAAGGCGATCACGCGATAGCGTCCGGTGATGGCCGGGTCGTTCAGGAGCTCGCGGTATTGCCGTCCGTCGGCGCCGGCTGTGTGCAGGCAGAGCAACGGGATGCCCTGCCCCGCTTCCTCGAAATAGACGCGATGCGGACGGCCGTCGAGATCGAGGCGCAAATACCGGCCGACGATGGGTTCGATCGCCGGGTCGCCGACGAGGGTGGGACCCGACGCGGACGCCGCCGGCCGCAGCGTGGCGAAGACCTGCTCCAGGAACAGCATGTGCCGGCCCCAGGCCAGGATGTCGCCCTCGACCCGCAGATGGCCGACCCGTTGCATGCCAACGAGGCTTTGGAAGCCGACGGCCGGAACGGGCTTGGCGAACTCGGCCCAGCTGGCGGCCGAGGCGCTGAGGCCGAACGCGGCGTCCGCGGCCGCGCCTCTGTCGACGACGATGCGCTCGCCGACGCGCACCGTGACGGGCTCCGCGCCGCCCAGCACGGTGAAGGAAAACGCCGACAGCCGGGCACGCCGCTCCAGCGCCGCGTTGCCGGCAAGGGCCTGGGCAAGACGCGAAAAATCCACGTTCAGTTGCCGGGCTTGATGTTGGCGTCCTTGATCACCTTCGCCCATTTGGGAATGTCGCCGGCGATCGCCGCGTGCGTCTCTTCGGGCGTGCTGCCGACGACGTCGAGACCGAGCGCCGCGAACTTCTGCTTCATTTCCGGATCTGCCAGGACCTTCAGCGATTCGGCCCGCACCTTGTCGACGATCGGCTTGGGCAGGCCGGCCGGCCCCATCAGGGCGAACCACGACGTTGCCTCGAAGCCGGGGAAGCCCGACTGGTCGAAGGTCGCCAGGTCGGGCGCGTTGGGCGAGCGCTGCAGCGAGGTGATGCCAATGCCGCGCACGCGCCCATCGCGCACCAGCGGCAGACTGGCGCCGGCGTTCTGGATGCCGACCTGCACGACGCCGCTCATGACGTCGGCGAGGTTGGCGCCGCGATAGGGAATGTGCTCCATCTTGATGCCGGCCAGATGGCAGAAGAGCTCGCCTGCCACGTGCTGCGGCGTGCCGACGCCCGGCGTGCCGTATGAGAGCTTGCCAGGATTGGCCTTGGCGTGGGCGATCAGGTCGGCGATCGACTTCACCGGCAGGTCGTTGTTGACCATCATGATCGACGGCATGCGCAGCGACGTCGAGATCGGCGTCAGGTCCTTCAGCGGATCGAACGGCAGGGCCTGCAGGCTGGGCAGGATGGTGATGGCGGCATTGCCCGCCCACATCAGCGTGTAGCCGTCGGGTGCGGACTTGGCGACGCGGTCGGTGCCGATGGCGCCCGAATTGCCGGCGATGTTCTCGACCACGACCGGCTGCCCCCAGGCCTTCTGGAACTTCTCGGCGAACATGCGGGCCGTGACGTCGGTCGCGCTACCGGCAGTGAAGCCCACCACCAGCTTGACCGGCTTTTCCGGCCAGTTGGCCTGGGCCAGGGCCGGAGCGACGCCAAGCACGACGAGCAACGCGGAAATGGCGCGTACGATACGATGCATTTGTTTCCTCCCTTGTCCGGGAGGCTATGGCAACTAACGGCGCCCCGCCAGAGCACGGTTCTCCAGCCGGCTCAGCAGGCGAACCAGCGGCCACAGCAGCAGAAAATAGATGACCGCCGCCAGCACGATGGGCGTGGCGTTGTAGGTCAGGCTCTGCGCCTGGCGGGCCTGGAACAGGAGCTCGGGGACCGCGACGACGCTGCCGAGCGAGGTGAGCTTCACCACCTCGAGCGTGTTCGACATCAGGTCGGGCAGAACGTTGCGAATCGCCTGGGGCAGGACGATGTACGTCATGGCCTGCAGGCGGCTGAGACCGGTCGAGCGGCCGGCTTCGATCTGGCCGGCCGGCACGGAATCGATGCCAGCGCGCAGGATCTCGCCGTAGTAGGCGCCGGTGTTGAGGAAGAAGGCGATGGCGACGCAGGCGAAACCGCCGAGCTCCAGGCCGGCGAAGGGCAGCCCCGCGAACAGCAGCACCAGCAGGACCAGCGGCGGGAAGGCGCGGAAGAAGTCGACCCAGGCCATCAGCGGCCAGCGCACCAGCGGATGATGCACGGTGGCGAGCAGCGCCAGGACTAGGCCGCCCAGCAGGCCGAGCGGGACGACGATCAGCGACAGCAAGACGGTGTTCCACAGGCCTGCCAGCACGATCGGCCAGATCGCGGCGATGATCTCGGGATTGAAGAAGGTCTCGATCATCGCTTCCACGCGAACCTGGTCTCGATCCACCGCGCGGCGACGACGACCGGCAGGAACAGCACGAGGTAGGCCGCCGCGCCCATCATCAGCGGCGAAGGATTGTAGGAGTTCGACACCGCCGAGCTCGCCTGCCCCAGGATCTCGGTGACGGCCACGACGGTGCCGAGCGCCGTGCCTTTGGTGATGGCGATGGTGCGGTTGGTGAGCGGCGGGATGGTGAGCCGCAGGGCCTGCGGCAGCACGACGTTGACCAGGGTCTGGCCGAACGACAGGCCGGTCGAGCGCGAGGCTTCCCACTGCCCTTTCGGGATGGAGGTGATGCCGGCCCAGAAGATCTCCTCGGAGAAGGCCATCAGCACGAAGGCGAGCGACAGCCACGTCGACACGAAGCCCGACGGCGAAACTCCAGCCGCCGGCAGGCCGAAATAGATCAGCACGATGATGACCAGCGGAGGCAGCGAGCGGAACAGATCGACCACGAAGATGATCAGCCAGTTGAGCGGCCGGATCGCGAGCGCGCGCAGCAGCGCCAACACGAGGCCCGCCACGAGACCGCTCACCACGATCAGCACCGCGAGCTCGATGGTGACGACCATGCCGGACAGGATGTCCGGCAGGTACTTCAGCATCACCTTCGCGTTGAAGAACGTCTCTGTGAAACGGTCCCAGGTCGACATTTCAATGCCGCTGAATCTGGCCGATGAAGGCGCGCGTGCGCTCCTGCGTGGGACTCTCGAAGATCGCGGCCGGCGGGCCTTGCTCGACGATCAGGCCGTGGTCCATGAACACGACGCGGTCGGCGGCGTTCCTGGCAAAGCCCATCTCGTGGCTGACCACGATCATGGTCATGCCGCTCTGGCGCAGGTCGCGCATGACCTCGAGCACCGAGCCGACCAGCTCGGGGTCGCGCGCCGAGGTCGGCTCGTCGAACAGCATCACCCGGGGCTCCAGCGCGATGGCGCGGGCGATGGCGACTCGCTGTTGCTGGCCGCCCGAGAGCTGACCTGGCGTGTGTCCGGCGCGGTCGGCGAGACCGACCCGCTCGAGCGCCGCGAGGCCCAGCGCCTCCGCCTCCGCGCGTCCCTTGCCCGCCACCTTGCGCAGCGCCAGCGTGACGTTGCCCAGCGCCGTCATGTGCGGATAGAGGTTGAAGGACTGGAACACCATGCCGATGCGCTGGCGGGCGTGGTTGATGTCGGTCCGGGGATCGAGCATGTCGATGCCGTCGACCACGATCGAGCCGGACGACGGTTCCTCCAGACGATTGAGGCAACGCAGGAGGGTCGACTTGCCCGAGCCCGAAGGCCCGATCACGAACACCAGCTCGCGTTCGGCCACCTTCAGATCGACCCCCTTCAGGACGTGAAGATGGCCAAAATGCTTGTGGACGCCGACTGCTTCGACGATGGCTTTCGACATCAGGCTGGTCACCCCGACCGGAGGCGCGAAGGGCCGAAGCGGAGGGGCCTTTCTTGACGATGCGGCGACAACAGAGGTCCCTCGACTTCGCTTCGCTCAGGATGACGAACGGGATATCAGCCGCACTTCAGCTCGTGCGGCGTCGGATCGTAGCCCGGCATGCCCGGGACGCCGTAACCCGGCGTGATCACCACGGCGAGGTCGTCGGCATCCGGCTTCTTGTTGAACCACTTCTCGTAGAACTTGGCCATGGTGCCGTCCTTCTTCATGCAGTCGAGCGCGTCCTGCAGCTCGGCACGAAGCTTGGGATTGTTCTTCGGCACCGGCGCGGCCCAGTGGGCGCGCGTGTCCTTGAGCTCGAGGTCGGCCACGAACTGCGGGTTCTTCGAGGCCGCGTAGACGATCGTGGTGTTGCCGCCGAGCGTCGCGTAGGCGCGTCCCGACAGCACCGCCTGCGTGGCGTCCGGCTGGGTGTCGTAGACCTGCACAGTGAAACCGTGCTTCTCGGCCATCTGTTTGGAGAGCGTCTCGTAGGGCGTGCCCTTGTTGACGGCGACCGACTTGCCCTTGAGGTCTTCCCAGCTCTTGATCGGCGGCGTGCCCTTCTTGATGCCGAACTGGAAGGCGGTCCACAGATAGCCCGCCGTGAACAGCATGTTCTCCGCCCGCTCCTTGGTCACCGTGGTCGGGGCGGCGATGAAGTCGTAGCGGCCGGCCTGCATGCCTGGGATCAGTGTCGAGAAGCTCACCGAATCGATGGTGATGTCGCGCTTCATGCGCTTGGCCGCCTCGGTGAACACGTCGATCTGGAAGCCTTCGGTGCCGCCGCCCAGCTTGGGCATGGCATGCGGCGCGAAAGTGCCGTCGACCCCGGTGCGCAGCGGTGGCTGCTTCTCCTGGGTCTGGCCCAGGGCCGGAGCCGTGCATAAGAGGGCCGCGACCGCGATCGCAGCGAAGCGCCGTGTCATCATTTTCTTGGTCTCCCTTGAAGAATCCCCAGGCGGCGACGTTAGATCAGCCATTGTTGAATAGCAATTTAGGGGCCATGGTGCGGCCCATGTCCGACGCCGATCGCATCCTCGTCATCAATCCGAACTCGACCGAGGCCGTCACCAAGGGCATCGACGCCGCGATGGAGCCGCTGCGCATGAAGGGCGGCCCGGCCATCGAATGCGTGACCCTGAGGGAAGGCCCGCCGGGCATCGAAAGCCAGGCCCATGTCGAGCAGGTCGTCGGACCGATCGGCGACATGGTGAAGAAGCGCGACAACGACTGCTCGGCCTTTGTCATCGCCTGCTATTCCGATCCCGGCCTGCATGCGGCCCGCGAGATCACGACCCGGCCGGTGCTGGGCATTGCCGAGTGCGGCATCCTGACGGCAATGACGCTCGGCCAGCGGTTCGGCGTCATCTCCATCCTGCGAAAATCCATTCCGCGTCACTTGCGCTACGTCGGCCAGATGGGCGTCGCCGACCGCATGGCGGGCGATCGCGCCATAGGGCTGGGCGTCGTCGAGCTGGCCGACGAAGCACGCACCTTCGCGCGCATGGCCGAGGTCGCGGCCGAGCTGCGCGACGAGGACGGCGCCGACGTGCTGGTCATGGGCTGCGCCGGCATGGCGCGCTACCGCGACCGTCTGCAGCGCCATGTCGGCCTGCCCGTCGTGGAGCCCAGCCAGGCCGCCGTGTCGATGGCGATCGGCCGCTCGCGCCTTGCGTGGTCGACCTGACCGCGGGCCCGCGAAAGACAAGCCCTACTCGCGGCGGAACTCGTATTCGAAGTTCAGCCGGTCGCGGCAGAGCGCCAGCGTGTCGCTGACGCGCCGGCAGGTCAGGCTGTTCGGCGGACCGGTCCAGTTCGCCTGTCCCGGATTGCATCGCACTGCAGGCTGGGTGGTGCCGAGGGTGTTGTCGTTGCCGAAGCGCGCGGTGATGGGAGCAGCACAAGTGATGGTGCCGGTCGCAGGGCACACCGCCGTCGAGCGCCGCTCGCCGCTGCCGTTGGCCCCGAAGCAGATGCGCCCTGCCTTCACGGCGCAGGTTTCCGAGCGGCTGCCCATGCCGATGCTGCCCCGCGTGTCCTGACCGAGCCGCCAGCAGCCCTGAAGCATGCCGAGATCCTTCTGCGCCCAACGGTCAGCAGGGAGGGGCGGCGGAGGTGGCGGTGGCGCCTTGGCAACCGGCGGCGGTTTCGGCGGATCGGCGGGTCTGGGCGGCGGCTCGATCGGCTTGCATTGCGCCAGCTTCCTGCCGATGTCGGCTTCGAGCACGGCGAGCTCGGCCGCAAGCGTCCTGCCGTCCGCCTCCGCAGCGTCGAGCGAAGCCTTCAGGAGGGGCGTTGGATCGGGCGCGGCTTCCGCTGCAGGCGGCGCCTCTGCCTGCCGCACGGAGACGTTGCCTGACGGCTCGACCGGTGTGCAGGCGCGCAGGAACCAGGACGCGATCAACAGCGCCAGGATCAGCAGCAGACCCATCAGAAACGCGGCCAGCCAGCGGGGACGGCCTTGCAAGGAACGCGCGGTCATTTCTCGAACAGCTTCCGGTGCCGAGCTTACATCCTCCATGCGCCCGGACCGTGGTGATCAATCGACGGCCGTCGCCTTGTTTGGCCTCGTCGCCGCCGAAAAATCGACGCGATCAGGTGGCCTCGCGCATCGTCCGCGCCAGCAAGGCGAAGCCCATGCGCTCCGCCTGCGCGGCCTGCTCGTTCAGCTCGGCGCGCTTCTGCGGCGTCAGCAGACCGTCGGCCGCATCGGCCATCAGCAAGGCGCGCCGCACGATGAGGTCGGTGAGCGGCATGGGCTCGCTCCGCGTGAAAGCCGCCAGCGCCTCGGCATGGCGGCGCGCCGGCGCGCCGAGGCCGGCGGCCAACGTCGCCTCGATGGCATAGCGCCGGAAGAAGAAGTGGTTGTGCCCGAGAGTCGGGCCGGCCAGCAACGCCTCGCCCTCGTCGAGATAGGCATCGCGCTCCGCCGGGTCGTCGGACAGCTTCGCGGCGATGCCGAAGGTTACCGGCCCCATGTAGGCCATGGCCTGGTGCGTTCGACACAACGCCACCGCTTCCCGCGCCATCTCGGCCGCCAGCGCCGCTTCGCCGATCTGCGCCTGCAGCTCGGCGCCGAAGATCACGTTCTCGCACTCGAAGCGCCAGGCGCCGAGCTCCGCCACGATGGCGCGCGCCGCATCGACATGCGGCAGCCCGACCTCGGGGCGCCCATCTTCCATGGCGGTGATGATCAGGCTGTGCAGGGCGATCAGCTCGGCGCGCCGATTGTGCGCCTGGCGAGCGAGGCGGCGTGCGTGCTCCGCCATCTCGCGCATGCCATCGAGCCGCATCAGGTAGCATTCGACGATAGCCGCCATCGGCCGGTTGGCGACCTCGACTCCGGCAGCGCCGGCGCTGTGGGCAGCGGCAATGCAGCGCTCCAGCGCGCTCGCTGCCGAGCGCATCCGCCCTTGGGCATAGAAAGCGTCCGCCAGCCCACCCAAGGCGCGCGCCACCAGCTCGGGAGACTGCGCGCGCTCGGCGAGCTGCAGGGCGGCCCGGTGCTGGTCCATGCACTGCTCCACCAGACCGCGCGGGAACAGGAGGTTGCCGCGCAGGTGCCGGCAGCGTGATCCCAGGGTCGCGAGGTCGGCGGAATCGGCAATGGCCTGCGCGCGGTCGAGCGCCTGCTCGGCGCCCGACAGGTCGTCGACGATGCGCAGGGCGGCAGCGACGCCGAAATGCGCCTCGCCGCGCCCGACGTCGTCGACCGCCCGCGCCAGCGCGGTATCGAAATGAGCTCGCGCCACCTTCGCCGCGCCCAGGTCGAGCCGGAGATGGCCGGCCAGCAGGGCGAGCGCCAAAGCGTCGCCGTCTTGAGCCGCCAGCGCCAGGCCGCGCTCCGCATTCTCGACGGCCGCCGCCAGCCGGCCGCTGTCGCGCCGCCGCTCGGCCGCTGTCCGGTATGCCGCCGCCGCCTCCGGATCTCCGGCGCGATCGAGATGCTGGGCGCGCAGCTCGGGCTCGCCGTCTCCCAGCCAGTCCGCAGCGCGACGGTGGTAACGACGCGCGGTCTCCTTGAGCAGCGAGGCGTAGGTCGCTTCCTGGATCAGGGCGTGGGCGAACATCAGCATGTCGCCGTCACGCACGAGCAGGCCGCCGTCGATCAGGGGCCGCGCCTCGTAGTCCGGCTCGGCGGCAAGCGCGCGCAGGGCCGCGAGCGAGAAGCGCTGGCCCAGCACCGAAGCGGCCTGCAACGCGGTGCGGTCGCCGCGCGTCAGGCGGTCCAGCCGCGCCTGCACCAGGCCGCGGATCGATCCCGGGAGCGCCGTCGCCTCCGATTCCGCGGCGTTCAGCGCCAGCTGCTCGAGAAAGAGCGGATTGCCTCCGGACCGGGCGACGAAGCGCTCGACCACGGCCTGGTCGACAGCGCTCGCGGCGGCCTGGGCCAGCCGCTGCATGGCATCGGCGCGCAGCGGGCCGAGTTCGACGACAGTCACCGCAGCGCCGCCGAGATCGCGCCGGAACGCGGCATCCACCGGATCCCCCTCCGGCCGCGCTGTCGTTACCAGCACCAGCGGTCGCTCGGCGGTGAGTCGCGCAGCGCCGCGCACGAAGGCACGCAGCGCGTCGTTCGCCCAGTGCAAGTCCTCGACGGCGATGGCGAGCGGCGTGTCGACCGCAACCGCCGCCGCCAGCGCCGCCACGGCTTCGGCGCGCGATGCGGCGCGGCGCGAGTCCTGCATTGCCGCATAGGGCGTCGCGAGTTCCTTCGGCATCGGCCGCTCGAGCACGTCGTGCAGCGCCGCTCGCAGCCCGCCATCGGCGGCCTCGTCGGCCAGCCATTCGGGCCGCCGGGCGATCAACTCCTCGGCCAGGACGCGCAACGGCGTCTGGCGGCGCGCTGCGCCGAAATCGAGCACGCGCACCAGGATGGCAGAGAAGCCGCGCCGCTCGGCCTCGGCCAGGGTCTCGCCGAGCAGGCGCGTCTTGCCGATGCCCGCTTCGCCACGCAGGTGCAGCACCGTTCCAGGCTGCGACGCGCCCAGCACGGCAGCGATCTGGGCCAGCTCGATCTCGCGGCCGACGAAGGGCAGCCGCCCCGCCTTGCCGCTCTCTCGCATGCCGTCCAACCGCCACAGCGCCTGCGGTCGGGAGATGCCTTTGAGGGATCGTTCGCCGAGCGGCTTGCCATGCACGCGGTCGGCGACGGCGCGCCACGTCGCCTCGTCGACAACGATCTCGCCGGGCCCGGCCTCGCCGACCAGTCGAGCGGCGAGGTTCACCGTATCGCCCAACACGGTGTAGTCCCGCCGTACGCTGCCGCCCATCTCGCCGGCCACGACCTCGCCCAGCGCGACGCCGATATGGGTAAAGATCGGCCGTCCCAGCTCGGCCGACAGCGCCGGCATGGCCCGTTGCAGCGCATCGGCCGTGGCGACGGCACGCAGCGGATCGTCCTCGTGCGCGACGGGGGCGCCGAACACCGCCATGGTGGCGTCGCCGATATGCTTGTCGACCGACCCGCCGTGCTCGACGATCAGCTCGTCGGCGCGGGCGAGGAAACGGTCGACGATGCGGCGCATCTCTTCCGCGCCCAGTTCGCTCGAAAGCTCGGTGAAGCTGCAAAGGTCGGCGAACAGGACAGCGACCTGGCGGCGTTCGGCCTCGCCGGCGCCGGCGGCCGGCGCTTCGGCCAGCGCGGCAACGGCTTCCATCAGCCGCTTGCGATGGCCGAGGGAGGCGACACCGAGCTCCCGCAGGTCATCGCCCGACAGCGATCTCAGCAGCCCGCCATCGATGTGGTTGGCAGCGAACGCCTCCGCATATTGGCCGAGGCCCAGTTTTTCCAGCCAGTCACGAACGTCCATTCGGCCGACCCTGCCCTTCGGCCCACGCTACGCCTATCGGGCCGGCGATGCACCATGTCCGTGGCCGAGCCGGGGCGGGCTTACCCGGCGGCGGCGGATTTCTTCGGTCCCTCTGCCGCCGGGAACACCACGCGATCGTCGGTGCGGCAGTACCGGTCGGCGAACATGCGGCCGATCGGATGGTATTTCTCCATGTGCACGCGCATGGCCTTGGGGTCCCACAGCTCGTCGCGGATATGGAAGCGCAGCCCCTCGCCGATGATCAGCTGACGGTCGTCCTTGACGTTGATGACCTGCCAAGTCCGACACTCCATCGCCCACGGCGCATCGGCCAGCCGCGGCGGCTTGATGTCGACCGACGGGGCGAGCTTCAGGCCGAGATAATCGGCTTCGCCGATGTCCGGCGGGAAGTCGCCGCTCGAATCGTGCATCGCGCGGGCAAGCGGCTCGTCCGTCAGGTTCACGACGAACTCACCCGTGCGCTTGATGTTGATCCAGGTGTCCTTGATGCGCCCGTCCGGCCGCTTGTTGACGGCGAACATGACGAGCGGCGGGTCTTCGGCGAAGACGTTGAAGAAGCTGAAGGGTGCGGCGTTGACCGTCCCGGTCGGGCCGATGGTGGTGACCCAGGCGATCGGCCGCGGCAGAACGAACGCCGTCAGGATCTTGTAGCGGTCGTGATGGTTCACGTCGGAGACGGCGTATTGCATGTCGGAATCCTCAGTTGCTCGGCTCGAGCTTCACACCGGTGCGCTCGACGATCAGCTTGTAGTGCTCGGGCCGGCGGTGCTTGGCGAAGTTGAAGGTGGTGTTGCGGATGTATTCGCCGAGCTCCATGTCGCAGTCGTAGGACACGACCTCGTCCTCCTCGGTCGTCGACTTGGACACGATCTCGCCGGTCGGTGCGACGATGGCCGTGCCGCCATGGAGGCTGAAGCCGTCCTCCTTGCCGGCCTTGGCGGTCGCCACGACCCAGATGCCGTTCTGGTAGGCGGCCGCCTGGATCGAGAGATTGTGATGGAACACGCGCAGGTACGGCGGCTCCTTGGGCGCATAGACGTTGTCGGTCGGCGTGTTGTAGCCCAGCACCACCATCTCGGCGCCCTTCAGCCCCATGACGCGGAAGGTCTCGGGCCAGCGCCGGTCGTTGCAGATGCACTGGCCGACGATGATGTCGTCCTTGAACATCTTCCAGACGTTGAAGCCGAGGTTGCCGACCTCGAAATACTTCTTCTCGAGATGCTGGTAGGGCGCCGCCGGCCGGTGCTCGGCATGACCCGGCAGATGGACCTTGCGGTACTTGCCGACGAGGCGGCCGACCGGCCCGACCAGGATCGAGGTGTTGAAGCGGTGCTCGCCACCATCCTCCTCCGTGAGCTCGGCATAGCCCAGGTAGAAGCCGATGCCCTTGGAGCGCGCCAGCTCGAACAGCGGCAGCGTCTCGGGACTCGGCATCTGCGCCTCGAAGTACCTGTCGATCTCGGCCTGGTCCTCCATCCACCAGCGGGGAAAGAAGGTGGTGAGCGCGAGCTCGGGGAAGACCACGAACTTCGAGCCGCGTGAATCGGCCTCCTTCAGCATCTCGATCAGGCGCGCGACCACGCTCTTGCGGCTGTCGGCGCGGTTGATGGGGCCGAGCTGGGCGGCGGAGACTTTCAGGCGACGGGACATTTCAATCTCTCTAATCGGGCAAATGACGGTCCGGACTCATGCGAACATACAAGATGCGGACAATCTCACGCTGTCCTTCAAGACGACATAGTAGATGGTGTGAGAACGAAAGCGATAGCGCCGAACACCCTCGATGATTTCGCCATAGTTTGAACCGATGGACGGAATGCGCCGGACACGTCCCATTGCCTGCCAGCGACCGGCACCTTCGAAGCTAGGCTCCGCGACGTTTCTTGAGGCGCCTCACGACCTTCTTGATGTCAAATCCTTCGGCGTCAGGCCCGTCCAGCCCCACCCGCAATGCCTTGCGTAGGCGAGCGGCCTTACGTTCGCGAACCGCCTCTTCCTCGCGCTGCAATAGCCGAAGTGCTTCGCGCACGACTTCGCTGGCATTGTTGTAGTCGCCCGTCTTCACCTTGGCCTTGACGAAACCCTCCAGTTTGGGTGTCAGCGAGACGTTCATGATCACTCCATCTTATGCCAAACTTTGCTAAAGCTTAGCATACATCCGGTTAGCCGGACATCATCGGCAGGTCCGTGTCGGCCGGCTTTCTGCCCGCCTGGGTCAACATGCCCAACGTGGGTTCGTGATCTCCCGCCCGAAGCCGGGTAAAAATGGGTGTGGTTCGCAGCCAGCCAGTCCGCGGTGAGACCCTTGGTCCGCCCCACGATCTCTGCATCGAAATCGCGGTGCCGGCTTTGGAGAGACATCCAGTCGCGATACTGCGCGGTCAGCTCCTCCAAGGGCACCGGCGGCGGCGTGTCGCGAAAGCGACTCATCCAGGTCTTGTCGGCCCACAGCAGATGGCACATCGGCCGCTGTCTCGAGCCGAAGAAGGCGCCGCGCTCGCGGTGGCGCTCGTCGTCGGTGAGCCCGTCGGCCGCGTCGTAAAGGTTCTCGTTCTACCAACGATTGTAGAGCACCATGCGCCTTACATAGTCGACACCGATCATCAGAACAGCGGCTTCAGGCCGAAGCGGGACATTGACTGCAGCTCGGGCGCCGTCTGGCCCTGCGGCTTGGCCGAATCGGGCGACGCGCAGGGCAGGAACTGGCCCGAGCCGCGGGCGGCGTTGAGCTTGCCGTCCTCGACCACGACGCGGCCGCGGCTCACGACGGTGATCGGCCAGCCCTTGATCTGACGGCCCTCGTAAGGCGTGTAGCCGACATTGTCGTGCAGGTCCTTCCAGCGGATGGTGACGTCCTTGTCGGCGTCCCAGATCGCGAAGTCGGCATCGGAGCCGACCGCGATCGTGCCCTTCTTCGGGTAGAGCCCGTAGAGCTTGGCATGGTTGGCCGAGGTCAGCGCCACGAACTGCTGCAGCGTGATGCGCCCCTTCTGGACGCCTTCCGAGAACAGCAGCGGCAGGCGCACCTCGAGGCCGGGCACGCCGTTGGCCATCTCCTTGAAGGTCGTCTTGTCTCCCCTGGGGATTTTGCCTTTTTCGTTGAACTGATACGGTGCGTGGTCCGACGAAAAGGTCTGGAAGGTGCCGTCCTTCAGTGCGGCCCATACCGCCTCCTGCGCTTCCGAATCGCGCGGCGGCGGGCTGCAGCACCACATGGCGCCCTCGACGCCGGGCTTGTCCATGTCGTCGGCGGTGAGCGCAATGTATTGCGGGCAGGTCTCGCCGAAGATCTTCAACCCCTTCTTCTGCGCCTGGCGCAGCGTCTCGATCGCCTCGATCTCGGACATATGCACCAGCAGCAGCGGCGCATCGACCAGCCGCGCCAGCGAGATCGCGCGGTTGGTCGCTTCGGCCTCGGCGACACGGGCATGGGCGATCGCGTGGAACTTGGGTGCGACATGGCCCTGGTCGACCAGGTGATGTGCCAGCCACTGGATCATGTCGTGATTCTCGGTATGCACCATCACCAGCGCGCCGTCGCGCCGGGCCAGGGCGAGAATGTCGAGGATCTGGTAGTCGGTGACCTTCATGGCGTCGTAGGTCATGTAGATCTTGAACGACGTGTAGCCGTCCTTGATCAGAGCCGGCAGCTCCTGGCCCAGCACCTGCTGAGTGGGATCGGTGATGATCAGATGGAAGGCGTAGTCGATCACCGCCTTGGGCGTCGCCGCCTCATGATAGTCCTTCACGACCTGGCGCAGCGACATGCCGCGGTGCTGGGCGGCGAACGGGATCACCGTCGTGGTGCCACCGAACGCCGCCGACACCGTGCCGGTATAGAAATCGTCGGCGCACATCACGCCAAAGCCCGAGCGCTGCTCGATATGGCAGTGGCTGTCGACGCCACCCGGCAGGACGAATTTGCCCGCAGCATCGATCTCGCGCGTGGCGGTGCCCTTCACGTCGGCGCCCAGGGCGGCGACCTTGCCGTCCTTGACGGCGATGTCGCCTTCGCTCTGGCGTTCGGCGGTGACGATCTTGGCGTTACGGACGATCAGGTCGAAGTCGGCCATTCTCGCTACTCCGCCGCGACCTTGGCGCCGCGACCGGCCGCGGCCAGCCTGCGCTCCAGGCGGGCGATCAGGTTGTCGAGCTCGGCGCGATCGGTCGCGGTCAGCGACGATCCGGGCGCCCGCTGGCGCGGACTCTTGATGGCGCCGCGGCGGAACAGCACCTCCTTGCGCAGCGCCAGCCCGATGCCGAGCTGCTGCTCGTGGCGCACCAGCGGCAGGTAGATGTCGAACAAGTCCTCCGCCTCCTCCATCTTGCCCTTGGCGGCGAGGTCGCAGACCTCCACCAGCATCTCGGGCCAGGCAAAGCCGGTCATGGCGCCGTCGGCGCCGCGGCGCAGCTCCTGCGGCAGGTAGAGCCCACCGTTGCCGACCAGGATCGAGACCCGCCGGCGGCCTGGCTTCTTCTCGCTCTCGCGCACGCGCGTGAGCTTCGCGAGGCCCGGCCAATCCTCGTGCTTGAGCATGACGAGCTGCTTGAAGTCGTCGACCAGGCGCTCGAACACCGACGGCGCGAGATAGACGCCTGTGCTCTGCGGATAGTCCTGGTAGACGACCGGGATGTCGGGTCCCAGTTCCTTGAAGACCTGGGTGAAGTAGTTGTAGAGCCCCTCGTCGCCCTTGAGCCCTGGCGGCGGCGCCACCATGACGCCCGCCGCGCCCGCGATCATGGCCTCGTGACTGAGGCGCCGAACATTCTCGAGTCCGGCATGACTGACGCCGACGATGATCTGCCGACCCTGCGAGCGACGCACGACGCGATCGACCACCGACAGCGATTCCTCCGCCGTCAGCTTCGGCGCCTCGCCCATGATGCCCAAAAGGGTGAATCCCGTTACACCGCAGCCCAAATAAAAATCGGTCAGCGAATCGACGCTGTCGAGGTCGAGCGCGCCTTCGTCGGTGAAGGGCGTCGCGGCTATGATGAATACGCCTTTCGCTTGTTCGGTCAGCTTTCCGGACGACATGAACTTCGGCTCCTTGGCGTGTCTTGCAGCGATCATGCCATCGGCACGGCGCTTGTCGAGTGCTGCTGCGTCGGCCAGTCTTCTATCGCGGTGACGAGCTGGAGGAAACGAAATGAAGACCACGAGGATCGCCGGTCTCGACCATATCGTGGCCTGGGACGAATCCGAGCGGCGCCACGCCTATGTCGACGGCGGTGACCTCGTCTTCAAGGGCAATGAGATCGTCCATGTCGGCCCGGGCTACGGCGGCCAGGCCGACGACACGATCGAGGGCACGGGGTTCATGGCGATCCCAGGCTTCGTCAACGTTCACAGCCATCCCTTCTCCGAGCCCGCGAACAAGGGACTGACAGAGGAGTATGGCAGCGACAAGCTGGGCCAAAGTTCGCTCTACGAATACCTCCCGGTGTTCGGCCTCGACGCCGAGGATGCGGGCCCCTCGACCATGGTGGCGATGTCGGAGCTTCTGAAGAGCGGCGTCACCACCATTTCCGACCTCTCGATGAGCCGCGACGGATGGATCGACGATCTCGCGTCGACCGGCATCCGCGCCGTCGTCTGCCCAATGATGCGCCAGGGCTACTGGTACACCAAGAACGGCCACACCGTTGAATATGCCTGGGACGACAAGGCGGGAGAGAAAGCTTTCGCGGCAGCAATGAAGACGCTCGACGAGGCGGCAAAGCATCCCAGCGGGCGCATCTCCGGGATGGTCGGCCCCTCGCAGATCGATACATGCAAGGAAGGCTACTTCAAGGAGGCGCACCAGGAAGCCAGGCGACGCGGCATCCCGATGCAGACCCATGCCTGTCAGGCGGTCGTCGAGTTCTATGAAATGGTTCATCGCCACGGCAAGACGCCCATCGAGTGGCTCGACTCGATCGGTGTGCTGAGCCCCGACCTTGTCATCGGCCACGGCATCTTCCTCAACGATCATCCGCAGATCCACTATCCACACGGCAACGATTTCGAGCGACTGCGCGACTCTGGCGCATCGGTGGCGCACTGCCCGACGGTTTTCGCCCGTCGTGGCATGGTGCTGAACTCCATCGGACGCTACATGAATGCCGGCATCACGGTCGGCATCGGCACCGACACGTTCCCGCACAACATGGTCGATGAGATCAGGCTCGCCTGCTACGTCGCTCGCGTCTTCACCAGCAATTACAAGATGGGCACGACACGGCACGCCTTCGAGGCGGCGACCGTGGGAGGCGCCAAGATCCTGCGACGGCCGGACCTCGGCCGCCTGGCGCCGGGCTGCAAGGCCGACTTCTCCCTGGTCGATATGAGCCACCCCTATATGCAGCCCGCGCACGAGCCGGTCAGAAGTCTCATCTATTCGGCCAGCGAGCGCGCCATCCGCCACGTCTATATCGACGGCACGCAGGTCGTGAAGGACGGCAAGGTGCTGACGGTCGATGTCGAGGCGGCGACCGCGGGGCTGATCGAGGGCCAGCGCAAACGGCTCGAGACCGTACCCAAGCGTGACTGGGCCGGCCGCACTGCAGACCAGCTCGCCCCGCCGGTATACGGCACCAAGGACCGCCTGCCGCAGTCGCGGCCGGTGACGTAAGGCGAACGCCCATCGGCTGTCGTCCTTGCGCAGGCTCGCGGCCGCTCAACTGGACGCCGGAACGACGTAGTCGGCGGGATACGTCGCCTTGAACGCCGGCAGCGCCTCACAGCGATCGGACACGGCGTCGAGTGCCGGGTAGCGGCCGCGCGGCAGCAGATCGTGAACGGCGAGCCGAACGTAGCGCAACAGGCAGGCGGTGGTGATCCAGGGCTGGCTGAGGCGCTCGTCGGACGGCCACGGCAGCCTCGCCAGCGCGGCCAATCCGCCCTCCGCCTGGGTGCGGCAACGCGCGATCCAGTCGGGCCAGCGATAGCGTTCGGGCCGGACCAGCCGCTCGTAACCGATGCCCATGACCTTGTCGATCGTGCCGCTGGCCAGGGCGATCCGCTGCAGCGCGTCCCGGCGGGCCGGTCCATTCGCCGGCATCAACGCGCGTTCGGGTCCGACCTCGTGGTCCAGCCAGTCCAGGATCGCCGCCGAATCGATCAAGGTCGTGCCGTCGTCCAGGACAAGCGAGGGTATGCGACCCAGCGGGTTGGTCGCGCGCATGGAATCGAAGTCGCCGAAAACCGAACGTGTGTCGTGCTCGAAGTCGAAGCCGAGGAGATGCAGGCTGACGGCGACGCGGCGCGTATAGGGCGAGTCGTACTGTCCGACGAGAATCATGTCGCAATTCTAGGACCGTTCCGCGCCTCGGCTCCACCCCTGGACTCGCTGCCGACGGCTCTTCAGAGTCGAGGTCAATCAAGACGCGGATGGAGGGATCGATGGCTCTTCCCCAGGACATACTGCCGGTGAACAGCGAGCTTGCCGATTCGATCACGCGCTCGTCGGAGATCCCGTGGATCGAGACCAAGCCGGGACAGGCCTGGACCAAGGTCCTGTGGGTCGGCCCCGAGTCCGGGCGGTGGGCCGTGCTGCTGAAATGGAAGAAGGGTTATGTCGCGCCGCCGCACAAGCATCTGTCGGCAGCCTTCGCGTTCATCCTTTCGGGCAGGCTGCAGGTCCGCGACAACGTCTACAACGCGGGCGACTTCCTGCACGAGGTGAACGGCATGGTGCACGGCGCCACGACGGCCCTGGAGGACACCGAGTACCTGTTCTTCTGCGACGGGCCGGTCCTGTTCTTCGACAAGGACGGCTTCACCGGCTATCGCGGTTGGGAGGAGGTGCTGCGCCTGCAGCAGTCGACGGTCAGCCAAGCCGCCGAATGATCCAGCAGGTCGACGACTTTCGCGCCGAGACCGCCGAGCTGCACCAGTTGCTGAGCGGGCTCAGGGACAGCGACTGGGCTCGCGCCACCCAGTTCAAGGCCTGGACGATCGATGACATCCTTCGCCACCTTCACATGGGTGACACCATGGCGCTCGCCTCGGCGTCCGATCCCGAGGCGTTCACGGCGCTGATGGCCGACATCCAGGCCGCGCGTAAGAAGGGACTAAGCCGCATCGACGAGACGCGGCAGCGGCTGAATGGGTTGGGCGGACGTGCCCTGCTCCAGCGCTGGCACGAGACGGCCGGCCGCCTGTGCGACGTGCTGGCCGGCAAGCCCGCCGACGCACGGCTCAAATGGGCCGGACCGGACATGGGCGTGCGCATGTTCACGACCGCGCGCCAGATGGAGACATGGTCGCATGCCCAGGCGATCTACGACCTTCTCGGCCTCGAGCGCCCGCCGGCGTCGCCTCGCCTGCGCAACATCGCCGAAATCGGCGTGCGCACCTTCGGATGGGCTTACCGCAATCGCGGCCTGCCCGTGCCACCGCTCACACCGTCGGTCCGCCTCCGCACGCCGTTCGGCGAGACCTGGGAGTGGCAGGCATCCGAAAGCGACATGGTCGAGGGCGACGCCATCGCCTTTTGCCAGGTCGTCACGCAGACCCGCAACGCCGCCGACACATCCCTCTCGATCCGCGGCGAGAGGGCCAGGCACTGGATGAGCATCGTGCAGTGCTTCGCCGGCCCGCCCGAGACGCCGCCGCCGCCCGGCACCCGCTATCGCTCGCCCCGCTGAGGACATCATGGCCCGCAAGCCCCAACCGATCCGCTCCGACATCGCCTGGAGCAACCGCAAGCGCATCGTCGTGCGCGGCAAGGACCTGCCCGCAGAAGTCATCGGCACGCTGAACCTCGGCGACTTCTCCTACCTGCAGCTCACCGGCCGCATGCCGACGCCGCAGCAGTCGCGCGCCTACAACGCCATCCTGGTCACCCTGGTCGAGCACGGCCTGACGCCAAGCGCCATCGCCGCGCGCATGACCTATGCCGGCGCGCCGGAATCCATGCAGGCGGCCGTGGCCGCCGGCCTGTGCGGCCTCGGCACGGTGTTCGTCGGCAGCATGGAGAATGCCGCCAAGCTGCTGTACGAAACGTTGCCGCCCGGCTCGTCGGGCGTCGACCTGCCGGCGAAGGCGCGCGAAGTGGTCGAGACCTGGCGCGCCGCCAAGCGCATCCTTCCCGGCATGGGTCATCCGATCCACAAGCCGGTCGATCCGCGGGCGCCGCGCCTGTTCGAGATCGCCGAGGAGTGCGGCCTGTCCGGCAACTATGTCGCCCTCATGAAGCTGATCGCGGCCGAGGCCGAGCGCCAGTCGGGCAGGTCCCTGCCCGTCAACGCCACCGGCGCCATCGGTGCGCTGTGCTGCGAGCTCGGCTTCCCATGGAAGGTCGTACGCGGTTTCGGCGTGATGGCCCGCGCGGTCGGGCTGGTCGGCCACATCATGGAAGAAGCCGAACGGCCCATCGCCAACGAGCTGTGGCTGCGCACCGAGGACGAAGCCAGCGCCCACATGCGCCAGCCCGACGACTAGGAAAGGCAATCCCATGAGCGCCATCAGCCCCTTCCGCATCGCCGTCGGCGATGACGTGCTCGACGATCTCAAGGCGCGGCTGCGCCGGACGCGATGGCCCGAGGCCGAGCTTGTCGATGACTGGAGCCAGGGCGTGCCGCGCCAGTGGATCCAGGAGGTCTGCCGCTACTGGGCCGAAAGCTACGACTGGCGGAAGCGCGAGACGCTGCTCAATCGCTTCGCCCAGTTCACGACGCCGATCGACGGGCTCGATGTCCATTTCGTCCATATGCGCTCGCCGCATGCCGAGGCGATGCCGCTCCTGATCACCCACGGCTGGCCGGGCTCGATCGTGGAGTTCCACAAGGTCATCGAGCCGCTGGTCGATCCCACCAGACATGGCGGCGACGCCGCCGACGCCTTCCATGTGATCTGCCCGTCCCTGCCCGGCTTCGGCTTTTCGGGCAAGCCCACGAGCACCGGCTGGGGCATCGACCGCATCGCCGGCGCCTGGGCCAAGCTGATGGATCGCCTCGGCTATGCGAGGTACGGCGCGCAGGGCGGCGACTGGGGCTCCGCCGTCACCACGGCGATCGGCGCCCTCGACGCGGCGCGCTGCGCCGGCATCCACATCACGCTCGCCATGTCGACACGGCCCAACGTGGTCGGCGAGCCCACGCCCGAGGAGGCGCGCGCGCTGAAGGGCATCAAGCACTATGCCGACTGGGATTCGGGCTATTCCAAGCAGCAATCGACGCGGCCGCAGACCCTGGGCTACGGCCTCACCGACTCGCCCGCCGGCCAGGCTGCCTGGATCCTGGAGAAGTTCTGGGCCTGGACCGACTGCGATGGCCATCCCGAGAACATTCTCGGCCGCGACGAGCTTCTGGACAATGTCATGCTCTACTGGGTGACGGAAACGGCCGCCTCGTCGGCGCGGCTCTACTGGGAGAGCTTCGGACCCGAGCGCCGCACTGTCCACAAGGTTGGCGTGCCGACCGGCGTCGCAGTGTTTCCCAAGGAGATCGTCACTCCGGTGCGGCGCTGGATGGAGACCAACTTCAGCAACATCACACACTGGAGCGAGATGCCCAAGGGCGGGCACTTCGCCGCCTTCGAGCAGCCTGGTCTGTTCGTCGACGATGTCCGCAAGTTCTTCCGGACGCTGCGCTAGCCTCAGGGGATCAGGCCGTCGGCAACCCGGACGTCGTCGAATACTCGAAATGCAGCGGCGTCTCGGGATGGATCAGGGCATAGGCCGAGCGCGCGGCGATGGCGGCTTCGGCGAAGCCGGTCAGGATCAGCTTCAGCTTGCCGGGATAGGTGACGACGTCGCCGATGGCGAAGATGCCCGGCTTGCTGGTCGCGGCCGTCGCGGCATCGACTGCGATCTGATTTTGCTGCAGGGCGAGCTGCCACTCGGCAATCGGTCCCAGCGACATCGACAGGCCGAAGAACGGCAGCAGGGCATCGGCCTCGATGCGCCTGGTGGCGCCGTCGAGCGTGGCCGCTGTCACCGCCGTAAGCTGGCCGCCGGCGCCTTCCAAGCCATGGAGCTGGTAGGGTACGACCATGTCGATCTTGCCCGCCTTGGCGAGCGCCTTTAGCTGCGCCTCGCTTTCGGGTGCGGCACGGAACTTGTCGCGGCGATGGATCACGGAGACGCGGCCCGCGATCTCGGCAAGCGACAGCGCCCAGTCGACCGCCGTGTCGCCACCGCCCGCGATCACCACGCGCCTGCCACGGAAGGCTTCGCGCTGCGTGACATAGTAGAAGACGCTCTTGCCTTCGTAGGCCTCGATGCCGGGCAGCGGCGGCCGGTTGGGACCGAAGGCGCCGACGCCGGCCGCGATGATCACGGCGCGCGCCTGCACCATCGTGCCCTTGGATGTCGTCACCTTCCAGAAACCACCGCTCAGTTTCTCCAACCCCTGGACCTGCTCACCGAGGTGATAGACCGGCCGAAACGGCGCAGCCTGCGCCTTCAGGCGCACCACCAGCTCGGCCGCCTCGATACGGGGGAAGCCCGGGATGTCGTAGATCGGCTTCTCGGGATAAAGCGCCGTGCACTGGCCACCGGCATCGTCCAGCACGTCGATCAGGTGGCAGCGTAGCCTCACCATGCCGCATTCGAACACGGCGAACAGGCCGACAGGGCCGGCTCCCACGATGACGACGTCGGTCTGATGAGTATGTCCGCTGACCATGGACCTAACGTGGCGAAGGAAGACCACAAAATAAAGGCCCGTTTGCGCTATCCTGCAACCATGGTCGCCAGCGAAAGCTTCGCCGAATTCCTGCGCGAGCAGCTCGAGCCGCTCGGTCGCGTCACCCTGCGGCGCATGTTCGGCAAGACCGGCGTGTTCTGCGACGGCGTCATGTTCGGAGTCGTGGCGGACAACATGCTCTATCTCAGGGTCGACAACGGCAACAAGGAGGCTTTCCAGGAAGCTCGCTCCCATCGACCTCTCATTCTGGCGCGCACCGGAGCGGCTGTTCGATGAACCAGACGAACTGATCGCCTGGGCGCGCCTGGCGCTCGCGGCGGCACGCCGGGTTGCGTCGAAGCGGCTGCCTAAAGCGGAATGAGATGAGATGGAACCGGCCGCGGTTCCATCTCATCTCATTCGCGCCCACCGGTGATGCGTGTTGCAGGAGGCATGATGGGTCCCCATCATGACCTAGACGGAACGGTAGATGAATCCGGCGATCAGCGCGGCGACGACCAGCGCGAGGTAGAAGACCGGCCGCGCATAGGCCGGCCTGTTGGCCGGCAGCGACAGGAGCCAAAGCGCGACCGCCAGCAGCAGGAAGACGACCAGGCCGGCGACGAGGGTCATGGGTTCGATGTAAGCCCGAGACGCGTCGCTCGGCAACGGCCGTTCCTACACGCCCAACACGATATCGCTTGCCCGCTCTGCCACAGCCGTAACGGCGGCGTTGATCATGGCTGCCGGAAGACCAGGCAGCACCGATGCGTCGATCACGCGCAACCCCGTCACGCCTCGTACGCGCAACGCGGTGTCGACGACGGCGCCGATTCGGCAGGTGCCCACGGGATGGTGGAACGACCGCGCCGCACGACGCACGAAATCATGGCGCGCGGCAGCGTCCTGCCAGCGGCCGCCCGGATAGATCTCTTCGGCCCGCCAGTCGGCAAAGGCCGAGGCTGCGCCGATTTCGCGCGCCAGCGTCACCGCCGCGACCAGGCTCTCGAGGTCGCTGCTGTCCGACAGGTAAGCGGGATCAATGAGCGCCGGCGCCATCGGATCCGCCGAGGCAAGGCGCACGCTGCCCCGGCTCAATGGCCGCATGAGGCACGGTACCAAGGTGAACGCGGGGGGCGGCAATGCACCGACGGCAGGCTGCACGAAAGGCAGCGAAAGGCACATGATCAGATGATCGGGACTTTCGTCGGCCTTCGCATGCGGCACGTAGAGCAATGCGTCGGCATGGTTGTAGTGCGAGCGCGGCACCTCGCGGCGCGCACGGAAAGCCACACCGGCGAGCAGCAAATGATCCTCGAGGTTGGCTCCCACGTCGGGCAGGTCGACGGTGACGGCAATGCCGAGGGCCCGCAGGGCATCGGCGTGTCCCACGCCCGAAACCATCAGAAGACGCGGCGAATCGATCGCCCCGGCACAAAGCAGGACTTCGCCGTCGGGCCGTACGATTTGGCCCGCAAGGCGCACGCCGAGACAACGACCACGTTCGATCACCAAGCCAAGCACCGGAGCATCGGTGAGGACGTCGACGTCGACGCCGTCAAGGCTATCCAGAAAAGCGGTCGCGGCATCGTCGCGCGCGTGGCCTCTGATGCTGAGCTGGTTCCAGGCGACGCCCGTAGGGACCGCACCACCGATGTCAGGCGTCATCGCAAAGCCGCACTGCTGTGCCGCGGCAATGAAGGCCGAGGCCACAGG
>JAEWIV010000231.1 GCA_023386865.1 Pseudomonadota bacterium
CCGACGACGCCGTGTTCGAGCAGAACAACAAGCCACTGAGCGATCTGACGGTCGGAGACATCATCCGACCGACATCGCTGGTCGACAAGACGCCGGTGACCATCGCGGTCGATCGCAGCTGGACGAACGGCAGGCCGAGCCCGTTCTGGCGCCTCACCTACGGCCAGAGCAAGGTTTCGGTGGCCGCACAGTTCGAATACATCGTTCTGCAGAAGGCTTAGCCGACCAGCCAGCCATTTCCCGAGGCACTGGTGAAGTCGAGCTGCACGATCAGGTCGTTGAAGTCGCGATCGCCGCCGCCGTACATGTCCTCCCAGCCCCAGGTGTTGAGCCCGTAGTTCCACAGATGGCCGACGTCCTGGCCGTTCACCTTCTCGTTGGCACGGGCGAAGGAGAAGAAGGTCTGGCCGCTGGTGTTGTTCGTCAGCATGAAGGCGATGATGTCGCCGGCATCGACGTCGACCAGGCCGGTCTGGCTGAACTGGCCGTAGCCCGGCCCGCCGATCGACGCGCTGCCGCTCTGCGTCAGGTAGGCGCGATCCTGCGCCGCGGCGAGGTAGTTGGCCTCGCCCGGCCGGTAGACCGGCCCGCCGAGGTCGATCGTTCCGATGTAGTCGTCGACCCTGAAGAAGGAGACGGAAAGGGAATCCTCGCTGTTCTGGCGCAGCCTTACGATGGCCACGGTGTCGTTGGCGCCGCCGGCGGTCTCGGCGATCGCCACCGGCAGGGCGACTCGGACGTCCGGGCTGAAGCCGGTCGAGCTGGCCGTCGTCGTGAAGTCGGCGAAGCCGAACGGTGTCGAGATCCCGGCCTGCGGTGTGCTTGCCCGCATGCCGTCGATCGCGACGGCGACGTGCCAGCCGTCGCCGACCTGCGCCTGGATCAGCGCGCCCTGCGACTGGCGGTCGAACATGGTGACGAGGCTGGGATCGAAGTCGGCCTGCAGGCTCTGCTGGGCAAGCCGCGCCGTCCAGGCGAACGAGTCGGACGCCTCGGTGAAGAAGGTGGTGCCGACGGAGCCGAGCGACACGTGTACGGTGGCCGCGCTGGTCGTCGACGCCTGGAACAGGAGGCTCTCGGTGGCGCCGGCCGCCCAGTTCGACCCGTCGGCGCCGAGGAACGGATCGATCGCATCGAAGTACATCTGCTCGTGCGCGATCTGGGCCAGCGCGCGCGCCAGCAGCGTCCCATTGGGCGTGCCGAGCCCGCTCACCAGATCGTAGCCCGGTGCGGCTTCGTAACCGAAGCCGGTGGGCTGGATGTTGGACCCCTCGGCGACGTACCCCGTCCGGTGCGCCGTGTAGTAGAAGGCACTGTCGTTGTTGCCCAGCACGATGTCGTTGAACGAGGCCGGCGCCACGGCTGCCGCGATGTAGAGCTGGTCGTTGTAGAAGCCGAGCGCGGGCAGTCCCTGATCCTTGAAGATGACGTTGAACTGCGAGGTGAGCGTCGCCCACAGCGGCGCCGCCGCGCTGGTGCCGATGTCGCCGGTGACCACCGAGCCCCTCAGGTCGGCGACGTAGCTGCTGTTCAGGACCGCGTAGTAGGCGTTGCCGCCGGCAAGCGCTGCGACATCGGGCGCGCCACGGCCGCTGCCGTTGGGGCTGACCGGGTTGGCTCCCGGGGTGAGCCCGTAGGCACTCTGGTAGTACGGCACCGGCTGGGTCTGGTCGACGCCGCCCGACGTCGCGTCGTTCTCGGTAAACGCCGCGTGGAGGCCGTTGGGGTGCTGAACGAAGACATACTCGTTCCACACCGTCTCGATCAGCTGCGTGAGCTCGCCGGCGTACGGCTCGCCGGGCGGGGCGCCGGCCGTCAGCGTCTGCGGATCGGCGGTCGACAGCTTGCTGGGCAGGGTCGTCAATCCGGCGGCGACCAGCTCGAAGATGGTCGCCAGGTCGCCCTGCATGGCGAGCTGGTAGTACACGCTGAGAGTGACGTCGTTCGCCGCCGCATAGGGCGTCGAGGCCGACGTGCCGCCCACCGACAGGGCGTAGGTCGGCACGGTGCCGGCCGGCGTATTGCCGGTGCCGTTGGACTGCCAGCCGTTCGATCCCTGGTCCTGGATGGCGATGTGGGTCGACACGCCGCTCAACAACCCGTCGACGAACAACCCCTGCCATGCCTGCTGGAACAGCGACTGCGACGTCGCCGAGAAGAAGTAGGTCCACGACGAGGACAGGACCTCCGGGTTGCGCGTGCTGTCGAAGAAGGCGTTCTGGTAGGCCTGGAAGGCGGTGACCTGGGTGTTGGCGGCGTCGGCGCCATATAGGTAGATCGCGCTGTTGGGTGCCACGCCCGACACCACCGAAATGTCGAGCACGAGCTCGAGCAGGTCCCCGTCAGGCGTCGGCGTGTTGCCGCCGATCGACACGAAGTCGGCCGGGCTGAGCGGCGGCAATCCGAGGTCCCGGCGATAGACGTTCACCGCAGCCAGCAGGTTCGGCTGTTGCAGGCCGGTCTCGACCAGCCCGATGCCCGGCGCCGAAAGGTCGATCGACAAGGGGAAGTCGTAGTAGGCGGCAATGGCCGCGGGCGTGGCGGTCACCGCGGCCTCGACAAGCGCGATGTCCGAGGCCCATTGCTCGCCGGGATAGACGGCCGCCCAGTTGCCGAACGACACCGGGCCGGGATGCGGCCCGCTCGGGTTGGCCGGCACGCTGGCGGCGAGCACCGGGTTGTTGAACGACACGCCCTGGTCGACCCACAGGCCCGCGATCGAGTTCAGGTCGATGGTCGTGGGCAGGCTGAGGGGCCCGGGCCACGCATAGGCCTCCTCGTTCGCCAGCAGGACGGAGTTGAACAGCGTATTGAACTGATCGGTCGTGAGCGTCAGCCAGATCGTTCGGTTGTCGGCGCTGGCGGTGTAGCCCTGCTCCGCCGCGAGCGTCATGGGGGTGGTCGCGCTGCCGGCCGGGATGCCGAGGGCGTCGAGCACCGCCTGCTGGATGCCGGCGTAGGTCGTGGGATCGGCGCCGTAGGTCGACCAGATGTTCTCGCCCTGGCTTGCGATGTAGCTGGCGCGATCGGCCCAGTCGCCGGCCAGGAAGGCGTCGAGCTGGCTTTGTGGCGCAGCGCGCTCGACGACCAGCGCGACGTTGATGAGATCGCCGCTGTCGGCGAGATAGAGAAAGTCCGGGCTGCCGGGATAGCCCAGCATCGGGTCGATGACGGTCCGGGCCGTCGCCACGTCGTTCGCGGTGTTGGCCTGCAGCGTCTGGATATGGGGTGCAGGATCGCCGGCGCCGACATCCACTGCCCCGAACGCGTCGAGGAAGGTCGAGTTGGGGATGACGTTGTAAGGCACGGCCCCGCTCCGTTACGGTCCAACAATGAAGGGATAACGTCAGAGTTGAGAACTGTCATCAAATGGGCAACCGCCGCGTTGTCGCTGATGGCCCCGGCCGCCGGCGCCCAGCCGGACGACCGCATCTACTACGGCACGCGCGCCGGCATGCATCTCACGACCGTGGGCAAGTCAGGGATCGGCACGGCCGATGCCGTGATCAGGGTGAAGCTGACGGCCGAGGACGCGAAGGCATTCTGCGTCGAGTATCTGCAGGACAAGTCCCCGGCCTGCGTCCGCCAGACGCTGGCCGAGGTGAAGGTCGCAGACCAGGTCAGCGGCAACTGCACGACCCGAACCTGGACCGACATGTATGGCCGCCGCTACGCCTTCCTCGGTGTCGCCAGGAAGTCGGATGATCTGATCGCCGACTACGCGATCAAGGACCTCGGGAGCGGCGATCTGCTCGATGGCTCGCCGGCGTCCGGTTACGACATCCAGCTCACGATATTCGAGCAGCTTTGTCCGGGCGTGGCGAAATAGCCTCTCGCGGCCGAGCTGCTGCAGGAGTGCATGGAACGATCGACATCCTCGCGACCCGCCGCCCCAGGCGACGTGATGCATCCGGCGTCGTGGCATGGATGTGTCCTGGCAAGTTGCCTGGAATATTCGCCTTGCCGACGTCGTAATCGCACCCTCGCCTTGCGGCTGTGACAGTGGCGTGATGTTGCCGGCGGCCTGTCGCCAACGACCGCGGTCGCCGTTAGTAAGGGCTACGGTATGGCCTGCCGCAGGGCCACGCCGCGACGCGGACGGTGGGGTACCGGCCGCCGGCACTGGGGTGTGGCAGACTGCGGCTCGAGAGACGTTACAGATGGTCAGGGGCGCAGGTCTACGGCGCCCGCAGGTGCGTGCCGTCGGCAGCATGCCTGCGGAGATCCCACAGATCACATGGGTCGTCGATGGCGGCGGCTCTTCCCGCAGCCGTCACGCTTCCGCGTCCGGCGCTGGCCTGGGCTGGATGGACCTGTTCCTCATCGCCCTCTTCCTGGTCGGCCTCTACACCAACTACACCATCATGGTGTCGGAAAAGGTGCCGCTGCCGTCGGCGCCTTCCGGCATCGCGGGGCTGATCCTGCTGTGGCGCCGGCGGGACGATATCACGCCGCGCGCGCTGGTGGGCTTCTGCGCCATCGTCACGCTCTATCTGCTGTCGATCCTCTGTGCGCCCGACCTCTCGTGGCTGTCGCGGCGGACCAACGGCCTGATCCAGCTCACCTACTCCCTCACCATCGGCTATGCGCTGTTCCTGACGGTGCGGCGGGCAGACCGATCCCAGATCGCCTGGCTCTTCCTGGTCTTCGCGCTGGTGATCGTCGTCGGGTGCCTGCTCGAGAACTACGGCGGCCTGCGCCCGATCAGCGATGCCGCGCGCAATGTGCTCTACCGCAAGGGCGTCTACGAGAACGACCTGCGCGATCTCCTGTTCTACAACCGCGTGCGGCCGAAGTTCTTCGCGTCCGAGCCCGCCAGCGTCACCTTCTGCTACACGCTCTTCTCGTTCATCTGGCTGGTCGCCAGCCCGTGGCGCTGGAAGATGCCGCTCTATCTCGTGTTGGTCGGCGTCGGCTTGTTCGCCATGCCCGGACCCACCCTGCTGCTGATGCTCGTGCTGCTGCTGCCCTATCTGCTGTTTCTCGGCAGCCGCCGGCAGGGCCGCATCGACGCCACTCGGTTCCTGGTCGTTGCCATGGTTGCTGCGCTCATCGCGCTGGTCGCGCTCTTCCTGGCGAAGACCCTGTTCGCCGAGCGGCTGCAGTCCATCACCTCCGGCAATGATCCGAGCTTCTTCTACCGCGTGCAGGGGCCGGCACTGGCCGGGGTGGACATCATGGGCCGCTACCCGCTGGCCGGTGCCGGGCTGACCGGGGAGCCGTTCGTCGAACGCGAGATCACCAACCTCTATCTGCGCTCGCCCTTCTACTCGGCGGGCTGGCAAGTCGTGTCGCCGGCCACCGAGCTGCTGATCAACTACTTCTGGCTGCACTGGATCTATCTCGGCTTCGTCTGGGGCATCGGCATGATTGCCGCCATAACCGCGTGGCTGCGCATCCTCGGCGTGCCCAGCGCGGCCTTCTGCTGGGTGTCGTGGGCGATCCTGGGCCAGGCCTCGGGCGCCTATGTCGGCCCGACGTGCTGGGCCGTGCTGTTCCTGGCGGGCGCCGCCGCCATCCTGCACCAGCGGACGTCCCCCGTTGCACCTGTCCGGTCCCCAGCCTACCCGGTCATCGGCGACGCCATGTGGCCCCGTTCCCAGGCGGCCGGTTCCTTCGGCACGTAGGCGCACCCTGCGCCGGGGCGCTTTCGGCAGCGGGCGGTCTCTCGACCGTCAGCTCGTGTCAGCGCTCAGCGGCGCGCCACCGGTATCCGACACCATGCGCGTTCTCGATCTCCGAAAATTCCGGGTCGGCGACCAGGAACTTTCGCCGGATCCGCTTCAGCAATGAACGGACATTGGTCTTGAAGCCCTGGTCGCCGCTGCCCGCGACGAAGCCGGCGTAGTGCGCCGTGTCGTAGATCGTGCGGTAGGTCTGGAATTCGCCTTTGCGGGTCACCAGCATCGCCACGATCTTGTATTCAGTGATGGTGAGGTCGACGTCGCACTGCCGCCACAGGGCACGCGCCGTCGCGGGCTGCAGGACGAGCTCCCCGTGACGTTCCTGTGCCGGCGTCCGGGGATCGGGAAGCTGGCGCTGCCCCTCGATGATCACGCGCAACCGGTGCGCCAGCACTTCGATGCCGCGCGACTTGTCTACGAAGTCGACGGCGCCGCGGTCGAGCGCCTGCAGTTCGCGCTCGATCACGGAGTATCCCGTCAGGAAGACCACCGGCAGGCTGATGCCGCGCTCGCGCAGGACACCCAGCAGCTCGAACCCCGACATCTGCGGCAGGGACCAGTCGAGCAACGCCACCTCGGCCTCGGTGCCATTGTTCAAGGCCTCGAGGAAGGAGGGTCCGTCGGCGAAGGAGGAGACCGCGAATCCGCGATCGACCAGATCGGCCGACAACACTTCTCGGTAGTGATCGTCGTCATCCACCAAAACTACGTCAGGCACGTCGTGCATCCTTGCAAGGCCGGCAGGCGCTATCCGCGTGAACCGTTCGGGGCTGCGATCGGTTGCATGGCGGACGATGCAAACGGTGCCGCATGGTGTCGGCGCCGAATCAGTCTGCAGCGGCATTGCACGATGGCTTTGGGGACGACCCTTTGGCGCGGAATTCCTTATGCCCCGCTGCGACGATCGGATGGACCAAGGCGGACGCGTGAACGAATGCCAGCGAGCCGAATGATGCAGTCGGAAAAGTCTCTGCGCTGGCGGGAAATGCGACGACAGAGGTCAGCGACAGCGACCGGGGCCCCTTCCCACGACACCCCCGGTCGCTGCTCTCCCTGAACTGGCGTTCCCAAGATCCCACACCAGCTTCCGCAAAGGCAAAGTCTAGAAGACTTTGTTCATCCGGTGCGTGACTTTTTCAAGTCAACAGTGGCGGCCTTCCTGACGTAGCAGGCAACCGAACGACGGCTCCATCGGTTCAAGAACCGTGCCATTCAGGGAGGATCTCGTGGAGCGGACTATCGTTGCCCACTTCGACACTCGCCGCGACGCCGAGACGGCCGTCGAGCACCTCGTCCAGGAGCATGGCATCGACCGAGCGGACATCTTCGTCCGCGCTCCCGGCACGGCCAACACGGCCGGCACCCGGCCCGCCGGGGCCGATGTCGAGAGCGGGCATCCCGGCGTCGCGAAGCAGGGCCAGCCGGAACTGTCGGGTCCGATCGAGGTGTCGGTCGAGTGCGACGCCACCCGGTCGACCGTCGTGAGGTCGGCCCTGGAGAAAGCCGGCGCAACGCAGCTCCGGGCTGAATGACCCTGGCGCCACCGTACGCATCGGCTGGTCGGAAGAATTCGCCGCAAGCGGTAACCGCGGTCCGCCCCCGAGCGCTGCTGACTCGCCGGCTCATCCTCTTCGGCTGGCGAGGTCCGGCCGCTCGGCTTCTCCCTGGGCGCGCGGGCGGCCGGGCCCAACGCGCGCTTTGAAGACAGGCGAAGGGTCAGCACCGGCCATATGGACTCCATCACTCCTGCCAGCGTTGTCTTCTCCGGCGGCGTAGCGCTCGGCTCCTATCAAGGCGGGGCCTACGAAGCGCTGCAGGCACGCCAGGGCCTGGCCGTGGGCTGGATTGCCGGCAGCTCGGTCGGCGCGATCAACGGTGCGATGATTGCGGGCAGCGCCCCTGCCGACCGGTTGGACGTGCTGCGCACCTATTGGTTCGGCGCCCTGGGACGACCGGTGCCGCCGGCCATGACCCCCGGCGGCGCGTTCCGGCACGCTGCCAATTGGATGAGCGCGGTGCAGGCACGCCTTGTCGGATCGCCCCGCCACATGCGTACCGCCGGTCCGCGGCTCAGCTTCTCCAGCTTCTACGATCTCGCCCCGACAGTGGATTATCTGCGCAAGGTGATCGATCTCGGCCGGCTCAATTCCGGAGAAATCCGGTTCACCGTCGCCACCACCGACATCGAAACCGGCGACGTCGTGCTGTTCGACAGTCTGCGCGATCGCATCGGTATCGATCATCTGCTGGCGAGCTGCGGGTTCCTGCCGGAATTCGCGCCGATCGAGATCGACGGCCGCCTGCTGGGTGACGGCGGGCTGGCGGCCAATGCCCCCGTCGAGCCGATGCTCGAGGAATGCCAGGGCAGCGATGCGACCATCCTCGTCGTCGACCTCTTCGCCCGCGACGGTCCGCGCCCGCGAACTCTGGAATCAGCGCTGGAACGCAAGAATGGGCTGTTGTTCGGCAACCAGACGTTCCTCCGTCTGGCGGCCTATCGCGACTTCTGGAAGGGCCGGGACCGTACGCAGCCCCTGCCGACCATCCTCTACCTGAGCTACCGGCCTGTCGCGGGAGAGGCCGGGCCTGAAATGACGTTCGATTTCTCGCCCGCCTCGGCCAGCGACCGCTGGGCCGCCGGACGCATGGATATGGAGGAGGCTCTCCTTCGGCACGATGCGGCAAAGGCGGAGGGCGCGGTGGTGACCGCCATCAGGCGCGGGTAGGCGGCGGTCGAATCGACCATGGCGGACCATCGGCCGCCGACACGCTCATCGCCAATGCTCGGTCATGCGATGGACACTATGCGCCGCCGGGTCCCTCATCGATGGTGATAGCCGGTTCGGCCGCATGCCCTTGTACTGGACGATCGATTCCAAGGAGCGTCTCTTCACCGGTGTCGCCGAGGGCGAAGTGACCTTCGATGACACGACGGCGCTCCTGGAAGCGCTGGCAGGGGCGGGGGCGCTGTCGTATCGCAAGTTGTTCGATGGACGCGACGCACGCTGCACGATGAGCAGCGAGGAGCTGCTCGCGGTGTGTGCCAGGATCCGGGCGCTCCACGAGCAGGGGCCCGTCGGCGCCCTCGCGATGGTCGCCACGCCCCAGCAGACGGCTGCGTGCGCCCGCTTGCTGGGCGCGCTCGCCGCCGCCGATCGGCCGATCAGGGTGTTCGACAGTCCGCGACAGGCTCATGCCTGGCTGGGCCGGCAGGCCACATAGCGGCGCCGCCCGACCTTGCGGCCCGGGCGGCGCCATGCTTCTGAACGGCCATGCCGCTCCGGGCGAAAGTAGAAGCGATCGTCGACCCGCCAGCCGGTGGAAGGTTGCAGGCCGCTCGAGCGCCGGTGAGGATCGGCGTCATCTCGGATACGCATGGGCTCCTGCGTCCCGAGGCCGCCGAAATGTTGGCCGGTGCCCAGCACATCATCCATGCCGGCGACATCGGCCGCCCGGAGGTCGTCTTCGAACTTCGCAAGATCGCCCCGGTGACGGCCATACGGGGAAACATAGATCGAGGCGAGTGGGCCGCCGAGTATCCCGACCGGGTGCTCGTTAGGCTTCGAGGTCGGTCGATCCTCGTGCTGCACAATCTCCATGACCTCGACCTCGATCCGGCGACCGCCGCGATCGACGTGGTGGTGTCGGGTCATTCGCATCGCCCGCGAATCGAAACCGTCGGCGGCGTCCTCTACCTCAATCCCGGGAGTGCCGGGCCGCGCCGCTTCGCCCTGCCTGTCGCGCTCGCGATGTTGGAGCTCGGCCGCGCCGCGCTCAGGCCGCGCCTCTACGAGCTCACCGTGGCGCGACAAGGGAAGTGGCGCGGTGACCCGGCGCGCCGGGGCCGCGGCAACAGGAAAAGTTCCTCCCCCGTCGGATGACATCGCGTCGTGTATCGGGCATGTCTCGTCAAATTCCGCTCCGGAGGCCTCTTCCCCTCGATGGCTGCAGTCGGTCGCAATCTTTCGCTTGCAGCCTTGATGCTCGCCGTGGTCGCTGCCGCAGCGCTGGTGCTGCCGTCGGCCATGTGGGCCTGCCTGGTGGCGACGGTTCTGGCGCTCGCCGGGGTCGTCCTGTTCCGCGGCAATGGGTGGCGCAGCGGTGCGCTGCTGGTGGCGGCGGTGGCGCTGAGCCTGGCCCTGCTCGATGCCTTCGCCGGCCTGCTCAGCCCGACGGCGCACGGCGCCGGGCTGGTGCGCACGGTCGAGCCGCGCTGGTGGCCCCAGCCGCATCCCGTGCTGGGCTTCCGCCCCAAGCCGGACAGCACCGCCGTGGCGACCGCCACCTTCAACGGCCAGCCGGTCTACCACCAGACGTACCACATCGATTCGGAGGGCGGCCGCGCCACGCCCCGCGCCGCGGCGGGTGCCGACGTCTACCTCTTCCTGGGCGATTCCTTCATGTTCGGGCAAGGCATCTCGGACAATGAGACCCTGCCGGCGCTGTTCGCCGCCGCCACCGGCAACCAGGTCCGTGCGCTGAACCTCAGCGCCCCGGGGAATGCGCCCAACCACCTGGTACGCGCCTTCGAGGCGGGCCTGCTCGATCGCTATGTCGGCCAGCCCGTGAAGGCGGTCATCGTCTGGATCATCCCGGCCCAGCTCGCGCGCACCACCGGCGACGGTTCGTGGCTTTCGTCATCGCCGCGCTACGAGCTGGAAAACGGCAAGCTGGTGCATACCGGCTCGTTCACCGAATACCGGCTCACCCATCCCATCGCCGGCCTGAAGTATTACCTCGGCGAGCTCTTCCCGTTTGTCGCGGCCATCGGCCAGCAGCAGCGGCAGGAGGAGCAGCTGAAGCTGTTCGTCGCGATGATGGCCCGCTTGCAGCAATATGCGCGCGAGAAGTTTGGCGCGCCGCTGGTCGTGGTCTATTCCTGGCCGGACGAGAAGTCGCGCCTCGGACACGGCGACTCGGCGGTCGACCAGGCCAAGCTGGTCGACGTGATCGTGCAGCTGCGCAAGCTCGGCATCGAGACGGTGCGCGTCGACGACCTCACCTCGGGCCAGCCCCTCGACAAGCTGCTGATCCCGCATGACGGTCATCCCACCCGCTACACCAACGAGCTGATCGCGGACGAACTGAAGCGGCGATTGCGGCCTTAGCCCGAGGTGGCGCGCGCCCCGCAACCCCGTCTACAGTGCGCTGCAGAAAAGCGGCAAATGCCGTCCGTGCCGGGAGGAACATCCATGAAGAACCGTCTGCTGAAGACATTTCTGCCGCTGGCCGCCGCCGCCGGCCTCGCCGCGAGCCCGGCAATGGCCCAGAAGCAGGGCGGCACGCTCACGGTCGGCCTCGAGCTCGATATCGCGGGCTTCGACCCCCTGAAGGTCGGCGTCTACGACACCTCGCCCAACATCGCCGCAAGCCTGTTCCTCGAGCAGCTGACGCGGCTGGGCGACGACGGCAAGGTGAAGCCCAGCCTCGCTTTGTCGTGGACCCCGTCCGACGACTTCAAGACCTGGACCTTCAAGCTTCGGCCCGACGTGAAGTTCTCGGACGGCACGCCGCTCAACGCCCAGGCGGTCGCGTTCAACTTCAACCGCCAGAAGGATCCCAAGAACAACTGCCGTTGCGCCTTCTACATCGCCAACATCCTGAGCGTCGAACCGGTGGACGACCTGACCGTGGTCTACAAGCTCAAGGACCCGGCAGTGAACTTCCCGGCGCTGCTGACGCGGCCGGACCAGAACAGCACGGTCCATTCGCCGACGGCGATCCAGGCCAAGGGCGACGACTACAACCGCAATCCGGTCGGCACCGGGCCCTTCGTCATCAAGTCGTGGACGGCCGGCGACCGCATGGTGCTGGAGAAGAACCCCACCTACTGGAACAAGGGCAAGCCCAACCTCGACCGCGTCATCCTGCGGCCGCTGCCCGACGCCCAGTCGCGCTTCGCCAGCCTGGTGTCGGGCGAGACCGACGTGGTGTGGGCCGACGAGTACGAGGCCGACAACATCGCCCGCGCCCAGAAGAACAATGCGCTGAAGGTGCTGTCCTACACCGGCTCGGGCGCCGGGGTCGCCGCCATCAACACCAAGGTGCCGCCGCTCGACGATGTGCGCGTGCGTCAGGCGCTGATGATGGCGCTCGACCGCCAGAAGCTGTCGCAGGCCATGACCAACGGCCTCGCCAAGCCCGCCACAAACCCATACGGCGAGGGCTGGTGGGTGTAGTGCAAGGACCACGGCGCCCTGCGGGTCGACCCGAAGAAGGCCGCGGCGCTGATCAAGGAGTACGGCAAGCCGGTGCAGTTCAAGATGCTGTTCACGGCGACGCCGCGCGGCCGCGCCAACTCCCAGGTGATCCAGCAGCTGTGGAAGCAGGTCGGCGCCGACATGGAGATCGAGCTCGTCGACCAGGCGACGTTTCCGCCGCGCGCCTTCCAGCGCAAGTTCGACATCATCGGGTGGCGCATCGTCGACTTCCCCGATCCCGACGTGCAGATGTTCGCGAACTTCTACAGCAAGAGCCCGCTCAACCTCGCGAACTACGCCAACCCCGAGCTCGACAAGCTGCTCGAGGAATCGCGTGCGACGCCCGACGAGGCCAAGCGCACCGAGGCCTACTGCGCCATCAGCCGCCTGCTGAACAAGGAAGCGACCTGGATGTGGTTCTTCCAGAACACCTACTACGCCATGACCAAGGCCAAGGTTAAAGGCATCCCCAAGCTGTATGGTGGTGTCATCGACGTCTCCGACGCGTGGCTGGATTGATCGTGGTCATGCGGAGCGCGGACCTCCAGGCCCGCATCATGATCATGAGCGGGGCTGGACATCCGCCCTCCGAAGAGCACTGACCAATGGCCAAATTCGTCGGCCGGCGGCTGCTCTACCTGCTGCCCGTCCTGCTTGCCGTCACGCTGCTCACCTTCCTGGTCGCCTCGCTGCTGCCGGGTGATCTCGCCACAACGATCCTGGGCGACCAGGCGACGCCCGAGAAGGTCGCCGCGCTGCGCGCCGAGATGGGGCTCGATCTGCCGGTCTGGCAGCGCTACGGGATCTGGCTGTGGGGCGTGCTGCACGGCGATCTCGGCCGCTCCTTCCGCACCGGCGAGACCGTATGGGCCGCGGTCACCGCCCGCCTGCCGGTGTCGCTCGAGCTCATGGTCATCGGCGTGGTGCTGGCCCTGGTGATCGCCATCCCGCTCGCCATCCTGTGCGCGGTGAAGAGCGGCAGCGCCGTCGACCGCTTCTTCACCGGCCTCGCCTTCGGCAAGCTGTCGCTGCCGAACTACATGGTGGCGATCCTGCTGATCTACCTGTTCGCCGTGGAGCTGAACTGGTTGCCGGCGACCGGATGGGTGCCGTTCCACGAGGATCCGCTGGCCAACCTCAGGAGCTTCGTCCTGCCGGCGGTGACGCTCGCCTTCGCCGAATGGCCGGTGCTGATGCGCGTACTGCGCTCCGACATGATCGCCACCCTGCAGGAAGACTACATCGCCATGGCCAAGGCCAAGGGCTTGCGGCCTGCGCGCATCCTGCTGGTGCATGCGCTGAAGCCCAGCTCGCTCACCCTGGTGACGGTGGCCGGCATCAACATCGGCCGCCTGATCGGCGGCGCACTGATCGTCGAGACCATCTTCGCCCTGCCGGGCATCGGCCGCCTGCTGGTCGGCGCCATCTACGCCCGCGACTTCATCATCCTGCAGGGCGTGGTGCTGTTCGTCGCTACCGGCTTCGTGATCGTGAACTTCATCGTCGACATGCTCTACGCCGTGCTCGATCCGAGGATCCGCCATGGCCGTGCTTGAGCTCGAAGGCGACGTCGCAACTGCCGCACCGGCGCGCCGCCGGCGCCGTGTCGGCGTCCTGTTCATCTGCTCCGTCGCCTGGATCGTGCTGATCGGCCTCGCCGCCATCCTCGCCGACTGGCTGCCCATCCAAAGCCCGACCGACATGGACCTTCTGGCCAAGCGGGCCGCGCCTTTCAGCCCCGGGCACCTTCTGGGCACCGACCATCTCGGCCGCGACCAGCTCTCGCGCCTGATCTACGGCGGCCGCGTGTCGCTCCTGGTCGGGCTTCTGGCGCCGGTGATCGGCGTCACGATCGGCGGCTGCCTCGGCATGCTGGCCGGCTATTTTCGCGGCCGTCTGGAAACCGTTGCCGTCGGCGGCGTCGATGTGCTGCTGGCCTTTCCGCCGCTGGTCTTCGTGCTGGCGGTGACCGCGTTCATGGGCCAGTCGGTCGCCAACATCACCATCGTGATCGGTGTTCTCGGCATCCCCGCCTTCACGCGCGTTGCCCGGGCCGTGACGCTGACGCTTTCCGAACGTGAATTCGTGACGGCGGCCCGCGCGCTCGGCGCCACCCACTCGCGCATCCTGGTCCGCGAGCTTCTGCCCAACGTGGCGCTGCCGCTGCTCGCCTTCTTCCTGCTGGCCGTCGCCGTCACCATCGTCGTCGAGGGCGCGCTCTCCTTCCTCGGGCTCGGCGTGCCGCCGCCGACAGCGAGCTGGGGCAGCATGATCGGCGAGGGTCGCGAGAACCTGGACATCGCGCCCTGGCTTGCCTTCCTGCCGGCCGGCTTCATGTTCCTCACCGTGCTCGCCTTCAACGTGATCGGCGACACGCTGCGGGCGCTCACTGACCCGCGTCCGGGGGCACTATGAGAGTGTCGTTCTGACTTCACCGATCCTGTCGGTCGAGGGCGTCACCGTCGACCTGCCGACGCCGCGTGGCCCTCTGCGTGCCGTCGACGGCGTCGACCTCACGCTCGCGCCGGGCAGCACACTGGGCATCGTCGGCGAATCGGGCTGCGGCAA
>JAEWIV010000040.1 GCA_023386865.1 Pseudomonadota bacterium
ACGCCCGGCGCGCCGAGGTCGTCCCTTCCGCCGCTGTCGCGGCCGCGCGGGCGGACGAGCCCACGCCCTTGCCCCTGCTGTGCTACGCCTCGCATCCCTCGCAAGCGGTGCTGCGCTACAACATGCGCAAGCTGCGCGCCGGCGCAGGCCGCGCGCGCCATGCCATCCTCGACTACGACGTCGCGCCGGCTCCCGCCCTGCCGCCCGGTCTCGCCGGCGCCGGCGAAGCACAGCTGCTGGTGGGCGACATCGCTGCCATCTGCCAGATGGCGGCGCAGCACGCGGTCGAGACGGCGACGGCGATGGCGAGGCTGGATGCGTGAATATCCCGCGCGGCATCGATAGCTTCTGTAGGTCAGGGAGAACTCGATCTCAGCGTCAACTTCAACGCCACAGTCGTGGTCGCCGAGGGCATGCGCTAGGCGGGCTTCAAGGTCGACGTCCAGCCGCTCGACTGGGGCACGCTCTCGCAGCGCCGCTGCAACAAGGGCCCGGTCGACGCCAGCAAGCTGGTGGGAAAGCACCGACGAGGGCGACCGCGGCAGGCTCGCCGACCGGATCCAGGAGCGGGCGTACCAGGTCGTGCCGTAAATCAACGGCGGGCAGTGGAAGCAGTTCACGGCGAGGGGGACGAAAGTCTCGGGGCTGGCGGAGACGACGGTGCCGTTGTTTTGGGAGGTGGCAGTGGTTTGACAGGGACTGCTTTGAGCGCGCCAGGGTTCGACTTTGGAGCGGACAAAAGCGGAGGAATCCTCTCTCTACATCTAGATCCGATGCTAGAACCGGGCTAGTGTCAGCAAGATTTTTGAGGGGACGGAATTGAACGCTCAACGACGGCGGTGGCGAGCAATCGATCTATACTCGGGTGTCGGTGGGTGGGCTACCTCAACGTCGGCGAAGGTGTATCGCGGGGAATTTTGATTTTGATCTGCTGCAAAAATATGCGGCGTCTGCTCCCCGACTTTCTCTTGGTGCGATTGTAAAGGCTCTCGGCGCTAAAGAAGTCGTCGACCCAATCTACGGGATTCGGCTTCAAGATCATGAATTGCGCGACCATGTCCCAGAGGCCGCACTATCAGATGAGGAAGTGCGAATCAACCGTTCAAACAAACTACTGCATCCAGTCTACAACAGCATGCCCTTTCCCGATCCGCTCCGGCGAAGCGTTAGAACGATATGCGCGCGATCGCGGCAGGTCTTGTGGAAGTAGCAAATATTTCAGGTTTCCTTGGCATCGATGAGCTGTCCATAAAGGCCACGCTCGCTCAGTTGAGAGAAGAGCGATACGCGGTACCGCTTGATGATGATGGGAACTCGACAGCACTAACCGAGCGCGGCCGCGCAGTTCTGGCCAGTGCGCGAGAGTCGTCACCCCAGAATGAGACGCTGGTCTTCTTGTACGATCGATTGCTGCTGAAGGCTATTCAACTAAGTCCCGAGCAATGGCTCTTTCCGCAAAGCGTAGACCCGAAAACGACAATCGAAGTCCGGCCGTATCCGGCTGAAGGACCAGTCATTGCGGACCTGTCCTTGCCCGACGTAACGCATGTCTTGGAGCAGGAGGCGGGAGGGCGGAGCGCGTTTGGCCGTGATATACTAAGGTTCAATCGTATCGTTCGAAAAGTGCGCCTATGTCGGCCAGGCGTTGCGCTGGTATACAAGAAACTACGTGCGCCTGACTTGCAGCTCGCGTTCGTTGTTGACGATGTCCCAAATCTTGAGCTGGAACACGCGTTTGCGAGCCGAGGCGGCCCTAAGAAGATGGGGTTCATCAAGTCCGTCAATGAATCGGCAACTATGGCTGCGCTGCGCAAGTATGTTGGCCCCGCTAGTCATAGTCATCAGCTAGATGGCGTTGATCTGGACGAACGCCGGATCGCTGTGTCCATAGCACGTTTCAAGCGGCAAACAGCGCTAGCTCGCTCTGAGCGCAGCGGAGGGGACAATAAGGGTGATGTCGATGCTGCAACGGCCGCCGCGGTCAACGAGGCGGAGGACAAGCTTGGTGCAGTGCCGTCCAGGCCTCTAGCGCCTTACGAACCCGCTGAGTTACTGGAGCTTGCACTTGAGAAATGCCGAACGCTCTTGATGATCTCGAGCCGTACGGTGGATCGGTCCATCGTCAACGAACAGTTCACGAAGCGCCTTAGTGAAGTCCTGAGACGAGGAGCAAGGGTGATCATTTCGTTGACTGAGCCGATAGGGACAGAACCAGCTGCCCTCGATCTTGAGAGGCTTCGTGCACGCTCTCCACGGCTCGAGCTAAATATTGGCCGGCGCAGACAGTTCAATCACCTGATCTGTGATGATCGATTTGCCGTGATAAGCAATAAGTCCTTTCTCGGGAACCAGGCGAAAATGCGGTCGTTCCAACACGTCGTGGGGTATATTTTACAGCGCCCTCATTTGGTGCGCGCATTCGCAAGCCGACTCGAGCCTAAAGGGGAGGTCGGTTCGAGTTCGACCAATGCGATTGACTAAGAGGGCCCAAGGAGGGCGGCCGTGGTCCACCTCACTCACTCATTAAGCTCCTGTGTCGCTAGCTTTTCAGTGTCGCTAGCTTTTAGGTTGACTCCGTGGCGCAATGTTGCGGCCTATCCCGACCAACTTCAACAACGAGGTTGGTTCATGTCATCGGATCGTGCCCCAAGGCGTGGTGTAGCTGACGGTTAGTCAGTACGTCGATTCCGAGCTGGAGCCGGATCGGTCAGGCATCCGCAGCAGCAGGCAGCCCGACGAGAGGATCATCGCTGACAAGAGCGATGCTTTCCAGGATTATGTATCTGGAGCGCTGGACGGCCCATTCGTCATTCTGCTTCGAGCAGGATGGCGCCGACGAGGCGGGTGATGGCGGCTTCTTTTGGGAAGATGCCGGCGACCTCGGTGTGGCGCTTGATCTCGCCGTTGAGGCGTTCGATGGGGTTGGTGGAGTGCAGCTTGGCGCGGTGCTGCGCGGGAAAGCTCATGTAAGCGAGGACATCGGCTTCGGCTTCGTCCATCAAGGCAGCGAGCTTGGGGACCTTGGGTCAGGAGCTGATCGGCGACGCGCCGCCACTGTTGCTTTGCGGCCTTGGCGTCGTTCTGGGCGAAGGCGGTGGCGATGAAGGACGAGACGACACGCCGGCCGCTCCTGCCGGCATGGGCCAGAACGTTGCGCATGAAGTGGACGCGGCAGCGCTGCCAGGTGGCGGTGAGGATCTTCGACACCGCCGCCTCGATACCCTCATCAGCATCGGAGATCACCAGCTTGACGCCGCGCAGGCCGCGCCGTGCCAGCTTCCTGAGGAAGGTGGTCCAGAAGGTGTCGGCCTCAAACGGTCCGATATCCATGCCCAGCATCGCTGTTAGCGCCGACGGCGACAATCACGGCGACCGAGACGCTGCGGCCGGCCTGACGCACCTTCAGGTAGGTCGCGTCGATCCACAGATACGGCAGTCGGCCTCGATCGGCCGGTCGAGGAAAGCCTTCACCCGCTGGTCGATGTCTTCGCACAGCCGGCTCACCTGGCTCTTGGAGATACCGCCCATGCCCATGGCCGTCGGGGAGCTTCTCCACGAGCGCGCGCAGGTTCATCATCTCATCGGTCATCGGTGGCTTCCTTGAATCCAGAGTTGGTCTTCGCAACCCGACCCTAACCCGGAAATCGCCGGCGACCACCGCAAGCCCCCTCCCTCGCTACGGCGCTCATAGAAAGCGCGCTCGCTCGCGGCCTTGCTCCTGCCAGCTACACCACCATCGGGGACACGACCTGAATTTTCACTACTCGCTTCGCGCTATGGCTAGGATTCCCTGTCGGTAGCTTTTGCTTGACTCCCTAGCGCAAAGTTGTGGCCTATCCCTGCCAACCTTCAGCAAACAAAGGTTGGGTCATGCCATCGTCCATTTACACCGCGCTATCGCGCGCATGCACTGCCAGCAGAGCTCGGCGTCACGACAGCGCAAACGCGTTGACTTCCTGACCGGATATTGTGGCTTATCTTCGCGACGCTCTTTCGGAGGATCGGCACCATGGCCGCCGACGGCCAACCGCTGCTCGCACAAGCGGTGCAGACGACACCGACCCCCGTTGCGTCCGGACCGGGACACACTCCCGACAACCGGATACGGATGGGGATCGACAAGCCGTCCAGCGGACTGATCGGTCGGGCATTGGTCCGGTTCTCTGGCAGGGCGCGGCCTCGTTCGGCCGACGCGTGTTCCGATCACCGTCGGTCGAGAAGAGAGCCTATGACGGCTCGTGCCGGCCCTCCCGTTGCCGGTTGAGCGAGCCAACGAAGGCAACTGCAATGGAGGATCGGATGAACCCACGTGCCCTCGCGAGGGTGGCGAGAGATGGCGTTTGGCTGTCAGGTGCTGTCACGGGCTTATGCACCGTCGAGGAGTTGGAGTCGCGCGATCAAGACTGTCCGACGCTGCGGTGTCCAACGTTTTCGTCCAACGCGTTTGGCCTCCGCTTATTCCGTAATCTCCCGGATTTCCCGGCAAGAGTTTCCCGCGGCGAATACGCCCTCCGGCACGTTGCGCGTCACCACGTTGCCGGCGTCAATCACCGCGCGCGAGCCGATTCGCACGCCGGGCAGGATGATCACGCCGCCGCCCACCCACACGTCCGATCTGATGTGCACCGGCTTGCCCGACTCCTCGCGCCGGCGCAGCTCGGCGTTGAACGGGTGGGTGGCGGTGTAGGTCCGCACCGCCGGGCCGAACAGTGTGAAGCTGCTGATT
>JAEWIV010000153.1 GCA_023386865.1 Pseudomonadota bacterium
CTCATGAGCGCGGCGCAAGCGCGCGGTCCGGAAGAATCATGAGCGACGCTCTCGCCGCCCTGCGCACGCCGCGCGGGCTCATCACCGCCCTGCTGCTGGTCATCCTCGCCGTCCTGCCGCTGCTGACCCAGGCCTTCGACCAGCGCTATCTCCTGTCGATCGGCACGCGCATCGTCATCTGGGCGATCGCCGCCGTCAGCCTCAACATGATCCTCGGCTATGGTGGCCTGGTGAGCTTCGGCCACGCCGTGTTCTTCGGCATCGGCGGCTATGCCGTCGGCATCCTGAGCCACCACGGAGTCGCCAGCGGCTGGATCCAGTGGCCGGTCGCCATTGTCGCGGCGACGCTGTGGGCCGCGCTGGTCGGCGCGCTGTCGCTGCGCACCCGCGGCCTCTACTTCATCATGATCACGCTCGCCTTCGCCCAGCTCGTCTTCTATGTCGGCGGCGGGCTGGAGGCCTACGGCGCCGACGACGGGCTCAACATCAGCCGCAGCCGCTTCACCGGCGTGCTCGACCTGCGCAACAAGGCCTCGTTCTACTGGCTGTGCTTCGCCCTGCTCTGCGGCACGCTGTGGTTCTGCAGCCGCTTCGCCAACTCGCGCTTCGGGCTGGTGATCCGCGGCGCCAAGTCCAACGACCTGCGCATGACGGCACTCGGCTTCCCGGTGTTCCGCTATCGGCTGGCCGCCTTCACGCTGTCGGGCGCCTTCGGCGGCCTGGCCGGCGTCCTGCTCGCCAACGAGGGCGCCTACATCTCGCCCGCCATGATGTCGTGGGTGAAGTCGGGCGACCTCATCGTCATCGTCGTGCTGGGCGGCATGGGCACCCTGTTCGGGCCGCTCTACGGCACCATCGCCTTCTTCGTGCTGGAGGAGTCGCTGAAGCCGATCCTCGACCTGTTCAACAAGGGCTGGGGCGAGTACTGGCAGATCGTGTTCGGACCGATGCTGGTGCTGATCGCGCTCTACGCCAAGGGCGGCATCGATTCCCTGTTTGGCTCGCCGCACGAACGGCGCCGCCATGGCTGAGCCGCTGCTCGCCGCTGCCGGCCTGATCAAGCGCTTCGGCGGCCTGATCGCCACCGACAACGTCTCGATCGACGTGGCTCCGGGCGAGATCCATGCGCTGATCGGCCCCAACGGCGCCGGCAAGACCACCTTGGTAAGCCAGCTCACCGGCAACCTCAGGCCCGACGCCGGCACCATCCATTTCGCCGGCCGCGACATCACCCACCTGCCGATGCATGCCCGGGTGCGGCTCGGCCTCGCCCGCTCCTTCCAGATCACCTCGGTGCTGCGCGAGTTCACCGCCCTCGACAATGTGGCGCTGGCCGTGCAGGCCCATGCCGGCCACTCCTTCCGCTTCCTGGCCGACACGCGGCGCGACGAGAGCCTGCGCGGCCCGGCGCGGCGTGGCCTCGAAGAAGTCGGACTCGCGGCCCGCGCCGACACGCTGGCCTCTGCCCTCAGCCATGGCGAGCAGCGCCAGCTCGAGATCGCCATGGCGCTGGCGGGCGATCCCAAGCTGCTGCTGCTCGACGAACCCATGGCAGGCATGGGCATCGAGGAATCGCAGCGCATGATCGGCTTCCTGCAGGGCCTGAAGGGTCGGCGCGGCATGCTGCTGATCGAGCACGACATGGACGCCGTCTTCCAGCTCGCCGACCGCATCACGGTGCTGGTCTATGGCCGCGCCATCGCCTCGGGCACGCCGGCCGAGATCCGCGCCAACGCCGAGGTGCGCCAGGCCTATCTCGGCGAGGGGGACGCCTGATGCTGCGCGTCCGCGAGCTGGAGGCCTTCTACGGCGCGAGCCAGGCGCTGTTCGGCATGGAGCTCGGCGTCGATGCCGGCGAGGTCGTGACCCTGATGGGCCGCAACGGCATGGGCAAGACCACGACGGTGAACGCCGTCATGGGCCTGCTGCCGACGCGCCGCGGCTCGGTCGAATTCGCCGGCCAGCGTGTCGATCATCTGCCGTCCTTCCGCATCGCCCGCCTGGGGCTCGGGCTGGTGCCCGAGGGCCGCCAGATCTTCCCCAACCTCTCGGTGCGCGAGAACCTGGTCGCGGCGGCGGCCAACCGCAGTGGCCATGCCAGCCCCTGGACGCTCGCTCGCACCTTCGACTTCCTGCCGCGGCTCGCCGAGCGCCAGCGCAACATGGGCAACCAGCTGTCCGGCGGCGAGCAGCAGATGCTGGCGATCGGCCGGGCGCTGATGACCAATCCCAAGCTGCTGATCCTCGACGAGGCGACCGAAGGCCTCTCGCCGCTGCTGCGCCAGGAGATCTGGACCTGCCTGGCACGACTGAAGCGCGAGGGCCAGGCCATCCTGGTGATCGACAAGAACGTCGGCGCGCTGATCAAGCTCGCCGACCGCCATCACATCGTCGAGAAAGGCCGCGTCGTGTGGACCGGCACCTCCGATGCGCTCGCCCGCGACAGCGGGCTGCAGCACAAGTATCTCGGCGTCTGACCGCTCCGCCATCGCACTCGCTGCTTTTCGCGGTGCCGTCGGTGGACGAAAAGGCGCGGCCGCCTGACCGGACGGTCGCTTGCCTTTCACGGTATCCGCCGGAATTATGCCCGCGTCGTTGCGGAGAATTCCATGCGTCTGTCCTTTCTCGCCTCGCTGCTTGCCCTTGCGGTGACCCCCGCCTTCGGCCAGGGGCAGGTCAATGTCTACAACTGGTCCGACTATATCGCCCCGGACCAGCTCAAGAAGTTCGAGAAGGACAGCGGAATCAAGGTCAACTACACGACCTACGATTCCAACGAGATCCTGGAGGCCAAATTGCGCGCCGGCCGCTCGGGCTACGACGTCGTGGTGCCGACTGCCTCGCCGTTCTTCGTTCGGCAGCTCGCCGCCAACCTCTACAAGCCGCTCGACAAGGCCAGGCTCAAGAACCTGAAGAACCTCGATCCCGAGATCATGACGGCGCTCGCCCGGTACGATGCGGGCAATGCCCACGCCATCCCCTGGATGTGGGGCACCACCGGCATCGGCTACAACGTCGACGCCATCAAGAAGCGCATGGCCGACGCGCCGGTCGATTCGCTGAAGATGATCTTCGATCCCGCGATCGTATCGAAGTTCGCCGATTGCGGTGTCATGGTCCTCGACAGCGCCACCGACGTCTTCCCGGCGGCGCTGAAATATCTCGGCCTCGACCCCGATTCCAAGAAGCCCGAGGATCTCGCCAAGGCGGCCGACGTCGTGAAGGCGGTGCGGCCCCATATCCGCAAGTTCCATTCCTCGGAGTACATCAACGCCCTGGCCGGCGGCGACATCTGCCTCGCCCTCGGCTACTCCGGCGACATCTTCCAGGCCCGCGATCGCGCCGCCAAGGCCAAGGACAAGCAGACCATCGCCTACGCCATCCCGCGCGAGGGCTCGCTGCTGTGGATCGACGTCGCCGCGATCCCCAAGGACGCGCCCAATGCCGACAACGCGCTGCGCTTCCTCGACTTCCTGCTCGAGCCCAAGGTCGCGGCGGCCTCGAGCGAGCTCACCGGCTACGCCAACGCCAACCTGCCGGCGACGGCGCTGCTGCCCAAGGACATCTCGGGCAACCCGCTGATCTATCCGCCGGCCGACGTGCGCGCCAGGTTCTATACGATCACCGCCGGCAACGCCGAGCAGACGCGCGAGCGCACGAGGCTGTGGACCATGGTGAAGACGGGTCGATGAATTGAGCACGGACTCGATCGTCACCATCGAGGGCGTCAGCAAACGCTTCGGTCCGATCGCCGCCGTCGATGGCGTCGACCTGCAGGTGCGGCGCGGCGAGCTGTTCGCCCTTTTAGGCGGCTCGGGCTGCGGCAAGACCACCTTGCTGCGCATGATCGCGGGCTTCGAGACGCCCGATGCCGGCCGCATCCTGATCGACGGCCAGGACATGACCGCCGTGCCGCCGCATCGCCGGCCGGTCAACATGATGTTCCAGTCCTACGCCCTGTTCCCGCACATGGACGTGGCGGCGAACGTGGGCTACGGCCTGCGCCGCGAGGGCCTGCCGGCGGACCAGATCGCGCGGCGCGTCGCCGAGGCGCTGGACCAGGTGCGCCTGGCCGACCACGGCAAGCGCCGGCCCTCGCAGCTCTCGGGCGGCCAGCGCCAGCGCGTGGCGCTCGCCCGCGCACTGATCAAGCGGCCGAAGCTGCTGCTGCTCGACGAGCCGCTGGCCGCGCTCGACCGCAAGCTGCGCGAGGGCACGCGCTTCGAGCTGGTCCGCCTGCAGGCTGAGCTTGGCCTCACCTTCGTCATGGTGACGCACGACCAGGAGGAGGCGATGTCCATGGCGGGCCGCCTCGCCGTCATGAACGAGGGCCGCATCGTCCAGGTCGGCGCGCCGCACGAGGTCTACGAGCATCCACGCTCGCGCTTCGTCGCCGACTTCATCGGCATCGCCAACATCCTGCCGGCCGAGGGCGGCCGCGCCTGGCTGGCGCTGCGGCCCGAGAAGATCGCCCTGTTCGCCGCCCGGCCCGACACCGAGCACGCCGCGCAGGGCCGCATCGTCGACGTCGCCTACGAGGGCGACCGTTCGCTCTACCGCGGCGGCCTTTCCGACGGCAGCGTGCTGCTGGTCTCCACCGCCAACGTCGCGCGCGAACCGCGCGAGCCCTGGCCGCGCGGCCGGGAAGTGTGGCTCGGCTGGGCGGCGGACGCGGGACAGAGGGTGGAAGAATGAGTTCTCATCGGACCGCGGGCCTCCAGGCCCGCCTCATGATGCCTCTTGAGCGGGCCTGGAGGCCCGCTGTCCAATGAGGGATTGATGCGCCTGGTCATCGCGCTGCCCTATCTGTGGCTCGCCGCCTTCTTCCTGCTGCCGTTCGCGCTGGTGCTGGCGATCGCCCTGGGTGCCAACAATCCCGACGCCGTGCCGCCGGTCGATCTCGGCCTGTCGCTGAAGAACTTCACCCTGCTCTTCACCGACGATCTCTATCTCGCGGCCTGGCTGGGCTCGCTGCGCATCGCCGCGACCTCGACCGTGCTTTGCCTGCTGCTCGGCTACCCCATGGCCTACGCCATCGCCCGCGCGCGCCCTTCGCTCAGGCCGCTGCTGCTGATGGCCGTCATCCTGCCGTTCTGGACGTCGTTCCTGATCCGCGTCTACGCCTGGATGGGCCTGCTCGCCAGCAACGGCATCCTCAACCAGTTCCTGCGCGCCACCGGGCTCGTCTCCGACCCCGGCACCATCCTGGGCACCGAATGGGCCGTCCATCTCGGCATCGTCTACGGCTACCTGCCCTTCATGGTGCTGCCGCTCTACGCCGCGCTGGAGAAGCTCGACACCAGCCTGCTCGAGGCCGCGGCCGACCTCGGCGCCGGCCCGCTCGTCGCCTTCCTCACCGTCACCCTGCCGCAGTCCCTGCCCGGCATCCTCGCCGGCTGCCTGCTGGTCTTCATCCCGACCGTCGGCGAGTTCGTCATCCCCGACCTCTTAGGCGGCACCAACACGCTCATGATCGGCAAGGTGCTGTGGGACGAGTTCTTCCTCAACTCCGACTGGCCGCTGGCCTCGGCGGTGGCCGTCTGCCTGCTGGTCCTGCTGGTGGGTCCCATCGCCCTCTTCCAGCGCCAGCAAGCAAAGAGTTTGGAGCGGCAGTGATGGCAGGGCGCGCCCGCTTCGCCTTCACGGTGCTGGCCTTCGGCTACGCCTTCCTCTACCTGCCGATCGCGCTGGTCGTCGTCTACTCGTTCAACGAATCGCGCCTGGTCACGGTGTGGGCGGGCTTCTCCACCAAATGGTGGAGCGCCCTCTTCGCCAACGAGTCAATGCTGCGCGCCGCCTGGCTGTCGCTGCGCATCGCCCTGGTGAGCGCCACGGTGTCCGCCGTCATCGGCCTCGCCGCGGGCTACGTCCTCGCCCGTGTGCCGCGCTTTTTCGGCCGCACCCTGTTCGGCAGTCTGGTGATCGCGCCCATGGTCATGCCCGAGGTGGTGATGGGCATCTCCATGCTGCTGCTGTTCGTCGGCGCCGACCAGCTCATGGGCTGGCCCGTCCGCGGCTTCCTCACCATCACCATCGCCCACACGACCTTCTCGGTCGCCTTCGTCGCCGTCGTCGTGCAAGCCCGTCTCGCCGACTTCGACCGTTCGCTGGAGGAGGCGGCGATGGATCTCGGCGCCACGCCGTGGACCACCTTTCGCACCATCACCCTGCCGCTGATCGCGCCCGCCGTCGGTTCGGGCTGGCTGCTCGCCTTCACGCTGTCGCTCGACGATCTCATCCTGACGCAGTTCGTCGCAGGCGCGCAGTCGGAGACTCTGCCCATGCGCGTCTACTCCAGCGTGCGCCTGGGCGTCGATCCGCAGATCAATGCGCTCGCGACCATCATCGTCGCCGTCGCAGCCTGTGCGCTGATTCTTTCCGGATGGCTGACGCGACGGAAAGCTTGAGCTAAGGTCGGCCGGCGGCAGGAATTGACTGTGCAGGGGGGAAGCGAAGATGGCGTCGCGACGTGATGTTCTGAAGGGGGTCGGGATGGCGACCGTCGCGGCTGCTCTGCCGCCCCTGAACGGTGCCTTGGCGCAGAACGCGCCGGCCGCAAAGGCACCCAAGCTTCTCGAGATGGAAGGCAAGGCCAAGCTCGCCGTGCTGGGCGACCGTCCGCTGGTCGCCGAGACGCAGGCGGCGCTGATGGACGACGACGTCACGCCGACCGACAAGCTCTTCGTGCGCAACAACGGCCAGGTGCCGGAGGCGACGCGCGATCCCAAAGCGTGGAAGATCAAGGTCGACGGCGAGGTCAACACGCCGCTCGACATCACGCTGGGCGACCTGATGAGCCGTTTCCCAAGCGTCAGCTATCAGCTCGTGCTGGAATGCGGCGGCAACGGCCGCTCCTTCTTCGAGCCCGAGGCGCGCGGCAACCAGTGGACCAATGGCGGCGCCGGGTGCCCGCAATGGACCGGCGTGCGGCTGGCCGACGTGCTGAAAGCCGCCGGCCTGAAGTCGTCGGCGGTCTATACCGGCCACTACGGTGCCGATCCGACCTTGGCCGGCGAGACCGACAAGCCCACCATCTCGCGCGGCATGCCGATCAAGAAGGCGATGGACGAGCATACCTTGATCGCCTTCAAGCTGAACGGCCAGGACCTGCCGCTGATCCACGGCGCGCCGGTGCGCCTGATCGTGCCGGGCTGGGCGGGCTCGCTGTCGACCAAGTGGCTGACCCGCATCTGGGTGCGCGACAAGGAACATGACGGCCCTGGCATGGGCGGCTTCTCCTACCGCACGCCCAAAAAGCCCATCGTGCCGGGCAGCAAGGGCGACGAGAAGGACATGGCGATCCTGGAATCCATGCCCGTTCGCTCGGTGATCACCTTCCCGGCCGACGGCACGCGGCTCGCCGCCGGCACCAAGACGCTCGACCTGCGCGGCCACGCCTGGGCCGGCGACTGGGACATCAAGACCGTCGACATCTCGATCGACGCCGGCAAGACCTGGAAGCCGGCGATGGTGAAGCCGCCCGCCAACAAGTTCGCCTGGCAGCGCTTCACCGCGTCGGTCGACCTGCCGAGCTCGGGCTACTACGAGGTCCTGTCGCGCGCGACCGACAGCAACGGCGTCACCCAGCCCTTCACGGCGACCAACTGGAACCCGCAGGGCTACGGCGGCAACCCGATCAGCCGCATTCGCGTCCTCGTCGAATCTTGAGACAGCTGACCATCACCCACGTCGTCGTCATCACCCTGACGGCGACGTTCGTGCTGCTGGGCCTCGACCGGGCGGGCGAGCTGCGACCGAACCGGCCGGCTTACACGCCCCCGGTCAAGCCCGCCGTCGTGGCGGCGCCGGAACACGATCCCGACAAGGGCAAGCCGCCGCCGCACAACGACAAGCCGGAGGACCTGCCCGACGGCAAGGGCCGCGACCTCACCTTCTATACCTGCACCGCCTGCCACGGCGTCGCCTTGATCAAGGCCCAGGGACTGACGCGCGACCTGTGGGATTCGACCTTCGACCTGATGCTGGAGAAGCACCGCATGCCGCCGGTGAAGGCCGCCGAGCGCGCCGAGATCCTCGACTATCTCAGCGAGCAGTTCCCGCCGCGCCGCCGCGGCCGCGGCTCGGACAATCCCTTCAGGTAGCCTTCGCCCATTTCTCCGACCAGGCGTGCAGCGGCAGGAACAGCCGCAGCAGCTCATCGCCCAGCGGCGTGAGCCGGTAGCCTGCCTCCCCGTCGAGCCGCACGAGCCTGGCTTCCCTGAGTTCCGCCAGCCGCGTGTTGATGATGGTCGGGCTCGCGCCGATCAGATCCTGCAGCTCGCGGAACCGCCTGGGCCGATCGCGCAGCTCCCAGACGATGCGCAGGGTCCAGCGCCTCCCCAGAAGATCGAGCAGGACCATGATCGGCCGGCCCGTCCGCGAGCCGCGCACGCGCTTCACCATCTATTGCACTCCGCTACTACAATTTTTGTAGCACAGGGGCTACAAAAAGTGTAGCACCAAGTCCGCCCGTCGAAGGTCCCTCGCTGTGCTCGGGTAACAGCATTACCGGAGCCGACACATGCCTCGCATTTCTCCCGCGGAGCCGCCCTTTGAGCCGCAGATCGCCGCCGCGCTCGAGCGCATCATGCCGGCCGGCGTGCCGCCGCTGGTGCTGTTCCGCACCATGGCGCGAAGCCCGCGCGTCTTCGCCAGGATGTTCGCCGGCGCCCTCCTGGACAAAGGCCCGCTCTCGCTGCGCCAGCGCGAGATCGTGATCGACCGTACGACGGCGCGGCTGGGCTGCGAGTACGAATGGGGCGTGCATATCGCCTTTTTCGCGGAACGCGCCGGCCTCACGCCCGACCAATCGGCCGCCACGGTCGCGGGACCGAGCGACGCGCCGTGCTGGACGGCAGGCGAGCAGGCCTTGATCGGCCTGGTCGACGACCTGGTCGACCGCCGCACCATCGGCGACGAGAGATGGCGCGCGCTCAGGGCACATTTCGACGAGACGCAGATTCTCGAGGCGATCGCCCTGGTGGGCTACTACCACACGATCAGCTTCCTGTGCGTCGGACTGGACCTGCCGCTCGAACCCTACGCGGCCCGGTTCCCTTCGGCGTAGGGAGGCAGGCGCGCCAGCCAATCCTGCAGCTCGGCATCGTCCAGCGGCACCCATTCGTGGCCTTCGCGCTGGGCCACGTCCCAAGCCATGACCACGGCGCCGGTGGCGCCGCGATCGATGTACAGACCGCCCCTCCGGAACGGAACGCCGTGCAGCGAACGGCGCGTGTGCGGGCGCCTCGACCCTCGATGAGAGCCCGTCCTGGGCGAATGCAGTGCAAGCATGATCGGCTTACCTCCGAGCACCCGTCGGCGCGATAGGCGCGGGCGGGGCCATTCGATTGCCGCAGGCTAAGCTCGGCCTGTGGGGCCGACTGTGATTTTGACCACATCCGCCATACCGGAGCTCAGCGCCTCAGCAGACGTTCCACGGCAAGCACAAGAAGACCGAAGGCGAGGCCCCAGAAAGCCGAGCCGACACCCATCAGGGTGACGCCGGAGACGGTGACGGCGAGCGTGCCGGCGGCGGCGAAGCGCTCCTTCTCGGCGGCGACGGCGGCGCCCATCGCGCTCGCCATCGAGCCCAGCAGCGCCAGGCCCGCGACGGTGACCAGCAGCGCCGGCGGCAGGGCGGCGAACAGCCCGACCAGCGAGGCGCCGAACAATGCGATCAGCCCCCACCACAGGGCGTAGAAGACTCCGGCCTTCCAGCGCTCGGCCGGATCGGGATGCGCCTCGGGCCCGGTGCACAGCGCCGCCGAAATCGCCGCCAGGTTCGAGGTGTGCGCGCCCATGAAGGCCGTGACCAGCGAGGCCGCCCCCGTGACGGCAAGCGCGGGCTGGGTCGGCGGCTGGTAGCCCGAGGCGCGCAGAACGGCGAAGCCCGGCAGGTTCTGCGACGCCATGGTGACGAGATAGAGCGGCACGCCGAGACCGATCAGCGTCGCGAGATCCCAGGCCGGCACCACCAGCTCGGGATGCGAGAGGCCAACGGCCGGCAGTGGCTTCACCAGGCCGAGCGCCGTCGCCAGCAACGCGCCCGCCACCAGCACGATCAGCGAGGCGAGCGTCGGCACCACGAGACGCGCCACCAGGAACAGCGCGATCAGCGACAGCACGAGCAACGGTGCGCCCGGCACATGCTCGAACATCGCCACGACCAGGCGCAGCAGGATGCCGGCCAGCATGGCCGAGGCGATGCTGGCCGGGATGCGCTCGATCAACCGGCCGAGCGGCCTGATGGCGGCGGTCAGCAGGATCAAGACGGCGGCCAGCACGAAGGCGCCGACGGCGGCGGGCATGCCCGGCGCGCCCGAGCTCGAGGCGATCAGCGCCGCACCCGGCGTCGACCAGGCGGTGATGATCGGCATGCGGTAGCGCACGCTCAGCAGCAATGCCGAGACGGCGGTGGCTACGCCCAGCCCCGACACCCACGAACTCGCCTGCGCCGGCGTGGCGCCGACCGCGTCGGCCGCGGCCAGCACGACAGGCAAGGTGCCGCCGACGCCCGCCACCGTCGCGACCAGCGCCGCGGTGGCGGTCGATACCAGCCCCGATTTCACGAATTGGCCCGTTCGACCATCGCTTGCAGCAGGATCTGCGCGCCCGCGCCGATGTCGGCCTTGTCCGCGTCCTCGATCTCGTTGTGGCTGATGCCGTCCTTGCACGGCACGAAGATCATCGCGGTAGGCGCCACGCGCGATACGTAGCAGGCGTCATGGCCGGCACCGCTCACGATGTCCATATGGGCATAGCCCGCCTGCTCCGCCCCGCGGCGCACCGACTCGACCAGCTCCTTGGCGAAGGGCGACGGCGGGAAGTACCAGATCTGCTCGATCTCCGCGTCCAGGCGATGGCGCTTGGCGATATCGGCCGCAGCGGCGCGCATCTCGGCGTCCATCTTCGTCAGCTCGTCGTTGTCGGGATGGCGGAAATCGACCGTCATGAACACCCGGCCCGGGATGGTGTTGCGCGACTGCGGCTGGCTTTCGATCACGCCGATGGTGGCGCGGCCGTCGGGTCTATTGCCGATCCGGCGGCATTCGACGATCAGCTCGGCCGCGCCGACCAGCGCGTCGCGCCGGCCTTCCATCGGCGTGGTGCCGGCGTGGCTTTCCATGCCGGTCCACGAGATCTCGTACCAGCGCTGGCCCTGCGCGCCGGTGACGACGCCGATGGTCTTCCTCTCACGTTCGAGGATCGGCCCCTGCTCGATATGCGCCTCGAAGAAGGCGCCGACCGCGCGGCCGCCGACCGGCTCCTTGCCGTCGTAGCCGATCTGCTTCAGCGCCTCGCCGAAGCTCACGCCGTCGCGGTCCTTGATCGACAGCGCGTGCTCCAGCGTGAAGGCGCCACCGAACACGCCCGAGGCGACCATCGCCGGCGCGAACCGGCAGCCTTCCTCGTTGGTCCACACCGCGACCTCGAACGGCGCCTCGGTGACGTAGCCAGAATCGTGCAGCACGCGCAGCACCTCGAGCCCGGCCATCACGCCATAGGCGCCGTCGAACTTGCCGCCGGTCGGCTGGGTGTCGAGATGCGAGCCGGTCATGACCGGCGCCTTCGACGGGTCGCGGCCCTCGCGGCGGGCGAAGATGTTGCCGAGCTGGTCGACCTTGATGGTGCAGCCCGCGGCCTTGGCCCAGGCGACGAACAGATCGCGCCCCTGGCGGTCGAGATCGGTCAGCGCGATGCGGCAAACTCCGCCCTTCTCGGTGCCGCCGATCTGGCCCAGCTCCATCAGGCTCGACCACAGGCGGTCGGGATCGATCTTGAGGTTGGGGCGGTCGGCGATTTTCATGATTGGGAACTCACGTTGAAGAAGGACTATTAAGAGACTAAATTCGGTCCACAGTGGGAATGAGCCTAACATGAAATACGCCAGCCGGATCAAGCCGATCAGCTACCTCAAGGCCAATGCCGCAAAGGTCGTGCGCGGTCTGGCAGAGGGTGACGGACCCTTGATCATCACGCAGAACGGCGAAGCCACCGCCGTCATCCAGGACATTGCATCATATGAGCAAACGCAAGAGACGTTAGCCATGCTCAAGATACTTGCCCTCGGAGATCAGCAGGTGAAAGAGGGCAAGACGGTTTCGGTCTCGACGGCGATGCGGCGCTTCCGGGAACGGATCAAGCAGACGAAGGCCAGCGAGTGAGGCGCTTCAAGGTCGTCCTGACCGAAAATGCCGTTCTCGATCTTGAAGACATCGCCCATTGCCTTGCGCTGCATGGCGGACCCGACAAGGCAGAGCATGTCGGACGCCGGATCGAGAAAGCTTTCTCGTCGCTGACCTTGTTTCCCGAGCGCGGCAACCATCCGCAAGACCTGCTGGCGCTTGGTGACCGCTCGTTCCGCGAAGTCCACTTCAAACCGTACCGGATCGTCTATCGGATCACAGGCAACCAGGTCTTCATCCACATGATCGCCGACGGAAGGCGTGACATGCGCGCCTTGATGGCCAGACGTTTGCTGGGCGCCTAGGCAAAGGCTGGTCGAATATCGCTGGCCCGTCTATGGGTCAGGGGTCTTTGCTCCAGGGAAACGATTCAAAACATGCTTCCGCTCTCCGACACCCTCGTCCTCGACCTCACGCAGGTCATCGCCGGCCCCACCGCCGGCCAGATCCTGGGCGACATGGGCGCCGACGTGATCAAGGTCGAGCCGCTGCACGGCGAGCACTTCCGCCCGCATTTCGGCGGCGCCTGGGTGCCGTCGATGAACCGCAACAAGCGCGGGCTGGCGCTCGACCTGCGCACCGAGGGTGGGCGCGAGGTGCTGATGCGGCTCGCCCGCCGGGCCGACGTGTTCATGGAAGCCTTCACGCCCGGCGTCATCGACAAGCTGGGCTTCGGCTGGGACACGCTCTCCAAGGAGAACCCCCGGCTGGTCTACGCCTCGGTGTCGGGCTACGGCCAGACCGGCCCCTACTCGAGCCGCGCCGGCTACGATCCGTGCATCCAGGCCGAGATCGGCCTGATGGATGCGACGGGGCCCGACGGCGGCGAGATGTGCCGCGTCGGTACCGCGGCGATCGACTACTCGACCGGCTCGTTCTGCGCCGCCGGCATCGCCTTCGCCCTGCTGGCGCGCCACAAGACCGGCCGCGGCCAGCGCCTCGACCTGTCGCTGTTCGACGTCGGCATGCACCTGATGAGCCACTGGATCACCAACCACGGCCTGACCGGCGAGGATCCCATCCGCATGGGCACCTCGAACTCCATCATCTGCCCCTTGCGCGTGTTCCCGACCAGGACCCAGCCGATCTTCATCGCCGGCACCAACGACGCCTTCTGGAAGATCTTCTGCACCGCGCTCGGCAAGAAGGACTGGCTGGAGGACAAGCGCTTCGCCACCAACGCCGATCGCGTCGCCAACCGCGCCATCCTCGAGCCGATGATCGAGGCGTATTTCCTGCAACACACCTGCGACGAGCTTCTGGACCGGCTGATCCCCGCCGGCATGGCCTGCTCGGCCGCCTACCGGATCAGCGAGGCCATGGTGAGCCCGCACGCCAAGGCACGCGGCAGCGTTCTGGAGATCGACTATCCGGGCATCGGCCCGGTGAAATCGCCCAACAATCCGATCAAGCTGTCCGAGGCGCCGGTCGAGACGCGGCGCAAGTCGCCCGGGGTGGGAGAGCACACTGTCGAGATCATGCGTGAAGTGGGCTATAGCGATGCCGAGATCGCAACCCTCAAGAACGCCAAGGCCGTCGCAGCCCCATGAAGATCGTCTACTCCGACAAGCACGCCCAGCACGATCCGCAGACCTTCTTCGTGCGCGGCGTCAAGCAGCGCAGCGCCGAGCAGCCGGAGCGCGCCGACCGGATGCTGGCCGCGGTCAGGGGCGCAGGCCACGAGATCGTCGCCGCCAAGAGCTACGGCTCGGAGCCCGCCGAGACCGTGCATACGCCCGAGTACATCGACTTCCTCAAGACCATCGCCCGCGAGTGGGCCAAGCTGCCCAACGCCTCGGCCGAGGTCGTGCCCAATGTCCATCCGGCGCGCTACCCCGCGACCTATCCCAAGGCGCTGGCCGGACGCGCCGGCTGGCACCAGATCGACCTCGCCTGCCCGATCGGCCCGCATACCTGGGACGCCGCCCTCGCCGCCAGCGAATCGGCGGCGACCGCCGCCGACCTCGTGCTCGCGGACGCGCGCGAGGCCTATGCCCTCTGCCGGCCGCCGGGGCATCATGCCTATGCCGACATGGCGGGAGGCTTCTGCTTCCTGAACAACACCGCGGTCGCCGCCCAGCGCCTGCGCCAGGAGCATCGGCGCGTCGCCGTGCTCGATGTCGACGTCCACCACGGCAACGGCACGCAGGGCATCTTCTTCGAGCGCGACGACGTGCTGACGGTCTCGATCCATGCCGATCCCGACCACTACTACCCCTACTTCTGGGGCCACGCCCACGAGACCGGCGTCGGCAGGGGGCACGGCTTCAATCTCAACCTGCCATTGCCGGTGGGTTCGGGAGATGCGCCATGGCTTGCCGCGGGCGACAAGGCGCTGGGCCGCATCGGCGACTTCGCGCCGACGGCGCTGGTCGTCGCTCTGGGACTCGATGCCAGCGAAAGCGATCCGCTGCAGGGCCTCAAGGTGAGCGGCGCAGGCTTCCACGCCATGGCCGAAAGGATCGCAGGCCTCGGCCTGCCGACCGTGCTGGTTCAGGAAGGCGGCTACCTCAGCGACGATCTCGGGCGCAACCTCGTGCAGTTCCTGTCGGGTTTCGAGAAGGGCCGTCGCGTGAGATAGTCGTGGGCTCCACTGGAGCAGCGCCATGAAAGACCCGAACCTGTCGCCGGAGACGTTGATCGCGCAGGCGCTGGGCGAGATCGATCCGGCATCCGGCGCTCTCGCGCCGCCGCTCACCCTTTCGACGAATTTCGAGCAGACGGCGGACGGCTCCTACCACCAGGGTCGCGGCTATTCGCGGGCGGGCAATCCGACCTACGAGCAGGCCGAGCGCATGCTGGCGCTGCTCGAAGGCGCCGCCGGGGGATGCATCCTGTTCGCGTCAGGCATGGCGGCGGCCACGGCGGTCTTCCAATCGCTGATCCCTGGCGATCATGTCGTGGTCTCCCGGATGCTCTATTGGGGCGTCCGCAAATGGCTGGCCGAGTTCGGCCTGTCCTGGGGCCTCGATGTGCAGTTCGTCGACATGTCCGATCCCGAGGCCGTCGGGGCAGCCATCCGGCCGGGAGCGACGCGGCTGGTATGGGTGGAGACGCCGGCAAACCCGACCTGGGACGTCACCGATCTCCGTTCCGTCTGCGCCCTCGCCCACGCCGCCGGCGCGCGGGTCGCGGTCGACAACACGGTGCCCACGCCCGTGCTCACGCGGCCGATCGAGCTCGGCGCCGACCTCGTCGTGCACTCCGCCACCAAGTATCTCAACGGCCATAGCGATGTCGTTGCCGGCGCGGTGCTGAGCGCGCGCAACGATCCGTTCTGGCAGAGGATCCGTTCCTGGCGACGGACCGGCGGCGCCGTTCCGGGACCGTTCGAGGCCTGGCTTCTGGTCCGCGGCATGCGGACCCTGTTCCTGCGCGTCCAGCGCGCCTCGGAGTCCGCCCTCGCGATCGCCCGGCACTTCGAGAAGCATCCGGCGCTCGGCGCCGTGCTCTATCCCGGCCTGGCGTCCCACCCCGGCCATGCAATCGCGGCTCGGCAGATGACCGGCGGATTCGGCGGCATGCTGTCAGTCCGCCTCGCCGGCGGGCTCGAGCCGGCAAAGTCGGTGCTGGCGAAGGTCAAGGTCTTCAAGCGCGCCACGTCGCTCGGCGGCGTGGAGAGCCTGATCGAGCACCGCAGCAGCATGGAGGGTCCGTCCTCCCCGGTCCCGGACGACCTGCTGCGCCTGTCGATCGGAATCGAATCGCCATCGGACCTGATCGCCGACCTGGAGGCGGCGCTGCGTGGCAATCGCTGACAAGGTCGCCGCCGCCCTGCAGGTCAGCATCCTGCCGTCGGTGATCGCCCGTGGCGGCGAGATCCGCGTCCTAGGCGGCGAAGGCGGCACCGTCGTGCTGGAGATCACAGGCTCTCCCGGCGCCGCCCTGCCGCTGAGGGGCCGCATCGAAGCTCTGATCCGTCGCGCCGTCCCGGAGGTCACGGCGGTACGGATCGTCGGCCCGGCCGCCGGTGCGCCGGAAAGCGGCGCCACGAACGACATGGCTGATCTCGTGCGCGGCGTGCTCGATCGCGCCATCAATCCCATCATTGCCGCCCACCGCGGGCATGCCAGCGTCGTGACGGTGGAGGATGGCTGGGTCCGGCTTCGCCTGGAAGGCGGATGCCAGGGCTGCAGCCTGGCCGAGGTGACGCTGCGTCAGGGCATCGAGCCCCTGTTGCGGGAGCAGGTGCCGGGTGTCGTCGGGCTGATCGACATCACGGATCACGAAGCCGGCCGTGACCCGTTCTTTTCCGCGGCGAAGCGATGAGCGCTGCGGCGGAGAGCGTCAAGGGCAAGCGCGTCCTGCTTCTGGTGCCGCCGATCACCTACCGGGCGACCGACTTCGTCGACGCCGCCAAGCGGCTCGCGCTCGATGTCGTCATCGGCAGCGACGGCGCCCTGCCGCTGGGCAGCAACCCGGTCGTGCGCGTCGACCCGACCGACCTTGACGCAAGCGTCGGCCGCCTCCTGTCGACCGTCGGTCGCATCGACGCGGTGGTTGCCGTCGATTCCGACATGCTGCCGCTCGCGGCGCGGCTGAGCGCCGAGCTCGGCCTCCTGGGAAATACGCCCGCTGCCGTCGCAGCCGCTGCCGACAAGTCGATGCAACGCCGGCTGTGGGCGGGCGCCGCCGTTTCCCAGCCGCGATTCCAGATCGTCGCGGGCGGCGACGATGCGCCTCGCCTTGCTTTTCCCTGCGTGGCCAAGCCGGTGTCGCTGAGCGCGAGCCGCGGCGTACTGCGCGCCGACGACGAGGCGGCCCTGACGGCCGCGATGGCGGAGATCCGCGCCATCCTCGCCGACAGCGGCCGGTCGGCGAACGAGCCGATCCTGATCGAAGAATATGTTCCCGGATGGGAGCTCAGCATCGACGGACTGCTGACCAACGGCTCGCTCGCCGTCACGGCGATCTTCGACAAGCCCGACACGCCCGATGGCCCGACCTTCGAGGAGACCCTGCTGGTCACGCCGTCGCGGCAGTCCGCGCCGACGCTCGCCGCGGCGACGGCCCTTGCAGAGAAGGCGGCCCAGGCGCTCGGGCTGCGTCACGGCCCGATCCACGCCGAGCTGCGCATCGACGAAAGGACCGGCAGGGCACGGCCGGTCATGCTGGAACTCGCCGCACGCTCGATCGGCGGCCTCTGCTCGCGCTCGCTCGGTTTCCGCGACGGCGTCAGCCTCGAGATGATGATCCTGATGAATGCGCTCGGCGCCGATATCGACCCCGCCCCGCCGCCCGGCGCGTCCGGCGTGCTGATGCTGCCGGTCGAGCGCCGCGGGGTGTTGCAGGGCATCGAGGGGCAGGCCGAGGCGCGCGCCGTCCCCGGCATCACGGGTCTGTCGATCACCATCCCGATCGGCCAGACGATACGGCCCTTGCCGTGGGGCGACCGCTATCTCGGCTTCCTCTTCGCCGAAGGTCATGACGCCGATGACGTCGAGGCAGCATTGCACCTCGCCCATGGCAAGCTGCGAGCGATCATTTCATAGGAGCGCCACTGGAGCGATGCGCGCCCAGCATGCGATAGTCGGCGCGAAATCCCAACAATGGAGCCCCCGATGCCAACCGTCGCCGACCTGATGGCCGAGACCCTGACCGTGGCCGGCGTGAAGCGGATATACGGCGTGGTCGGCGATTCGTTGAACGGCTTCACCGACTCGCTGCGCAAGCAGAAGAAGATCGACTGGGTCCACATGCGCCACGAGGAGGCGGCGGCGTTCGCGGCCGCGGCCGACGCCGAACTCACCGGCGAGCTCGCGGTCTGCGCCGGCAGCTGCGGTCCCGGCAACCTGCACCTGATCAACGGCCTGTTCGACTGCCAGCGCAGCCGCGTGCCGGTGCTGGCGATCGCCGCCCACATCCCCAGCGCCGAGATCGGCGGCGCGTATTTCCAGGCGACGCATCCCGAGCACCTGTTCGCCGAGTGCGCGCACTATGTCGAGCTGGTCTCCAACGTCGACCAGATGCCGCGCATCCTCGAGAAGGCGATCCGCATCGCCGTCGCCGAGCGCGGCGTGGCGGTGATCGTGATCCCGGGCGACATCGCCCTGCAGCCGACCGACGCCAAGGCCGCCACGTGGCTGGCGCCCAAGCCGCCGGTGGTGATGCCGTCGGAGGCCGACATCGATGCCCTGGCGAAGATCCTGAACGACGGCGAGCGCATCACCCTGATGTGCGGCGCAGGCTGCGCCGGCGCCCACGCCGAGATCGTCAAGCTGGCGGGACTGCTCAACGCGCCGATCGTGCATTCGCTGCGCGGCAAGGAGCATGTCGAGTACGACAATCCGTTCGATGTCGGCATGACCGGCCTGATCGGTTTCTCGTCCGGCTATGCCGCCATGAAGGCGTGCGACACGCTGCTGCTGCTGGGCTGCGACTTCCCCTACCGGCAGTTCTATCCCGAGGGCGCCACGGTGGCGCAGGTCGACATCCGCGCCGAGAGCCTGGGCAATCGCTGCCATCTGTCGCTGGGCGTGGTGGGCGACGTGCTCGCGACGGTGATCGCGCTCCTGCCCAAGCTCAAGAAGAAGACCAGCGCGAAGTTCCTCGACGCGGCGCGCGCCCACTACGTCAAGGCGCGCGCCGATCTCGACAAGCTCGCCGAGGGCAATCCTGGCGGCAAGATCATCCATCCGCAATATGTCGCGCGGCTGCTGAGCGAGCTCGCCAGCGACGACGCCGTCTTCACCTGCGACGTCGGCACCCAGACCGTGTGGGCGGCGCGCTACCTCACGATGAACGGCAGGCGCCGGCTGATCGGCTCGTTCAACCACGGCTCGATGGCCAACGCGCTCCTGCAGGCGATCGGGGCGCAGGCGGCATTCCCCGGGCGCCAGGTCGTGTCGATGTCGGGCGACGGCGGCTTCTCGATGATGATGGGCGACTTCATCAGCCTCTCCCAGCTCGGCCTGCCGGTGAAGGTCGTGGTGCTGAACAACGGCACCCTGGGCTTCGTCGAGATGGAGATGAAGGCGAGCGGCTTCCTCGACGTCGGCTGCGATCTCAAGAACCCGAACTTCGCCGCCATGGCCGAGGCCATGGGGATCAAGGGCGTGCGCGTCGAGGCGCCGGGCGACCTCGACGCGGCATTGCGCGAGGCACTGAGCCACGACGGCCCCGCCCTGGTCGACGTCGTGAGCGCGCGCCAGGAGCTCGCCATGCCGCCCAAGGCGACGATCGGCCAGGCGCTGAACTTCAACCTGTTCCTGCTGAAGGCCGTGATGGACGGCCGCGCCGCCCAGGTGATCGACCTGGCGCGCGTCAATCTCCGGATCTGACGGTCACATCAGGAAGACGCCTTTGCCGTCCGCCTGCTTGTCGAACAGCTTATAAGCCTCGTCCGCCTGTTCGAGCGACCAGCGGTGCGTGAACAGGCGGTCGACGTCGATCCTGCGCTCGACGCAGAACGCCGCGCACTCCGCCTGGATCACCGTGGAGAACGTCCACGACGCGATCAGAGTCATCTGGCGGCGCAGCAGGTGCGGGCTGACGTCGATCGTCACGTCCCCGCCCTCGCCCACGAAGCACATGGTGCCCCAGACCTTGGTGCTGCGGATGGCGTTGAGCCGGGCGTCGCGGTTGCTCGAGGTGTCGAGCGTCAGGTCGGCGTACTTGCCGCCCGTCAGCTCCTTGATCGCGGCGACCGGATCGTTCGAGCCCGGGTTGATCAGCTCGTCGGCGCCGAATTCGCGGGCGCGCTCCAGCCGCTGCGGGTTGGTGTCGAGCGCGATCACGCGGGCGCCCATCGCCTTGGCGAACTGCGTGCCGGCGAGTCCCACCGGCCCCTGGCCGAAGATCGCGATCGTATCCCGGCCGGAGAGGTTCATGCGTCTCAGCGCGCCGTAGGCGGTGCCGGAGCCGCAGGAGATGGCGGCGCCCGCCGTGTAGCTCAAGGCTTCGGGCAACGGCACCATCGTGTTGGCCGGCACCTTCAGGTACTTGGCATGGCCGCCATGGGCGTTGTTGCCGTAGACCTTCACCGGCACCTCCTGGCAGAGCTGCTGCCAGCCCGAGCGGCAATGGCTGCACTGGGTGCAGCCCTGGTAGTGATGCACCATCATGCGGTCGCCGACCTTGGCTTCGGCGGCCGCGACGCCGGACCCTACGGCGACGACCACGCCGCACGGCTCGTGTCCGGCAATGACGGGATCGGCGCTCGGCGGGATGCCGGTACCCGCGCGCGGCACGTTCCTGGGCCGCCGGTACTGATGCAGATCGGACCCGCACATGCCCGACGCCTTCATCTCGAGCACCACCTCGCCCGGCCCTGGCGTGGGATCGGGGAAGTTCATGATCTCGACAGCACGTTCGCCGGGGAAGGTGACGCCACGCATGGTTTCCTCCGTTTGTCCTCATGCAGCCGCAAGAGCAGCGATCTTGAAATCGAGATCGGCCGGCGTTCCCTCGGCCAGATGCCACGCCGCCGACAGGCCGGCGAACGCCAGCGTCCAGTCGAGGAGACGCCGTCGGTCGACCGATGCAGCAGCAGCCAGCACCTCCACCTGACGGTCGAAGCGGCCCGGAGCCAGCGCCACCACGGCATCAGGATTGCGCAGGATGTTGACGAAGTCGAATGTCCGCTCGCCCCAAAGTCCCTTGGGATCGATCGCGAGCCAGCCGCGCTCGCCGCCATCGAGGACGTTGCCATGGTGAATGTCGCCATGCAGCACCACGACGTCGCGCGGATCGGCCAGCAGCGCCCGGGCCACTTGGTCCGCCTCGGCGAGCAAGCCGCCGTGGGTCCGCGCGGCGGGCGCCAGAGCCTCGAACCAGCGCGTCAGAGGCACGAGGTCCGGCCGCGGTCCGGCACGGGGCGCATGCAGACGTTCCGCCACGTTGCAAAGAATGCGGCTTGCCTCATCGTCCTGGCCGGCAGCGACCATTTCCGCGAGCGAGCGCGCTCCGGTGGCTCGTTCGAGCAGCAACGCTTCGCCGTGCCGAGCCAGGACTTTCGCCGCGCCGTCGCCCTCCCACCACGCCATCACGGCGAAGCCGCGGCGCTCCTCTTCCTCGCGCGCGATCTTGAGCATGGCGGGCGCGCCGTTGCAGCGCACCGCGAGCAGCAGCGACGAAGGTGTCTCGATCGGCTCGCCGTCGGGAACGAGATCCCAGCGGGCGAGATGGCCCCCGAGGGTCAATCGCCGCCGTTGCCGCCGACCACCATGACGGTGAGCTTCTCGGGCAGCTCCTCGCGCACGACCTCGATGGTGCGCCGGTCGGGCCAGACGAAGTCGGCATCGAGCTCGGACATCAGGCTTTCGAAGCGGTTGACCTGGGCGCGGCCCCAGTAGTGCATGGGCAGCACGATCTTCGGCTGGATCTGCTTGATCACGTCGACCATCAGCGGCATGCCCATGGTGTAGGCGCCGTCGATCGGCACCATCAGCACGTCGATGCGGCCGAGCTCGTCGAGATGCTCCTTGGTCAGGCGATGGTGCAGATGGCCGAGATGGGCGATGCAGAGATCGGCGATGGCGTAGATGAAGATCGAGTTTCCGTTGATGCGCGCCGAGTTGCCGCCCCAGTCGCGGGCGTTGGTCGGCACGTTCCACACCTTCATGTCCTTCAGCTGCACATCGTGCTTGGCCTCGGTCTCGCCGGGCTTGGACGGCCAGCCGCGCAGCACGTAGGCGATGCCCTCCTCCGGCTCGTCGGTGAAGTGCGTGGAGTGCGCGTTGTTCATGGTGACGATGTCGGGCTTGCGGCCGAAACCGTTGACGCCGTTGTAGTCGGTGATGGCCCGCACGCCCTGCGGCGTGTCGATCTGGTAGCTCGAATGGCCGAGGAAGGTGATGATGGCGCGGCTCGGCGAGCTGCCGGCGGCGAACGGCACGCCCCCGAGCGAGGCGACGCGGATGCCGAGCCGTTCCAGCCCCGCCACGTTCTGCGAGCAGCGTGCCAGAACGGGTCCCGCGATCAGGGCGAAGGCGGCGGTGAGCAGGGCCAGCAGCGGAAGACGCAGCATCATCGGACCTCCTTCACGCAGCCAGCGGCGTCACGTCGGCGAGGATACGCCGCTCGTTGCGGCGGCGCGCCGTCTCAAGGTCGTAGTGGGACTGAAGATTGATCCAAAAGGCCGGCGTTGTCCCGAGGTAACGCGCCAGGCGCAGCGCTGTGTCCGGAGTGATGGCTCTCTTGCCGGCGAGGATCGCGGTTATGCGGTTGAGCGGCACTTTGATCTCTTTGGCCAGGCGATAGGGGGTGATGCGCAGCGGCTTGAGGTACTGCTTCGCAAGCATCGTGCCGGGATGGGTGAGAGGGACGCGCTCCGGTCCGGCGATATCGGAAAAGTCGATCCGGCCGGCATCGATATCCTCTCGGCGGATGGTCATGGTCATCTCCTAGTCGTGATAATCGACAAGCTCGACGTCATGGGCATGGCTGCCAATCCAGCGAAAGCACAGCCGCCACTGACGGTCGACGCGAATACTGAACTGTCCTCTGCGATCTCCCTTCAAAGCTTCCAGGCGATTACCCGGCGGTGTGCGAAGATCGGTCAATGCCGTCGCCGCATGCAGCTGCTGCATCTTTGCAGAGCCTCGGCCGCGAGACGCTGGGAGATTCCTTTACGTGGCGCGTAACCGGCGAAGATTGCGGCTGTACGCCTGTCGGCAAAGGAGACGATCAACCGGCCAAGTCCCGATGATTATCGTTCGTAATAGTTACGTTAAACGTAACTAAGGCCTGAGCGCAAACCTGGTGCCATCGCCTATGATTAGTAGCGATACCATAAAGAAGGATACCATTAGTTGTGGGGCGATGCTCCCTTACGGTGCGAAAGAATTCAACGCCCGACTGCATCGCTGACTCTCGTTGACTCCTTGCCTCGAGAGGCTTAGAACAAAACAAGAACAATTAATCCCCACCGCATCATCTAACTATTCGAGGGGGCGATGCCCGTCATTTCCCCGAATGCCTTTGCTCCCTCTGCTGCCAACGATGCGGCAGGTCCGGTCGCAGCGGATTTGCGTGAAAAGGTCCGTCGCCTGGAACGCGCGCACAGCGCCGGGCGCGCCGGCCAACAGGCCGTGCCGCTGGGTGTGCCGGCGATCGACACTCTCCTGCCCGGCAATGGTCTGCTGACCGGCGCCTTGCACGAAATCGAAGCGGGCCCCACGCCGTCCGGCCGCGTCGCCTCGCACGACGGCGCGGCACTGGGCTTTGCCGCTCATCTCCTCGGCCGCTTCGGCACGCTCAGACCCAACGGGACGCTGCTGTGGTGCCGCCGCCCCTTCGGCGCGTCCGATGCGCCGCCCTATGCCGCCGGGCTCGCCGCCTGGTTCGATCCGGCGCGGCTGCTGATGGTCACGGTGCGACGCGACGAGGACCTGTTCTGGGCCATGGAAGAAGGCCTGCGCTGCCCCGGCATGGCGGCGGTGCTGGGCGAGTTCGCGCAGTCACATACGCGCGAGCGCGCGACCGACCTCACCGCCGGCCGCCGCCTGTCGCTCGCCGCCGAGAAGAGCGGCGTGCCGGCCCTGCTGCTGCGCGGACAGCCCGCGCCGCCACAAAGCGTGTGCACGACGCGCTGGCGCATCGCTTCGGCCGCCACGCATTCGACGCCCGGCCTCAACGACGTCGGCGCATCGCGCTGGCGCATCGAGCTCAGACGCAATCGTTTCGGCGCCCCCTCCGTCACCGAAACACCCACCTGGCTCCTGGAGTGGAACGATGAAGCGCATTGTCTCTCTGTGGTTCCCCAAGCTTTCCACGGATCGACTCGCGAGAGCGAGCAAAGACTGGTCAGCTAGGGCCGCCGCCACCGTCGTCTGGCTGGAAGGCTGTCCGCGTCTGATTGCGGTCAATCCGCATGCCCGCACCGCCGGCCTGCGCCCGCACATGCGGCTGGCCGATGCACGCGCGCTCGTGCCCGACCTGGTCACGACGCCGGGCGAACCGCAGGCCGACCATCGCCTGATCGAGACCCTGGCCAACTGGTGCGACCGCTACACGCCTTGGGTGGCGGTCGATCCGCTGGGCGGCGCCCTCGCCGAGGAAGGCGTGGAAGCCTGCAGCACCGGCGGCTTCGGCGGCGATGCCGGCCTGCTGCTCGACGTCAGCGGCTGCGCCCATCTCTTCGGCCAGGGCGAAGCGGGCGAGCGCGCGCTGCTGGCCGACCTCACCGAACGCCTGACGCGCCACGATCTCACCTGCCGCGCGGCGATGGCCGACACTGCCGGCGCGGCCTGGGCGCTGGCGCGCTTTGCCGAACGCCAGGCCGATCTTTTCTGCCCCTCGCGCGGGCATCGCCAGGCACTCGCCTCGTTGCCGGTCGAGGGGTTGCGGCTCGACGCGCCGATCGTGGAGACGTTCCTGAAGCTTGGCCTGCGCCGCATCGGCGATCTCTATCCCCTGCCGCGCGCCCCGCTGGCCCGGCGCTTCGGCGACCAGCCGCTCACCCGGCTCGACCAGGCGCTGGGCACGGTCGTCGAGCCCATCGAGCCGCGCCGCACGCCGCCCGCCTTCCGCACGCGACTCGCCTTCGTCGAACCGATCGGCCGACCCGAGGACATCGCCGCCGCGACCAGCCGCCTGCTGGCCGCCCTCTGCCGGCAGTTCGAGCTGGCAGGCGTCGGCGCACGCAAGCTCGAGATCGCGCTCTATCGCGTCGACGGGTCGGTCGACCGCACGTCGATCGGCACCAGCCGGCCCAACCGCGACAATCCCCGACTGATGAAACTGTTCGAGGAGAAGCTCGGCGAGCTCGATCCCGGCTTCGGCGTCGAGCTGATGATTCTCGCCGCCCCCGAAGTCGAGTCCTGGAGCGGCACGCAGGATGCGTTGCCCGATTCGGGCGCGATCGCGGCTTCCCTGGGCGAGGACGGCACCATCGATCTCGCCGACCGCCTGGCCTTGCGACTGGGCGCCGAGAACGTCGTGCGCCTGCTGCCACGCGACAGCCATCTGCCCGAGCGCGTGCAGACGACCGGCGCCGCAGCCCAGCCCGCTGCAGCCGGCGCCTGGCAGCGCGCGGCGGGAATGAAGGGCGCGCGACCGACACGACTGCTGCAGCGGCCCGAGCCGGTCGACGTCATGGCGCATGTGCCCGACGATCCGCCCTCGGTCTTCCACTGGTGCCAGCATGCCCATCGCATCGTGCGCGCCGAAGGGCCCGAGCGCGTGGCCGACGAATGGTGGCGGCCGCGTCCCGACGGCAGCCGGCCGCCGGCCAACATCGTGCCGCCCTATCGCGACTACTACCGGGTCGAGGACGACGACGGCGGTCGCTTCTGGCTGTTCCGCGACGGACCCTACCGGATGGCGGCCAATGGCCGGCCGGCGGCCCGCTGGTTTCTCCATGGATTCTGCGCATGAAAAAGACCCCCCTCACCA